>CAZWAN010000007.1:0-77617 GCA_964631875.1 uncultured Flavobacteriaceae bacterium
AAATAGTATATCAGGTTTTTATCAAAATCAGAATAATAAATTAAAAATTAAATCCACCAACGGAAATATTTATTTAAAGTAGATTGAAATCACAAATTATGTCTCTAAAAAAATCATTGATAATTGTTTTTGCTGTTTTGTTAATTGATCAAATCAGCAAAATTTATATCAAGACACATTTTGTGTTAAGCGAAGAAATTAAAGTGTTGGGATGGGATTGGTTTAGAATTCATTTTCTGGAGAACAATGGTATGGCCTGGGGCAAAGAATTTGGTGGAGAATCTGGTAAATTATTTCTCACTTTATTTCGTTTGGTGGCCATAACAGGAATTGGTTATTGGTTGTATGAATCGATCAAAAAGAAGGCAAATAATTTATTGATTATTGCCATATCATTGATATTTGCAGGTGCATTGGGAAATATCATCGATTCTGTTTTTTACGGTGTTATTTTTGACGATAGTTACCAAAAGGTTGCAACATTTTTCCCACCCGATGGAGGATATAGCAGTTTATTTCACGGAAAAGTTGTAGATATGCTTTACTTCCCAATCATCGATGCTAATTTGCCCGAATGGATTAAACCCATTAATTTTACAACGCCAGAATGGTTGCCAATTATCGGTAATAAATACTATTCTTTTTTCGAAAACAGACGCTTTACTTTTTTCGATCCGGTATTTAATATAGCCGATTCGTCAATAAGTATAGGTGTATCTATCCTTATCCTATTTAACAAAAAAGTATTTCCTCATAAAAAACACTAAGAGATTAAATTCATATCTTTTTTGAGTGCATCGATAAACACCATGAGATCATCAACTTCTACGTGATCCATTAATACAATTTTATACCATTGATTTTCCTCATTGTGCTTTTGAGGTACTAAATCGAATTGTTCAGCCGTTTCCTTTTTAATAAATTCTGACCTAATGGTAACTATATTCATCTTTTCTTCTCGGAAGTATGGGATTTTTAATTGATCTAATTCATTACATAGCCAATTGGTTCTCATTTGAAGCAAACTTACTTTCTCGTACCAACCATAAGGGCCATACGTAAACAGAATCATCCAAAATGCCACGGCATTGGCGCCAGATCTGCTTCCTGAAAGTGTCAAATCCATACCTTCTACGTATTCGGCTTCTTTGGTTAAGACATTTTCAATTAAACCTTTTCTACATAAAAAAACTCCGGTCCCGTAAGGAGCCTGTAACATTTTATGTCCGTCAATGGTAATCGAGCTGATTTTTGGATTGGAAAAGTTAATCCTTGAATTCTTATCACTAAATGGATAGACAAATCCGCCATAGGCGCCATCGACATGCAATCGGTAATTCAGATTAAATTCTTCTAAGAGATCTGTATATACATCGGGATTGTCGACAGATCCAAACATGGTAGTAGCCAAATTAGCTATCACAATAAAATATTTTTTCCCTTGATTTTTCGCTTTTAAAACAATTTCTCTGAGACCAACCTTGTCTATTTCGCGTGTCTCAAATAGAACTGGAATCGAAAAAAGGTCTACTTGTAATAAATTAGCCCCTTTTGGAATGGAGTAATGTGTGTCATCTGAAGCGATTATAGCAATTTCATCATTTGTTGCCCCATATTCTCGTTTAAATAAATTTCTAAAAATCCACATCGCTTCAATATTCGCCTCTGTTCCACCCGTGGCAATATATCCGTCAAACTGCTCATCTTTACATTTAAAAACGTCAACAGCCAAAACTTTTAGGACCATTCTTTCGATTTCTTGCGTACCTTTAAATGCTTTTTCCGAAGTGCCATAAGTATGGCAACCAATATGATTCGGATTGGCGACAAAAGTTTGTAAGGTGGGTGCGTCTTTTAAAAAAGGTGCATCACTGTAAAAAACCCTGTTGTCTAATTTTGATGCAGGATAACCCAAAGAATTATCGTTCAGAAAATCGACATTATCCGCAAGCGCTTTTTCGATGATCTCTTTGCGTTCTTGTATAGAAAGTTTTTTCCAATATTTCATCGTATAAGGTATTATTTTAAATAAAATGTAAATATAAGGTTGAAATAGGGTGACAAATTTACAAATTAATAATACATCATTATCTGAATATTTTAAATCATGAAGAATACATTTCTATACTTGCTGCTGGTATTATTGGGAATTTTAATCAGTCAGTTATGGTTTACCAAAAAGGAGAATAATTTTCATAAAGAAGAAACCCAAGTTATTTTACACGGCATACAAAACATGAGCAAATTAATTGTTTCTGAGGGTACTTTTAGTGAAGTGTATAATTATGAAAATGCAAAAAAGTACTTTTATGATACTTTTGAGTTTAAAAAAAGTGCAATTGTTACAGTAAATGCAAAGGTTCAGGTTTCTTTCGATCTCGATAAATTGGAAATAGAAGTGGATTCGGTAAGAAGAAAAATTATCTTAAAAAAAATACCGCAAGAAGAAGTTAATATTATCCCTGACGTTAAGTATTTTGATCTTCAACAGAGCACATTTAATTCATTTACGAAAGAGGAGCTCAATCAAATAAACAAATCGAGCATCAGGAAAATAAAAGAAACAGCTGAAGTTACTTACCTCCAAATAGACGCAAAGGAGAGATTGGTTGAAGAACTAAAGAAGATTTATGAGCTTTCCGCAATTTTGGGTTGGGAAGTGGTGGACGAAACAGAATCATCTTTTTTAGATAATTTTGTAACTCAAAAACAAAAATTTTGAGTGTAGAATTAAGTCTAAAATCTTTACCTGAAATGCCCGGTGTTTATCAGTTTTATGATAAGAACAGGAAAATTATTTATGTTGGAAAAGCAAAAAGCTTAAAAAAAAGAGTTTCTTCTTATTTTACAAAAACACATGGAAATGGAAAGACAAGAGTCCTTGTTAAAAAGATAGCCTATATTGAGCACATTATTGTAAATACAGAGGCCGATGCTCTTTTATTGGAAAACAATCTGATCAAGAAATATCAACCACGGTATAATGTCTTGTTAAAAGATGATAAATCTTATCCCTGGATTTGCATAAAGAATGAATCGTTTCCAAGGGTTTTTTTAACTAGGAATTTAATAAAGGACGGATCCGAATATTACGGTCCTTACACTTCGGTGAAAAGTGCACGAGCTTTGCTTTTTCTCATCAAAGAATTGTACACCATCAGAACTTGTACCTACAATCTCTCACCCGAGAATATTAAAGAAAACAAATTTAAAGTTTGCTTGGAATACCATATTAAAAATTGTTTAGGACCTTGCGAAAATTTGCAAAATGAAGACGATTATAATCTTGAAATTAAGGAAATTAGAAATATAATCAAAGGGAATTTTGGTTCTGCCATCAAGCAATTTCAGGAGCTGATGTACAATTTAGCCCAAAAAGCAGAGTTTGAAGAAGCGCATAAGATCAAAGAAAAACTGGAATTGCTCCAAAATTATCAGGCAAAATCGACTGTTGTTAGCCCATCTATAACTAATGTGGATGTTTTTTCAATTCTCAGCGATGAAGGCTTTGCCTATGTCAATTTTTTAAAAATAGTGCACGGAGCTATTATTCAGTCGCATACACTTGAAATCAAAAAGAAACTGGATGAACCCGATGAAGAGTTGTTGCCTTTAGCAATTATTGAAATTAGACAGAAATTCAATTCCCTAACAAGAGAAATATATGTCCCTTTTAAGCTTGATTTGGGAGAGGATATTAAAGTGACAGTACCAAAAACGGGTGATAAAAAGAAAATAGTAGAATTGTCTTTGAGAAATGCAAAATTCTACAGGCAAGAGCAGTTCAAGCAAATTCAAATTGTCGATCCTGAGAGGCATGCAAATAGAATTATGAAGCAAATGCAAAAAGATCTTAGATTAAAAACGGAGCCTCGGCACATAGAATGTTTTGATAACAGTAATATCCAAGGAACTAATCCGGTAGCTGCCTGTGTTGTTTTTAAAGATGGAAAACCCAGTAAGAAAGATTACAGGCATTTTAATATTAAAACAGTGGCAGGCCCGGATGATTTTGCGTCAATGGAGGAAGTCGTGCATCGCAGATACAAAAGATTGATTGATGAAAATGAACCTTTGCCACAGCTAATTGTAATTGATGGGGGAAAGGGGCAACTTTCATCTGCAGTCAAAAGTCTTGAAATATTAGGGCTAAAAGGTAAGATTGCCATTTTGGGAATTGCCAAAAGATTAGAAGAAATTTATTACCCAAATGATCCTGTGCCGTTGTATTTAGATAAAAAATCTGAGACTTTAAAAGTTATTCAAATGCTTAGAAATGAAGCTCACAGATTTGGAATCACGCATCATCGCAGTAAAAGAAGTAAAGAGGCAGTAAAAAATGAACTCGATCAAATAAATGGTATTGGAGAAAAAACCCGAATTAAACTATTAAAGGATTTTAAATCTGTTAAACGAATCAAACTATTAACTTTAGAAGATTTAATCACTTCGGTAGGAAATGATAAGGCACATAAAATTTATGGATATTTCCATCAATTACAATAGATTTGCATTCAGGACTCCATCTATGAAAAATTTATTTTTTTTGATCTTTTTCTTTTTTACAGTTTCTTTTTTTGGCCAAAATACCGAGCCAAAAAAGGATGCAAAAGTAGGATTGGTGCTAAGTGGTGGTGGTGCTAAGGGCTTTGCACATGTTGGCGCACTTAAAATAATTGAGGAATCCGGTGTGCGAATTGATTATATTGCGGGCACAAGTATGGGTTCCATAATTGGGGGTTTATACGCAGCGGGATATAGTGCAAAAGAATTAGATTCTATTTTGAAATCCTATGACATCCCCGAACTTTTGCAAGACAAGTTGCCCAGAAGTGCTTCAAACTTTTATCAAAAGGAAAACGACGGTAAATATTCTATAGTTCTTCCCTTAAAAAAGGGAAAAATCGGATTGCCCTCATCCATCTCAAAAGGTCAAAGTATTTTTGATCTCTTTACTCGTTTAACAGAGAATGTTCATGATATTAATGATTTTGCAAATTTGCCCATTCCCTTTTTCTGTGTTGCAACTGACCTTGAAACTGGTGAGGAAGTTGTTCTAGACAAGGGATTTTTACCTGAAGCAATCAGGGCAAGTGGTTCTTTCCCATCATTTTTAGCTCCTGTCATCATTGATGGAAGAGTCTTAGTTGATGGTGGCCTTAGAGATAATTATCCTATTGAAAAGTTAAAGGAAAAAGGAGTTGATTATATCATTGGTGTTGATGTCCAAGGAACATTGCACAAATACGAAGATTTAGATACTGCACCTGAAGTTTTGATGCAAATTGCAGGATATCAAATGTATCAAGATGTTGAGAGTAAAGTAGCCCTGACAGATGTGTATATAAAACCTGATATTTCTAATTATAACGATTTTTCTTTCGATAAAGCCGTTGAACTAGTTGATATAGGCGAAAGGGGGGCAAAAAATCATATAGCGGGGTTGGAAAATTTAGCCGCCCAACAAACCTCAAAAAGACTGGATAAATCGATTAGCTCTACTGAAATTAAAGACACTTTTTTTATCACAGAAATTACGATTAAAGGTAACGAACATTACACTGATGAATATTGTCTAAAAAAGCTTGGCATTAAATCAGGAGAGTTTACTACTCATGATGATTTTTATGAGGGTGTAAATGCTTTAAGTGCCTCCAATAATTTTAAAAGTATCACGTATAAGTTTCATAAGGAGGAAAATGGAATCAAGGTTGAATTTGATTTGAGAGAAGAAACAGTCTCCAGTTTTATAAAATTAGGGGTTCATTTTGATGATTTGTACAAATCAGGTGTATTAATCAACTATACCAAGAAATACGCTTTTTTAAAAAATGATTTTTTATCTGCAGATCTGGTTGTTGGCGATAATTTTAGATTCAATTTTGACTATTTTATTGATAATGGGTTTAATTGGAGTTTTGGAATAAATTCCAGATATAACTCGTTTGAAAAGAGTTTTTTTGTTGAAAATGCCCCTCCAACAAGAGAAAATGAGTTTTTTCAGGTAAAAGTTCCTGTACAATATAATGACTTTACTACCAGGCTTTATTTTCAGACCACATTGAAAAATAAAATGGCCTTGAGATTAGGTGCAGAAAATAAATTATTAAACGTCTATACAAGCGAATTAATAGAGGGAGAAACACAAAAACTCTATTTTGAAGACAATAATTATTTTAACCTCTTTGGACAGCTTACTTTTGATTCATACGATATTCAATTCTTTCCAAAGAAAGGTTTCTTCTTTAACACTAATTATATCGTTTATTTATTATCGAGTGATAAGTACAATAATTTTGATTCTTTTTCCTTGCTTTATGGCCGTTTGGGATATGCATATACTGTTATTGACAGGTTAACTCTTCACCTAATCTCTGAAGGGGGAATTACCATTGGATCCTCTAACAACCAAATTTTTGATTATTTTTTAGGTGGAAATAATGAGAATTTTGTGAACACTTTTGTTCCTTTTTATGGTTATGAGATTGCCGATTTATCTGGTCCTGGTTTTTTAAGATCAGCGCTTACGATTAGATATGAGCTATTCAAGAATCAGTTTTTAAGTTTCACCGGAAATTTCGCCAGAACCGATAATGACCTTTGGAACAATGGAAAAATATTTCAAGACACTAGGTCGGGTTATGCTTTTGGTTATGGTATAAATACATTTCTGGGCCCTATACAATTGAAATATGCATGGAGCCCAGATAATAAGGAGAACTTTTGGTATTTTAACTTGGGTTATTGGTTCTAAGTTAATTTTGTTTCCAGTTCGACTTTGCTTGATGAAAATTTGCTTTTCAATCTTCTTTTAAGTCTTGATCCTAAAAAGAACAAAACAGGAACTATTATAAGCGTTAAAAAAGTCGCCACAAATAATCCGTAAATTACTGTCCAAGCCAAAGGTCCCCAAAACACTACATTATCCCCGCCAAAATAAATCTTTGGATTGAATTCTGAGAACAAAGAGAAGAAGTCGATATTGAATCCAATGGCCAAGGGTATTAACCCGAAGATTGTTGTAATGGCAGTAAGCAACACAGGTCTGAGACGAGCTTTTCCTGCCTTCACAATAATTTCTTTTAAGCTTTCTTCGTCTAATAAAGAGTTGTCTTCCCAGTTTTCTTGATCAATTTTTCTATCTATCAGTAATTGAGCATAGTCTAATAAAACTACCCCATTGTTTACCACAATCCCTGCCAAAGAAATTATTCCCATCATCGTCATCATAATTACAAACGGCTTACCGGTAATGACCAATCCTCCAAAAACTCCAATAAAACTTAAGAATATAGCCAGCATGATTATGGCAGGTTTTGAAACCGAATTAAACTGAAATATGAGGATAAAGAAAATCAAGGCGAGACCAGAGAAAAAGGCTCCCATTAAAAAAGCCATTTGCTTATTTTGCTCCTCTATTTGACCGGTATAGTCAATTTTAATTCCTTTGGGCATTCCTTCAAAAGCTTTCATCTCATTTTGTATTTGTTTTACCGCTGCTGCCGCGTCTGTAAAACCTGGCGAAAGTGCCGAATAAAGCGTAACTACTCTTTTTACATCTTTGTGCTTGATCGCATTAAATCCGGAACTATTGCTCTGCTTGGCAACAGCAGAAACAGGAATTTCTCTAATTTTACCGGAGGCCATATCTCTAAAAGTGATCTTTTGATTAAATATAGCACTAGTATTGTAGCGATCATTTTCATCAAAACGAACATAAATATCATAGCTTTCTCCACCTTCTTTATATACGCCCGCCTTACTGCCAAAAATTGAATTTCGAAGTTGCTGTCCTACCTGACCTGCACTAACGCCAAGCTCTCCTGCTTTTTTCCGATCCACCAAAACCTGCATAGTTGGTTTATCTTTATTTACATCAATTTTTAATTCATCAATGGCAGAAATATTTTTAGAGTTGATAAAATCTCTCATTTTTTCAGCAATAGTGATCAATTCCTGATAGTCTTCTCCTTCAACTTCTATGTTTATTGGTGGCCCAACCGGGGGTCCGTTAGCATCTTTTTCAACAGAAATTAGTACACCGGGATAAATACCAACAAGAGCCTTTTGCACTTTCTGCCTCAATAATTCACTATCCCTGCCTTTCCTATATTTAAACTCCCGCATTGAAACAGTAACTTTTCCTTTATGAGGCATTTCAGATGTTAAACCTGCATCAGTTTGTGGATTACCCGAGCCCTCGCCAACTTGAGAGACAGCGCTTTCAACCATAAAATTGTAATCACCTTCTCTGTATATTGGATCCTCTAATACTGCATAGATTTTTTCTTCTATCTGTTTGGTGATCGTATTTGTTTTTTCGATATCAGTTCCCTCGGGATATTCGATGTAAACTATAATTTGATTAGGCTTATTATCCGGAAAAAATTCAACTTTTGTTCTTTGTTTTTCCAAAGAAATACCAAAAGCCATGAATGAAATTATTAAAAGACCTAAAATACCAACAGTCAAAATGTAGGGTCTCCAACCTGTAAGTGCTGCTCGTAACTGATTTTCGTAAAAATTCTCAAACTTCGTTAAAATTTTATCCTGGAAATAATTTGCCCATTTTCTTAAAAACAGTCGGTAAATCCATAAAAGAATGGACGTTACGATCATAACTGTTCCCAGCCCTCTGTAGGCACCTCCAAAAATAACAACGAGTAAACCAATAGAAGACATGATAGCGGTTATTTTAATTATTTTTTCCCTTGGCATATCTACATCTTCTACCGTCATAAATTCAGATACTAGAACAGAATTAAAGAAAATAGCAACAATTAAGGATGAACCTAAAACAACTGATAAAGTAATGGGTAGAAAAATCATAAACTCTCCCATAACTCCGGGCCATAGTCCCAGTGGGATAAATGCAGCTACAGTTGTTGCTGTTGAAATGATGATGGGAAAAGCTATTTCGCCGATCCCTTTTTTGGCGGCATCTATTCTGCTCATTCCTTCTTCATCCATGAGTCGATAAACATTTTCAACAACCACTATACCGTTATCTACCAGCATTCCAAGTCCCATGATCAAACCGAAAAGGATCATGGTGTTCAGCGTATATCCAAGCATATTCAAAATCATAAGTGACATGAACATCGACATTGGTATAGCAAAACCAACAAATAGTGCATTTTTAAAACCTAGGAAAAACATTAAAACGGTTACAACGAGCAGAACTCCGAAGATGATATTATTTACAAGGTCATCTACCTGACCAATGGTCACAGAGGATTGGTCATTGGCAATTTCAATTCTTAAGTCTTTTGGGAACTCATTTTCTTTGGCATCACCAACGATGGTTCTGATTTTATCAGATGCCTCAACCATATTCTTACCGGCACGTTTCTTTACGTCGAGCATAACTACCGGATCACCAAATTCTCTGGCATAAGTAGTTCGGTCTTTATCTTTAAAAGTGACTACGGCAACATCCCTGAGATATACGGGATTGTCGTTTTCTGATTTGATGACAAAATTGTCCAGGGCAGAAGGCTCCTCTATTTCACCTTCAATTCTAATCGTTCTTCTTTGCCCGCTGGCGATAATATTTCCTGCAGACATCGTCACATTACCTTTATTGATTGCGCCGATCACATCGTCAAAACTAACTGAGGCTGCCATCATTTTATAGATATCTACAGCTACCTGTACTTCTTTTTCTTGCGCCCCGCGTATATCAACCTGTTTAATTTCGCTGAGGTTTTCAATTTCGTCTTGTAAATATTCGCCGAACAATTTTAATCGATCAATAGGATAATCTCCTGAGATATTGATATTCATGATCGGCATTTCTTCTGACAAGCTCAAATTAAAGACAGAGGGTTCGATTTTTGCTCCATTAAAGGTTGGCCAATCTTCATTTGCTGTTTCAGAATCTATTTCGTCCTTTACTTTTTGCAAGGCTTGATCTACGGTGATGTTTTCATCGAATTCTACTACAATCATTGAAACATCTTCTTGAGAAGTGGAAGTAATTTCTACGACGTTGCTTACTGTTTTAAGTTGATCTTCTAATGGATCTGTAATGAGCTTTTCAATGTCTTCGGCCGTATTCCCCGGATAAATAGAGCTCACGTAGATCTTTGTTTCTTTGATTTCGGGAAAACTTTCACGAGGCATACTATAATAGGCCGATATTCCCATCATAAGAATAACAAAGATCAAAACATAAATGGTTGTTTTATTATGAATGGCCCACGAAGAGAGGCCAAATTCTTTATCGACTATTTTCTTTTGATTTGCCATAATTTACTGTTCCAAAATTTTAACAAGTTGACCCTCACGTACACTTCTAGCACCTTCTTTTATGATTTCATTTCCACTATCTAAACCACTCAACACCTCTATAAAATCTCCTTGTGTTCTACCTGTAGTGATGAAAACTTTTTCTGACAATGCTTCATTTTTATCATTTTTGTTTTTTACAACGTAAATGTATTGTTGTCCTTCAGCATTTTCTGTTATCAAGCTTTGCGGAATTAGAATGGCGTTTTCACTGCTGTAATCATTAATTCTTAAACGAGCTGTTAAGTTGGGCTTGATGTGTTTTTCTGTATTTGGCACTTCAATTTCAACCTTAAATGTTCTATTGGCAGGATTGATAAAATTACCCGCTTGTCGAACCTTGGTTTCCATATTTTTTCCTAAAGCAGGAAATTCTACATTTACAAGTTTATTTTTGACAATATCGTTTACATAGCTTTCGGGAACATCTGCCTCGATGTACATGTTTTTTAAATTTACAATTCTAATCAGTGGTGATTGACCTGGAGAGACCAAACTTCCTTCATCGGTAATAATATCATCAATTACTCCTGAGAATGGAGCAATAATTCTGGTTTTACTCAATTGGATTTTCATTTGCTCTAATGCTTTCTTTTGCGCCTCATAGCTGGATTTGGATTGAAGATATTCCATTTCACTGCCAATTTTCTGATTCCAAAGCCTCTCTTGTCTTTCAAAAGTGGTTTTGCTAAGGTCAATTTGAATCTCCATTTGTGAAACTTGCTGTGCCATTCCCCCATCATCAATTACTGCCAGCAACTGCCCTTTGTTTACTTCCTGACCTTCTTTGACGGTTATATTTTTTAAAATACCTGCAATTTCAGGATATATAATAATGTTCTCATTGGTTTTGACACTGCCTTGTAATTCTACAAAATGAGTAAAATCTTCCCTTTCTATTGTCAAAGTAGTAACCAAAGGTAATTTTGCATTGGTATCTAATTTATGTATAGCTTCATCAAGTAATTTGATCTGCTCGGAAATTTCGGTGTAAGTAGTCTCTAAACTGCTTCTCTTCGTTCTTATTTTATCGAGATCTCCGGACGAAATCACCTCTTCTGTTGAAACCTCTGCTTTGTTTTCACAAGAACTCAGCAATAGCATAAAAACAATTAGGAATAATAAATTTTTCATGGGGAATCTTATAATTAAATTGATCTTTTTCATTAGTAATTATTGAAATTGTTAAGGGCATTTTCCAACTCTACTTTAGATTGTATGATACCAAAAATGGCTTGTAGATAGGATTGCTGCGTATTAAATAGTTGGTTTTGTGCATTTGTTAGATTAAAACTTGAACTTAGCCCTTCAAAAAATTTGATTTGTTCTTTATTTGCGATTCTTTCTGCCAGCACCAAATTTTGTTTTGTAGTTTGAAATTGGTCCAATGAAAATTGGTATTTATTTTTAGCAGTATCAACTTGTAACTGAAGTTTCTGTGCGGTTTCATCAAGCATTATTTGCGACTGCATCATGTTTATTTTGGCCTGTTGAGTTCTCGAAGATCTTTCGAGACTGCTAAAAATGGGTAATTTTAAACTCACACCGAAAAGAGAAGAATCAAACCAATTTCCATTATTCTCAAAGAAAATATTGTTATCATTATTGGCAAAGGTCGAATAGTTTAAAAAGGCATTTAAAGAAGGTAATGCTTTAGATTTTTCGTACTTTACCTTTAATTCATTGGTGGTTAGCTCGTTATCAGCAATTTGATAGTCGATATGATTTTTTAGATCGAAACGGGCCGTGAGCAAGGCAAGGTCTGTACTTCTTAAACCTAAGGATTCAAGACTTTCCGTAAGTGCAACATCTTGATTTACTGGAATACCCAAGGTAATATTCAACATTTGCTTAGCAATAGACAAGTACCTCACAGATTTGTTTAGTTCATTTTCTATTTTAGATAAAGTGATTTGTTGTTGCTCAACATCCTGCTCCTCGGTAAAACCATTTTCGAAAATAATTTTGGTTTCATCCAAATTCTTTTGAAGGATTTTCTTATTATTTTCGAGAATTTCTATGGTTTCTTCTGCGATTAAAACATCCCCATAGGCATTAATTACTGCTTCTCTAACAGATTGGTTTGTTTTTTCTTTGGCAAGTGATGATATCTTTAAGTAGGTTTTTGCAGACTGTAATCCCACCAAATATGAACCGTCAAACAAAAGTTGATTAAGAGTGACTGTGGCATTTAAATTCTGCTTGGTTCCAAAAATAACTTCTTCATATTCTCCAGGTGGTCCGCCTACAATTTCACTTGGGATTAAGGTTACGGCTTGTTTCAAAAAGTTGGAATAATCTACTTTACCATCTATATGGGGCAGACCCATAGCGGTTGTTTCCCATTTTTTTTCTTCGGCTTCATTAATTTCAAGATCAGCTAACCTTACACTATAATTATTATTCATAGCATAGTTTATAGCCTCCTCAAGAGAAAAGGAATAGGCAATTTCTTGGGCATGAATTGAGACCAATTCAAATAATAATAAGAGGGTGATAATTTTTTTCATTGTTGAATATCAATTAAAGTTTTCAGTCCTTTTTCGGTGGTAATGGCACGCAAGTGATAATCCAAATAAGAATCTATTAAATAGGCAGATGTAAATTGTTCAGACGGAAAGAGCTCCACATTTTTTATACCGAGTATTCCATTGAAATATAGTCGACTTATAAAATTAATATCCAGATACTTTCTGTAAAATCCCTGCTCTATGCCATTTTCTAAATTTTTAACAACACAATTCTGGAGTAGTTCAAATTGTTTGGCTTTTATCAAATCAAAAATTTTAGGATAATATTTTTGTAATTGATACATGGGATAGGTTTGTTCGTTATGCAACTGACGCATGACATGTGTTTTGATTTCATAGATTTCTTGAATTGGAGAAAAACCTTTCATACAGATCTCATTGATGCCTTTTTCTATTTCGTAAAAAATATGAAGCGCTGTTTCAGAGACTAATTTTGTCTTTGTTTCGAAATGGGTGTATATGGTTTTTTTAGACATCCCAAGTTCTGTAGCGATGTCATCCATTGTCACACTTTTGAATCCATATTTCAAAAACAATTCTGCCGATTTATGAATGATAGTTTTTTTCATGAGCGCAAAGATAATTAAAAGGAAACTATAAAAACAAAAAAAGTTTCCTTGGTATTGTCAAGATAATATTATCTTTGAGAGGCTAAAAAATAATCTCTAAATTACTGTGTTGGAAATTTCTTCGTACCAAAAAACTTTTGAAAACTATCTTGATAAAATATTAAAGGAAAACCAAAATTTAAAACCAAGCAATCTTTACGATCCTATCTGGTACATCATGAGCATCGGAGGAAAAAGACTTCGCCCGGTATTGACACTTATGGGTTGTGATGTTTTTAATGGGGAAGTAGAAGCAGCTTTGCCGGCGGCAATGGCTGTTGAAATGTTCCATAATTTTACATTGATTCATGACGACATTATGGATAATGCAGATGTAAGAAGAGGACAGGAGACCGTTCATCTTAAATGGGATATAAATACTGGAATTCTTTCGGGAGATGCGTTAATGGTTTTGGCATATCAATATTTTGAACCTTATGAAGGAGATTCATTTAAAAAAATCATAAAATTATTTAATGAAACGGCGATAAAAGTTTGTGAAGGTCAGCAGATGGATATGGATTTCGAGCAAACTATTGGTGTTTCACTTTCAGAATATTATCAAATGATCTCGCTAAAAACCGGAGTTTTGATAGGCAGCGCATTAAAAATGGGTGCAATTGTTGCAAAAGCTAATGAGAGGGATGCTGATCTTATTTATGAATATGGATTAGCATTAGGTATTGCATTTCAGCTTCAGGATGATTTTCTAGACAGCTTTGGTGACGAATCTTTTGGAAAAAAGATTGGTGGTGATATTGTGGAAGGTAAGAAAACATTTTTGATGTTAAAAACATTAGAAGCCTGTTCAGATGAAGAAAGAATTGAACTATTGACTAACAATTTATCTGGCCAGAATGAGACTGATAGAATTCAAAGGGTAAAAAGTCTATTTAGAAAATATGAGGCAGATACTTTGTTAAAAAATGAAATAGATCATTATACAAACAAGGCTTATAAGCATTTGTCGGAAATTGAATTACCAAAGGATAAAGAATCAATTTTAAAAGGTTTTGGTAAATATTTAATGGGAAGGAAAATCTAATGAAGCCAATTCAATTTTCTATTGACAAATTCATCACGACCAGTAATCGTGATTTAATAGAAAAAATAATTTCTCAATTAAATAAAGACCTCAATCTATCCGGAAATGATTTTGAATTGCAAATAAGTTTGTCTTCTAAGCAACTGATTGAATCATTAGGAAGTTTTGTAAGGTATAGCCTTGAAAAAAATGTGGAGGGTTTGATGAATTTGTTATATCGAGTTGATGTTCCTGAATCAGAAATTCGAGAAGCTTTTAAAGAAATAAACCAACTCGATGAAAAGTTGGTTTATTATATTTTAAGTAAGGAGTATTTTAAAATCTATCTTAGAAATAGAAACTAATTACTGGAGTCCAGGCACTAGAATAGGGACTTTTTCCTTCGTCATAAAGTGCATCAAATTGAACACCAAAAGCAAAATGTCCTGAAACAAATGAAGCTCCTAAGTATAATGCGGAATTCCAATAATCGTCTTCATACCTAGAATTTAAATATTTATATTTTCTGTCTGTATAAGTTTCTTGAAATTCAGCTGATAATTGTAAATAGGGGATTGGTCTGTACAAGCCTGTTAAAGTTCCTCCAAAAGCGTTATAGGAATAGTCATAATTGCGCGAGTCATAACTGGAGTAATTATAAATTAATCCGGGCCCGATCCAAAATTGAGGAGATACATGATAATAAGCTCTTGGCGCAAATAGAAGATCGGTACCACCATTCCAAAATGAAAAACCGAAGTTTCCACCAAAAGACCAACTCGGTTCAAAAGATCTTGTTTGTCGGATGACTGTAGTTTGCTGATTCTGATCATTGCCTGATTGATATTGATAGTTAGGGTTATTTGGAATAACCTTTTTCTGACTGTACATACATACAGATGTCAATAGAAATAAAAGCGCAATTGTAATTTTCGAATGCATAAGATTTGATTTTAATAGTTGATTCGGTAAAAATAATAAATTAATTTGTCCTTGTCCAAAATTAAAAAAAATAGTATTATTGCACACCAATTTTGGACCCATAGCTCAGTTGGTTAGAGCACCTGACTCATAATCAGGTGGTCCCTGGTTCGAGCCCAGGTGGGTCCACAAAAAAGGTACCACGAAACTCCTATTTTTTTATAGATAGGAGTTTTTTATTGAGTAGGATAAAGCATGGAATAGCTGAAAAATGATAGTTGAGAAAGTTTGAAGAAGTAGTTTTGATGCAAAACAGTGAATTTAAATCGTAAAAAATAAGATCTTTTAACAATAATAAAATAAATTTAGAGTTAAAAATGTACGTTGAGACACTTGAAAATTTGACGAATTGGTTTTAAATTTGTTTACTCAAATCTTATGATTTCGATTCAGGTGTTCAATGTAAAAAAATTATATTTGAATTGAAGTTAAGTTTTTTAAAAAACGTTTTTATATATTTGCATCGTAAATGACTTAATATCATTTACAGCTAACTGAATTTGTATGGAAAAAAAATACTTGAGAAGCATTGTCACCGTTTCCCTACTATTTGTTGTTGACAGTGTCTTAGCCCAAGGTCCACCACCGCCTCCACCACCTATTGATACTCCCATTTCGGGAGGTGTTTTTGTATTGATGGCTGCCGGGATTGTATATGCGATTAAAAAATTGTGGAATAAGAAAAACTGATTACTTCTTCATTAGTTTTGAAATATATTTTCCTATCACATCAAATTCTAAATTGACTTTATCACCAATTTTTAGTTGCCCGAAATTTGTATTTTCCTTGGTATAAGGGATAATGGCAACCGAAAATGAATTTTCCTTTGAATTCACCACTGTTAGGCTTACTCCGTTTACAGTAATTGAACCTTTTTCAATTGTGATGTTACTATGGCATGGATTGTAAGAAAAAGTGAACATAGTACTTCCATCTTGGTCTTCAATTTTTTCACATGTAGCGATCTGATCTACATGTCCTTGAACAATATGACCATCTAAACGCGCTCCTAAAATCATTGCCCGCTCCAGATTTAATTTATTGCCTGGTTTTAATGAGCCTAAATTTGTTTTTAACATCGTTTCCTGTATGGCTGTAACGGTATGTTGATTCCCATTTTGATTCACAACAGTAAGGCAAATTCCATCATGAGCAAGGCTTTGATCGATCTTTAATTCATTCGAAATGGCACTTTCAACGGTAATATGGAAATTTTGTTTCTCTTGTTCAATCTTTTTTACAATTCCCATTTCTTCTATAATACCCGTAAACATATATTTTTGAATTTATAATGACTAAATTTGTCATTGTTTTTTTAATGAATCAAAGTTAAAGCATTTCAAAAATTACATGAAAGAATCAGATAAAATAATTGTTGGAATTTCTATAGGAGATGTGAATGGCATCGGAATTGAGGTAATCCTTAAAACTTTCGAGGATATCAGAGTTTTAGAGTTTTGTACTCCGGTAATTTTTGGATCTACGAAAGTGATTAGTTATTACAAAAAGATTCTTAACAGCAATGTTTCAATTAATGGTATAGATAATTTAAATGGTATCATTCCTAATAAATTCAATGTATTGAATGTTTGGAAGGAAAACGTCGACATTGAACCGGGTAAGACCACAGAATCATCTGGAAAATATGCATTTAAATCTTTAGAGAGTGCAACAAATGCTTTAAAAAATGGAAATATTGATGTGCTGATTACAGCCCCGATAAATAAAGAAAATATTCAATCGGAAAAGTTTAACTTTAATGGGCATACTGAATATCTCGAGTCAAAATTAGAGGGAAAAAGTTTAATGATTTTAATGGCTGATTCGCTTAGGGTTGGACTTATTACAGGTCATGTACCCTTAAAGGATGTAGCTGGTATGATTACGCCTGAACGAATTTTGGATAAGGTCATGATTATGAATAAAACGCTTCAGCGTGATTTCAATATTCGAAAACCAAAAATTGCCATTCTTGGTTTAAATCCGCATTCTGGAGATAATGGTTTAATTGGTAAGGAAGATGAAGAGATTATTAAACCAACAATTGATAAATGTCGTCAGAAAAATACCTTAGTTTTTGGGCCGTATGCGGCAGATGGCTTTTTTGGTTCCGAGACATACAAACAATTCGATGGCGTTTTAGCCATGTATCATGATCAAGGGTTAGCTCCGTTTAAGACACTTTCTTTTGGAAAAGGAGTGAACTTTACTTCCGGCTTGTCAAAAATAAGAACTTCCCCAGACCATGGCACGGCATATGATATTGCCGGTGAAAACAAGGCAAATCATCATTCATTTAGTGAAGCGTTGTTTACTGCCATCAAAATTTTTAATAATAGATCGGAATTTGACGAGCTAATGGAGAAAAGGTTGGTTTCTAAAGGTTCAAAATAAAAAAGAAAAAAACAACCGATTAGTTTCGAAATAATAGATTATTTTATATCTTTGCGCGCTCAAAATGAATGAAGTGAGAGATCCGTTAAAAGAATATGATATTTCTTTTTCCGGTTTAAAACCAGGGAAACATCAGTTTATTTATAAAATTGATAAACAGTTCTTTGAATTATTTAATTACGATGAGATTTTAGGAGGTGAGATAGAGGTCATTCTTGATTTTGTAAAAAAAAGCAATTTATTGGAGTTAATTTTTTTAACAAAGGGAGAACTTCTATTAGCTTGTGATATTAGCAATGAACCCTATTTCCAAAATATCCAGAATGATTTTGAAATAGTTGTTAAGTTCGGACCTGAATTTAATGATGACAATGAAGATCTATTGATATTGCCTTTTGACGAACATAAGTTAAATGTAGCCCAATACATTTATGAATTAGTGGTTTTGGCATTGCCAAAAAAAAGGGTTCATCCGGGAGTTCTTGATGGCTCTTTGAAGTCAGAAATCGTAGATAAATTAAAGGAATTACAACCAAAGAAACAAAAAGAAGAGATAGACCCTAGATGGGCGGAATTAAAGAAGTTAATAACCAATAAAAAAACTTAGAGATGGCACATCCTAAAAGAAAAACATCAAAAACTAGAAGAGATAAAAGAAGAACGCATTATAAAGCAACTATGCCGCAAATTGCAAAAGATCCTTCTACAGGTGAAGCCCATTTATACCACAGAGCTCATTGGCATGAGGGTAAACTTTATTATCGTGGGCAAGTATTGATAGATGCTTCTGAAAACGCAGCATAATTCTGTATATTTCAAAAAGGATAGAACCCTCAATTTTTGAGGGTTTTTTTGTGTTTTTTGGTTGATTTCATTAAAAAATCCATTTTTTTGAACAATTTCTTTGATAAAATGCTTTACTTTGATATCCTATTTTTTTAAGATTTTGTCTAGAAATTTGGTTCAAGATTCATCTAATAGAAAACTATTGTCATGACAAAAATTACTGCAGCGATTACAGCCGTAGGTAAATATTTACCAGACTATATTCTTACCAATGCCGAGTTGGAAACGATGGTGGAAACCAACGACGAATGGATTGTGTCACGAACAGGAATCAAGGAGAGAAGAATTTTAAAAGAAAAAGGAAAGGGTACTTCATTTTTGGCCATAAAGGCAGTTGAAGACATGTTGACCAAAACTTCAATTAAACCTGAAGAAATAGAACTAGTAATCGTAGCAACTGCTACTCCGGATATGCAAGCAGCTTCAACTGCATCTTTTGTGGCCGCAAAAATAGGAGCAGTAAATGCTTTTGCATTTGACTTAGAATCTGCATGTTCAAGTTTTTTATATGGAATGTCCGTGGCTGCTAGATACATAGAGTCCGGTAAGTATGCAAAGGTGTTGCTTATTGGTGCAGATATGAATTCATCTATGATAGATTACACAGATCGCACCACATGTATAATATTTGGAGATGGAGCTGGAGCTGTTTTGTTTGAACCAAATTTGGAAGGATTAGGTGTTTTGGATGAATACTTACGTACAGATGGAAATGGTAGAGAATTCTTAAATGTCCCTGCCGGTGGTTCATACCTAACTACAACTGAAAAAACGGTTAAAGATAAATTGCATTTTGTTCGTCAGGACGGTCAAACTGTATTTAAAAATGCAGTTTTCAATATGGCTGATGTTTGTGAAAAAATATTAGTTAGAAATAATTTGACCAATGAAAACATTCAGTGGTTAGCAGCACATCAAGCGAATAAAAGAATTGTAGAAGCGACAGCCAGTAGAATGAAATTAGATCCATCTAAAGTAATGTTGAACATACAATATTACGGAAATACGACCTCTGCTACTTTACCATTATTACTTGCAGATTATGAAGATCAATTAAAAAAAGGTGATGTCATTATATTTGCCGCATTTGGTGGAGGATTCTCTTGGGGATCTATTTACCTAAAATGGGCCTACAATAAATAAGTTAAAAAACTAATTATGGAAATTAAAGAAATCCAAAACTTAATCAAGTTTGTTGCTAGATCTGGTGCCAGTGAAGTAAAACTGGAAACCAAAGATTTCAAAATTACGATCAAAACAGGCAGTGATAAAGGAGATATTGCTGAAATTCAGCACATTCCTGTTGCAGCTCCTATGGAGACTATTGCTCAAGTTGTAACCTCCAATCAACCGGCTCCGGCTAAAGTAGAAACACCCGCAGCAAGTGGCGCTGAGAAATCAAAATACATTTCTATCAAATCACCGATTATCGGTACATTCTACAGAAAATCTTCCCCTGAGTCACCTCCATTTGTTAAAGTTGGAGACAAGGTTTCTGTAGGTGATACTGTTTGTATCATTGAAGCGATGAAATTGTTTAATGAGGTAGAGTCTGAGGTGTCCGGAACTATTGTTGAAATTTTAGTAGACGATTCCTCCCCTGTAGAATTTGATCAACCATTATATTTGGTCGATCCATCATAATAAGATTAAAAATCCGAATTAAAATAAATTTTTTTATAGGATGTTTAAGAAAATATTAATTGCCAATAGAGGTGAAATTGCACTTCGCGTTATTCGTACCTGTAGAGAGATGGGTATCAAATCAGTCGCAGTTTACTCAACGGCAGACAAAGAAAGTTTGCATGTTCGTTTTGCTGATGAAGCTGTTTGTATAGGTCCGCCTTCAAGCTCGGAATCATATTTAAAGATGTCTAACATCATTTCTGCAGCGGAAATTACAAATGCGGATGCCATTCACCCCGGATATGGGTTTTTGTCAGAAAATGCTCGTTTTTCAAAAATTTGTGAAGAACATGGAATTAAGTTCATTGGAGCTTCTCCTGAGATGATAAGTAAAATGGGGGATAAGGCGACAGCTAAAGAAACGATGAAGAAGGCGGGTGTGCCGACGATTCCTGGTTCTGATGGTATTTTGGAGTCTTACGAAATAGCAGAAAAAGTTGCCAAAGAAATTGGATTTCCTGTGATGCTGAAGGCAACAGCCGGTGGAGGTGGAAAAGGTATGCGTGCTGTTTGGAAAATTGAAGATCTAAAGAATGCATGGAGTTCTGCCCGCACTGAAGCAAAAGCTGCTTTTGGAAATGACGGCATGTACATGGAAAAACTGATCGAAGAACCTCGTCACATTGAAATTCAAATTGTGGGAGATTCTACTGGAAGAGCTTGTCATTTATCTGAGAGAGATTGTTCTATTCAAAGAAGACACCAAAAGTTAACAGAAGAAACTCCTTCACCATTTATGACTGATTCTTTAAGAAAAAAAATGGGTGAAGCGGCAGTAAAGGCAGCTGAGTATATAAAATATGAAGGTGCCGGTACAATAGAATTTTTGGTTGATAAACACAGAAAATTCTATTTCATGGAAATGAATACCAGAATTCAGGTTGAGCATCCTATTACAGAACAAGTCATTGGGAATTTTGATTTAATTAGAGAACAGATAAAAGTTGCTTACAATGTTCCCATTTTAGGTATTAATTATTTTCCAAATCAACATTCAATAGAGTGTAGAATTAATGCGGAAGATCCGTATAACGGATTTAGACCCTCGCCAGGGAAGATTACAACTTTTCATGCGCCCGGTGGGCACGGTGTTAGACTTGATACACATGTTTATGCCGGATACACAATTCCACCAAATTACGATTCAATGATTGCCAAGTTGATTGTTACTGCACAAACGAGAGAAGAAGCAATATCTAAAATGAAAAGGGCTTTGGATGAATTTGTGATTGAAGGTATTAAGACCACAATTCCTTTCCATAGACAATTGATGGATGATCCGAATTATGTTGCTGGGAATTATACTACCAAATTCATGGAAGATTTTGTAATGAAAAAGGAAGATTAAATTCGATATGAAATAATTTATTTAAAAAGGATAGGCGTTTGTTTATCCTTTTTTATTTTTATAGAGCAAAAGAAATGAAGAAAGAACAATATATCATTGACGGAATTGACAAGATTATTCTTAATCGCCTGATTAATGATGCGAGAACACCCATTCTTAGCATTGCACGAGAGGTCGGTATTTCGGGTGCTGCCATTCATCAACGTTTAAGAAAACTTGAGGCTTCAGGTATTTTGGCAGGTTCTAAATTTGTTCTAAATCCTAAAGTTCTCGGTTACAAAACCTTGGCTTTTGTTGGGATATTTCTCGAAAGTTCCAGTAAATACAAAGATGCCGTTAATCGATTAAAAGAGATCGAAGAAGTGGTTGAAAGCCATTATACAACTGGGAACTATGCAATTTTTGTTAAGATTTCATGTAAAGATAATGAGCACCTTATGCAGGTGCTCAATCATCGTATTCAAAATATTAAAGGTGTTTCGAGAACCGAAACTTTTATTTCATTAGAACAACAAATAGACAGACAAATCAAAATCTAGTTAAGACCTGTTGTTATAGATATTGAGATAATACAATAAGGTAACCAACGAACTTACTGCAGCTACAACATATGTTCTGGCAGCCCATTTTAATGAGTCTTTGGCAGCGTTTTGTTCATGCGGAGTTAGCATGTTTTGATCATTTAGCCAAGCCAATGCCCTATTGCTTGCGTCATACTCTACAGGTAAAGTTATAAAGCTAAACAACACTGTCGCAGCAAAAAAAACGATTCCCAACAATAATAGTGAAGGGAAAGTATTAACAGTAAAAATCCCTGCTATGAGTAAAAATGAGGCGAATTTAGATGAAATATTTACAGCAGGGACAAGTTTTGAGCGCATTTGTAGCCATTTATAACTTTTGGCATGTTGCACTGCATGTCCACATTCATGTGCAGCTACAGCGGCGGCGGCGGCATTTCTTTGGTCGTAAACTGTTTCACTTAAGTTTACGGTTTTAGTTGCAGGATTGTAATGATCTGTTAAACTACCCCTGGTCGAGATTACTTTTACATCATGAATATTATTATCTGATAACATTTTTTCTGCAATTTCACGGCCGCTTAAGCCATTGGCTAAGCGCATGTGCGAATATTTTTTGATTTTACTTTTAAGCTGCATTTGAACCAACATCCCCAGTCCACCGACTAAAAGAATTAAAATATATGCTCCTGACATATCCCGATATTTTTATTTTAAATTTGAATATTTATTTTTCCCAAACTCATAGCACAAATTATTCCAAAACATAGAATATGACAAAAATACCGAAAATTTTAATTATTTACACAGGCGGTACAATTGGTATGGTAAAAGAAAGTAAAGACGGAGCCCTTCGATCCTTTGATTTTTCCGAAATAAAGAAAAATATTCCGGAATTAAATTTACTTGACTGTCATATTGAATCTGTTTCTTTTGCAGAGCCTATTGACTCCTCAAACATGAGTAACCAATCTTGGGTTTCTATTGTAGATTTGATTGAAGAACATTATTCAAGCGTAGATGGATTTGTTGTTTTAACCGGAACTGATACCATGTCATATACGGCTTCTGCAATTAGTTTTATGTTAGAAAATTTGGCAAAGCCTGTCATTTTTACCGGTTCCCAATTACCTATTGGTGATTTTAGGACTGATGCAAAGGAAAATTTGATTACCTCGATACAGATTGCCGCCGTCATTGAAAATAGCTCTCCTAAAATTCAAGAAGTGGGCTTGTATTTTGAATATAAACTTTATAGGGCAAACAGAACAAAAAAAATAAGCGCTGATCAGTTCGATGCCTTTCAATCCCCTAATTTTCCTCCTTTATGTGAAAGTGGCGTTCATTTAAGTTTCAACGAACCTGCCCTTTTAAAAGTGAATAAGAACTTACCTCTGATTGTGCGAAAAAATTTAGACGAGAATGTGGTCATTCTCAAACTTTTTCCGGGGATAACCAAAGCAGTTGTAAAAAATATACTTGAAATGCCCCAATTGAGAGGGGTTATTTTAGAAACTTATGGAGCGGGCAATGCTCCAACCAGTCAATGGTTTATTGAATTATTAGATCAAACTATCAAGAAAGAGATTCCAATTATAAATGTGACCCAATGCATTTCAGGTTCAGTTGTTATGGGATTTTATGAAACCAGCAGTAAACTGAGAGAGATTGGAATAATTAATGGCCGTGATATCACCACAGAATCCGCCATAGCCAAGTTAAAATATCTTTTAGGTCAAAAATTAGGTTATCAAGAATTTAAAAATAATTTTGAGTTATCACTTCGAGGTGAAATGACAATTTAGATTCGTTTTTTTGAAATATAATTTTTTCACCTTAAGAATTTTTTGTTAATTGCCGCTTGATAAAAATCAATCGAGGAGAGGTGGCCGAGTGGCTTAAGGCGCACGCTTGGAAAGCGTGTTTATGAGAAATTGTAACAAGGGTTCGAATCCCTTTCTCTCCGCAGAAAGTATTTTTATAGATAAAATTTTATATCTTTAACCCGTTAACTAAATTTAAAAAACAAAGATTTAAACAATGAAAAAAGTATTTACAACCCTGGCAATATCAGGTATGATGATCTTAAGTTCGGTACAAAGCATCTATGCACAAGCAGAACCTGTAGTTGAAGACAAAACTTTCCACCAAGTATTAAAACAACGTTTTATAGAAGGTGGCCCATTTTTCATGGGAATTGTATTAGTGACCTTGATCTTAGGATTGGCTATTGCAATCGAAAGGATCATTTATTTGAACATGGCTTCATCCAATACCGATAAGCTAGTAAGCAGTGTAGAAGATGCATTGAGTAATGGCGGAGTTGAGGCTGCTAAAGAAGTTTGTAGAAATACTAAAGGGCCTGTTGCATCTATTTTCTATCAAGGATTGGATAGAATGGACGAAGGAGTTGAAGCTGCTGAAAAAGCGGTGATCGCTTATGGTGGTGTTCAGATGGGATTATTAGAAAAGAATGTTTCATGGTTATCTTTGTTTATAGCATTAGCACCAATGCTTGGTTTCATGGGAACTGTAATTGGTATGATTAGTGCATTTGACTCAATTGAAGCAGCAGGTGATATTTCTCCTTCTGTGGTTGCTGGAGGTATTAAAGTAGCTTTATTGACAACAGTTTTTGGTTTGGTCGTAGCCATTATTCTTCAAATCTTTTACAACTATATTATCGCAAAAATTGATAGTATTGTAAATGGTATGGAAGATGCCTCAATTAAATTAGTTGATCTATTGATCAGAAACAAAAAATAATATTTGTTATGAATAGCACTTTTTCAAAAATATTATCTCTGGTAGCTGGATTAATTGGTGTATTGGCCATTTATTTTCTGACCAGGATAATAGTTGCAGGCGACGAAGCGATAAAAACTTCGGTTGATATGCAAAGTAGCATAGTTTCTCCTTTCATCGGATTTGCGAGAATTGTACTGATTATAACTACAGTTTTAGCTGTTGTATTTTCGGTTTGGAATTTAATAAAACATCCAAAACTTTTAAAAAGAACTTTGTTAGCATTAGCTGTCCTTGGTGTTTTATTAGCAATTTCTTATGCATTGGCAGATGATGGAGCCGTTACTGATATGTATGGTAAAACAATTAAAGACGGAGAAGCGGGTAGTACATCGAAATGGGTGAGTACCGGAATTTGGTACACAGTTATTTTAATGGCAATCGGTATATTTGGATTTTTATTCGATTTTGCAAAATCATTATTTAAAAGTTAAAATATGGCTAGAAGAGATTTACCGGAAATTAATGCGGGGTCTATGGCCGATATTGCGTTCTTATTGTTGATCTTTTTCTTAGTGACAACAACGATGGACGTCGATACAGGGATTTCAAGAAAGTTGCCAGAAAAGCAACCGCCCGATGCGCCTGAACCACCAAAATTAAAAGAGAAAAACGTATTTATTGTTACAGTAAACCGTAATAATGATATATTAATTGAGGGAGAACATTTTATCCAAGTGGATAAATTACGGGAAGAAGCCATAAAATTTATTGATAATGGTGGAGGCCTTGGTAATCCAATAGACGGAGCGGAACCGGCTGAATGTGATTGGTGTGAAGGGTCCAAAGATCCTGAATCTTCAGATCACCCGAATAAGGCAATTATCTCTTTGGAAAGCGATAGGGGTACATCATATGGTACTTATATAGCCGTACAAAATGAATTGGTTGGAGCTTATACAGTTCTTAGAAACAGGCTGGCCATGAAGCTTTATGGAAGATCTTACGATGACTTATTAAAGGATTCAGAAAACGATCTTTCTAATGAGAGTCTAAAAGAGAAGGTTGAGAATATCAAAAAGAAATATCCTCAAATTATATCAGAAGCTGAACCATTTAAATAAATAATTATGTCTAAGTTTAAAAAGAAGAAAAAAGGAACGCCTGGAATTTCTACGGCGTCTTTGCCTGACATTGTATTTATGTTGTTATTCTTTTTTATGGTTTCTACTGTTATGCGTGAGACCGAATTAAAAGTAAAACAATCATTACCTTTTGCCACTGAAGTTAAAAAACTGGAAAGAAAGAGTTTGGTCAGCTATATCTATGTGGGTAAAGTAGATGGGCAGAATGGTGATAAAATTCAGTTGAACGATCGTCTTGCGGATGTTAATGACGTGAAATATTTTGTTTTTGCCGAGCGTGAAACACACCCCGAAGAAGAGATTCCATTGTTGACTACTTCTATAAAGGCAGATATTGAATCTAGCGTTGGTACAATTACCGATATTAAAGAAGAATTGAGAAATGTCGATGCTTTAAAGATCAATTACTCTACCAGAAAGGGAGATATTTCGAGAAATATGAAAAAATAAAAATTTAGTTAAAGACATAGAAAGGCAATCGAATGTATATTTGATTGCCTTTTTTTGTACGTATATTGATCAATCATGAGAACTTGTTTGTACTTTATTTTTTTAATTGGATTATGTTCATTCGCACAAAACGATACGATTGCGGTAGAACAAGTTTACGATGAAAAGTATTTAGAAGATCAGCTATATATTTCACTCAGTTACCAACGATTGATCAATCTGCCCGATGAAATTGATCAGACAGGATTTTCTTACAGTTTTTCGGTCGGGTTTATTAAGGATATACCTTTAAATAAAAATCGAAATGTTGGTATTGGTGCAGGGTTAGGATATAATTTAAATATACATTATTTCAAAGTAAAGAATATTGAGGATCCTGGTGAGGATAAGTCAAGGTCTAGTAATAAGGTAGTGCTGAACATGCTAGAATTTCCAATTGAATTCAGAATACGAAACTCGAGCCCCACTAAGTATCATTTTTGGAGGTTTTATCCAGGGGTAAAATTCAATTATTCCTTTTACAACAGTTCTAATATTAAACAAAGTAAAGATTTTGATGTTTTCGACGTAATTGACATCAATGATTTCCAGTATGGAATTTCTTTGGCGGCAGGCTACAATAAATGGACCATATATGGCTATTATGGCTTGAGTGATCTGTTCAATGAGTCTGAAAATTACATCAAAACCATTAATGTAAACGAAGTCAAACTCGGCATTATCTTTTATCCCTTATAAAATATTAAATGCAATGAGTTGTGCACAGATTCCAATAAGAACGCCCAAATAAACTTCAAATGGCTTGTGCGCTTTTAGAACTAATCTTGCACTTCCGAGAAATCCAAAAAGTAAAACAAATAAAGCAATTAGCCATATCAGGTTCATTTCATAATATACACTCATTAGGATGGCAAAACCTATCAAGGTGCCCATACCCATGGTGTGTATGCTTGCTTTGATGTTGGCAGAAAAAAGTAAATAAATGAGCAGAAGGCCCATGCAACTACCGTAAAATGAAATACCTAATAAATCTACTCCACCAAGTGCATTAAGCATTTTACCTAGCATAAAGGTCAGTATAATTAAAAAAATGACAGGAAATTTACGCTCTTGTATAGTAAATAATTCAAGACTTTCAATCAATCCAAAATACTTCAAGGTATAAAGTAAAAGAAGGGGAAGGATATATGTACTTACAAATATAATTGCAAGAACGATGTATTCTTGTCTTTTAGGGATATGGCTGGGTACTAAAATAAAATACAGTAGTGCTCCAACCGTACTGTATAAGATCGGATGAAAAATATAGGAAATGAATTTGCTTACAGACAACATGATTTATAATATCTGTTTTCGAAGTCTAGCAACAGGAATATCAAGTTGCTCCCTATATTTTGCAACGGTTCTTCTCGCAAGTAAATAGCCTTGTTCTTTTAATAAAGCAGATAATTTATCATCTGTAAGAGGATTTTTTTTATCTTCTTTTTCTATAACAGTTTCGAGAATTTTTTTAATCTCTTTGGTCGAAATATCCTCTCCCTTTTCATTTTTAAGCGATTCTGAAAAGAAGTCTTTTAATAATTTAGTACCATATGGAGTATCGACATATTTACTATTCGCAACCCTAGATACTGTCGAAACATCCATTCCTATTTTTTCGGCGATATCTTTTAATACCATAGGCTTAAGATTTCTTTCATCGCCGGTTAAAAAATACTCTTTTTGATGATTCATTATGGCATCCATAGTCAATAACAAGGTCTGTTGGCGTTGCTTGATTGCATCAATAAACCATTTTGCAGCATCTAATTTTTGCTTTATAAATATAACTGCGTCTTTTTGTGATTTGGATTTATCTTTAGACTCAGAATAGCCCAGAAGCATATCGCTATAATCTTTGGAAATTTTCAATTCTGGCGCATTTCTGGCATTTAAACTCAAATCTAATTCACCATCGTTAATTCTGATGGTAAAATCTGGAACAATATGTTCTACATTCGAATTACCCCCGCTGTAAGATCCACCCGGTTTTGGATTCAACTTTTCAATTTCCCCAATAACATCCTTTAATTCTTCCCTACTTAAATTGTGCTTTTGAATCAGTTTGTCGTAATGCTTCTTTACAAAATTATCAAAGGAATTTTCCAAAATATCAATGGCGATTGATCTTTCCTTACTCTCTGATTTTTGCTTTAACTGAATTATTAAACATTCTTTTAAGTTTCTTGATCCAACCCCCGGAGGATCTAGTTGCTGTACGATGTGCAATATTTTTTCTACTTCTTCTTCAGTCGTATATAAATTCTCGGAAAATGCCAAGTCATCCACAATGTCTTCAATGGGTCTTCTTAAATAACCATTATCATCTATACTTCCAACAATGAACTCTGCAATTTGAGATTCTTCTTCATTTAATTGATAAGTATTTAATTGATTTTTTAAAAATTGATTAAAGGTGGTTCCTCCAGAATATGGGATTTGGTAATCATCATTATCACTGGATGAATTGTTTACCTGAAGTTTATAACTCGGTATTTCATCGTCACTTAGGTACTCGTCAATGTTTATTTCTGTTTCAATATTCTCACTATCTCTTTCTTCATAATCATTCGATGAATCCATCATTTCATACTCATCATTATTTTCCCTTCCACTTTCTAAAGCAGGATTTTCCTCAATTTCCTGTGATAATTTCTGCTCAAATGCCAATGTAGGCAATTGGATCAATTTCATCAATTGAATTTGTTGAGGGGATAACTTCTGTTGAAGTTTCTGCTGTAAGCTCTGTTTAAGCATAAATAAGGATTGTGATATAAATTTAATTAAAAATATAATCAAATTAAGCCGTAATCACTTAATACTGATTATACTTTAACCAATATTTAACCCATTTCCGATTAAGAAAGAAGCTTTTTCTGACGATAAAATTAGAATTCTGCGTTCTGAGGAGTCCTAGGAAAAGGAATTACATCCCTTATATTTCCCATACCTGTGGCAAATTGTACCAATCGCTCAAATCCTAAACCAAAACCTGAGTGAATAGCAGTTCCAAATCGTCTCGTATCCAGATACCACCACAGCTCTTTTTCATCAATTCCGAGGGCCTGTATTTTGTTCAGTAGCACGTCTAAACGTTCTTCTCTCTGACTTCCTCCTACAATTTCTCCAATTCCCGGGAAAAGAACATCCATCGCTCTAACTGTTTTACCATCCTCATTCAATCTCATGTAGAAAGCTTTTATATTCGCTGGATAGTCAAATAGGATTACAGGACATTTAAAGTGACTTTCTACTAAATAACGCTCATGTTCACTCTGCAGATCGACCCCCCATTCTGTGATGAGATACTGAAATTTTTTCTTTTTATTTGGTTTGCTATGCTTTAAGATCTCAATAGCCTCTGTATAACTTACTCTTTTGAAGTTATTTTCAATTACAAAATTTAGTTTTTCAATTAGTGACATTTCACTTCTTTGATTTGCCGGTTTATTTTTTTCTTCCTCCAGATTTCTTTGGTTGAGAAAATCTAAATCGTCTTTGCAGTTTTCCAGAATATATTTTAATACTGATTTGATAAAGTCTTCTGCCAAATCCATATTAGCATCCAGATTGTTAAAGGCTACTTCCGGTTCGATCATCCAAAACTCGGCAAGATGACGGGAAGTATTTGAATTTTCTGCTCTAAACGTAGGACCAAATGTATAGACCTTACCTAATGCCATTGCATAAGTTTCTGCCTCCAGTTGACCTGAAACAGTTAGGTTAGTTTCCTTTCCAAAAAAGTCTTCCTTAAAATCAACTTTACCGGCATCATTTTTTGGCGGATTAATTGGATCTAAAGTACTTACTCTAAACATTTCTCCGGCTCCTTCTGCATCACTTCCCGTAATAATGGGTGTATGCACATTAAAAAAACCATTCTTAGTGAAGTACTGATGAATGGCAAAAGATAAAGCTGATCTCAATCGCATGACGGCACCAAAAGTATTGGTCCTGATTCTTAAGTGAGCCTGTTCCCTGAGAAATTCCAAGCTGTGTTTTTTGGGTTGAATGGGATATTTATCGGGATTTGAATCGCCCAAAACTTCAATTTTAGACACTTGAATTTCAACATTTTGGCCTGATCCTACACTTTCAGTAAGTAAGCCGGTAATAGAAAGTGCTGCCCCGGTTGTAATTCTTTTTATTATTGAAGGGTCTGTCTTTTCAAAATCGATGACACATTGAATATTTTTGATGGTCGAACCATCATTTAATGCAATAAACCGATTACTTCTGAATGTCCTTACCCACCCATTGACCTTTACTTCGTGTAAATAATTCTCAGATACCAAAACTTCTGCAATGCTCATTCTGTTCATTTTGTGAAATAATTTTCAATTTTAAGACGCGCAAAGATAAAATTTCAACTTTATTTTTTACACAATCTAATAGCTCTTTTAACTATTTTTTTATCAATCCCATCAGGTAAGTACCATAACCACTTTTTATCAATGGAGTAGCAATTTCTTCTAATTCTGATTCAGAGATAAATCCTTTTCTAAAAGCCACTTCCTCAATGCAACCAATCTTTAAGCCCTGTCTTTCTTCAATTACTTGAACAAACTGTTGTGCTTGAATAAGGGAATCAAAAGTTCCCGTATCTAACCAAGCAGTTCCTCTGTTGAACACGCCAACTTTAAGTTTCCCCATTTTTAAGTAAGCCTTATTGATATCGGTTATCTCGTATTCTCCTCTAGCAGATGGTTCCAGATTTTCCGCGATTTCAATCACTTCATTGTCATAAAAATATAAACCGGGAACAGCGAAATTCGATTTTGGTTTTTGCGGTTTTTCTTCAATAGTAAGCACCTTATTATTTTCATCAAACTCAACAACACCATATCTTTCCGGATCTCTAACATGATAAGCAAATACAACTCCGCCCTGCGGATCTGCCGCCTCTAATAGCCTCCTGTGTAAATCAGTTCCATAAAAAATATTATCACCCAGGATAAGCGCTACTGAATCGTTTCCGATAAATTCTTTGCCTATAACAAATGCTTGAGCTAAACCATTAGGAACCTCTTGCACGGCATAACTGAATTTACAACCCAATCGAGTGCCATCTCCCAAAAGCCTTTCAAAGGAAGGAAGATCATGTGGGGTTGATATTATGAGGATCTCCTTAATTCCCGCTAACATTAATACAGACAATGGATAATAGATCATCGGTTTGTCGTAAATAGGCATGAGTTGTTTGCTAATGGCAAGTGTCAGCGGATGCAACCTGGTGCCGCTACCGCCAGCTAAAATAATTCCTTTCATAGTTGTATATCATCATTTAAACTATCGTCGTCGTCATCTTCTTTGGGAATGATTGCGATAGTCGGTTTTTTGAATGTTTTTTTATTGGCAATGGCCGATTCTAGAGATAAAAGTAATGAGGGTAGAAGCAATAAATTTGCGCCCATCGCAAAAAGTAGTGTAATGGAAACCAATCCACCTAACGCTTTAGTTCCACCGAAACTTGAAACAGTAAATACTAAAAATCCAAAAAATAGGACCACAGAGGTATAAAACATACTTGTTCCAGTTTCCCGCAAAGCTCCATAAACAGATTTTCTGACATTCCATTTATGAATGATGAGTTCCTGACGGTATTTAGCAAGAAAATGTATTGTATCATCCACAGAAATACCAAATGCAATACTGAAAACTAAAATTGTAGAGGGCTTAATAGGAACCCCGAGATAACCCATTACACCGGCCGTCATTAAAAGGGGTAAAATATTTGGGATAAGTGAGATGATAATCATTTTGTAAGACCTAAACATCCAAGCCATCAAAAGAGAGATTAACAAAATGGCCAGAGATAAAGAAATGACTAGATTTTTGACTAAGTAATTTGTCCCTTTTAGAAATACCAAAGCCTTACCTGTTAAAGACACTTCATATTTTTCTTCAGGAAAATTCTTTTTTACTTTTTCCTTGAGACGATTCTCAATTTCTTCCATTTTGTCGGTTCCGATGTCCTTCATAAATGTAGTCATGCGTGCATATTGACCGGTAGAATCGACAAAATTGTTAAGCATTTCTGCCTGACCTCCAGAATTCTTAGAGTACGAAAGAATGAAATTTTGTTCTTGCTGAGAGGGTAACTGATAATATTCGGGATTTCCGTTATAATAAGCCTGTTTGGCATATTTTACTACGTTTAAGACAGAAACAGGTTTAGAAAGTTCAGGAATTTCGTCGATTTCTTCTTCCAACTTACTCATTCGTTTAAGCGTAGAAAGATTCATCACACCTTTCTTTTTCTTTGTGTCAACTACAATTTCGAGTGGCATTATGCCTCCAAATTCATCTTCAAAAAACTGTATATCTTTATAAAAGGTTTTCCCTTTTGGCATATCTTCTATCAAACTTCCTGAGACCCGAATTAAATAAACACCAATTAAGCTCACAATAATGATGACGACAGTCGTGATATAAATTCCTATTCTGTTATGCCTTACCATTTTTTCCATCCAACTCACCACCTTTTCCATCCAGGTTCTTTCAAGATGCGCTAAATGCTGCTCTTTAGGTTTGTGCATGAAGCTGTAAATAATCGGGATAATTAAGAGCGACAAGAAAAAGATGGCCATTATATTGATGGAGGCGATGATACCAAATTCTTTGAGCAGCTGACTTTTGGTAAAAATAAATGTGGCAAATCCGGAGGCCGTTGTAAGGTTTGTCATCAGCGTTGCATTTCCTATTTTAGAAATGACCCTTTGTAATGATTTAGCCTGGTTACCATGATTTTTTACTTCTTGTTGGTATTTATTGATTAGGAAAATGGCGTTAGGTACCCCGATGACTATAATAAGGGGCGGAATTAAAGCCATAAGTACAGAAATTTCGTATCTAAACCAACCTATGAATCCAAGTGCCCAAATAACACCTATACTCACAACAGTCATCGTAATAAAGGTTGCTCGGAATGATCTGAAAAAGACGAAAAAGATGAGAGATGTAATACCTAAAGCCAGACCTACAAACATCCCAATTTCATCAATGATATTTTGGGCATTCATCGTTCTTATATAAGGCATTCCCGATACACGTACGTCTAATCCCGTATCTTTTTCAAATTTTTCAATGATAGGATTAAGATCATCAAAAACAAATCGCTCCCTTATAGGTGTATTTACGATGGACTTATCTAAATAAATAGCAGTTTGAAGTGTACCGGTTTCTTTGTTGTATAATAAGTGGTCAAAAAAGGGTAAATCATGAAACAATTCGTATCGAATTTTTTCAATATCATCTTTCGTTTTGGGTTTTAAATTATAAAGTGGTTCAACTGTAAACTTTTCCTGCTGTGTATCTTTTTTAAGTTTTTTAATATCAGCAACAGAAATAGTTAAATCAACTTGGCTAAAACTATCCAATTGATGAGCTAAATCGATCCATGCGCTAAAATTCTCAACTTCGAATAAAGATTCATCATTAACGGCTAAGAGAATAAGATTTCCTTCTTCTCCAAAAATTTCTAAGAATTTATCGTAACGGATATTTTCTTCATGGTCTGAGGGCAACAAGTTTGCCTCGGTATGGGAAAACTCTAAGTATTTTATTTTAGATGCCAGAAAAGCAGTGATGAGCAGGAGAATAACAAGAATTGGTATTCTCTGCTTTAAAATAAATCTCGAAACTCTTGCCCAAAAATTCATCAGTTTTGTACCTGGGTTATAGAGAAGGAAGTTTGATTGTGGATGATTTTTCCATAACCCGGCAAAAGGTTATACTTTCATTATTTCCTCTTCTTTTATTTTAAAGTGTTCATCCACTATTTTACTAAATTTATCTGTAAATTCTTGAACATCAACCTCTGCATTTTTTCTAAGATCTTCAGAAATATCTAGTTTCTTTAATTCATTATTCGCTTCTTTTCTATCGTTTCTAATACTCACTTTGGCGAGTTCACTTAATGCTTTGGCTTGTTTCACTAATTCTCTTCTCCGTTCTTCTGTCAATACAGGAACATTGATAATTATACTTTCACCATTGTTCATTGGGTTAAAACCTAGGTTTGCATTTTGGATTCCTTTTTCAATTTCTTGAATCATAGATTTTTCCCATGGTTGAACAGTTAATGTATGCGCATCCATTGTATTCACATTGGCAACTTGCGAAAGAGGCGTACTTGCACCGTAGTAATTTACCATCACACTTTTAAGCATAATAGGCGAAGCTTTGCCCGCTCTGATATTTGTAAATTCATATTCAAGATGTGATATGGCATTTGACATCTGTTCTTTTACACTGTCTAAAACAAATTGAATCTCTTCGTTCATGATATTAGAATTTTACTTTTTTTACAAATCGACGATCGTTCCAACATTTTCACCTGAAACAATTTTTGAAAGATTTCCATTTTTGTTCATATCAAAAACAATAATGGGTAGTTCATTTTCTTCACTTAGGGTAAAAGCTGTCATATCCATCACTTTTAACCCTTTTTCCAAAACTTCTTTGAAAGTTATTTCATCAAATTTAATTGCGCTGCTATCTTTTTCAGGGTCAGCTGTATAAACGCCATCAACACGAGTTCCTTTCAGAATAACATCAGCGCCAATTTCTATAGCTCTTAAAACCGCGGCAGTGTCTGTTGTAAAATAGGGGTTTCCGGTACCGGCTCCAAATATGACAACTCTGCCCTTTTCAAGATGTCTAACAGCTCTTCTCTTAATGAAGGGTTCTGCAATTTGCTCCATTTTAATAGCAGTAAGCAATCTAGTTTGTACACCTATTTCTTCTAAGCTACTTTGTAAGGCAAGGCTATTGATCACTGTGGCCAGCATGCCCATATAATCACCTTGTACCCTGTCCATTCCTTTACTTGCAGCTGCTAGTCCTCTAAAAATATTTCCTCCTCCTATGACAATAGCTACTTCTGTTCCTGAATCTACCACTTCCTTGATTTCTTTCGCATAAGCTGAGATACGCTTTCCGTCAATTCCATAATTTTGATCACCCATTAAGGATTCTCCGCTCAATTTTAATAAGACTCTTTTATATTTCATTACAAGGACTAAAAATTGGTTTGACAAATATACTAATTTTTATGGCTAAGCTTTTGGCATTCGGCGCTTAGATAAAAAAAATCCCCGATAAAAATTTACCGGGGATTCCATTTTATTTTAATTTTATTAGCCTAGTGCTACACGTTTGAAATCAACAACATTTACGTCTTTCCCTAAGGTTTTTACGTATTCTGCAACACTCATTTTACTATCTTTAATAAAATCTTGATTGATCAAGGTATTTTCTTTAAAGAATCTGTTCAATTTACCTTTGGCTATTTTGTCTAGCATTTCTTCTGGTTTGCCCTCTGCTCTCAATTGATCTTTTGCAATTTCAATTTCTTTGGCAACGATACTAGCATCAACACCATCTTCATTTAGCGCTAATGGATTCATTGCAGCAACTTGCATCGCGATATCTTTTGCTACCTCTTCAGCACCATTCCCTTTGGCAGAAAGACCTACCAATGAAGCAATTTTGTTACCTGCATGAATATAGCTGGAAACGTAAGGAGCGGTAATTTTTTGGAAACTTGGAATTTCAATTTTTTCTCCAATTACACCTGTTTGCTCAATTAACTTATCAGCAACAGTCATTCCGTCTATTGAAGCACTCATTAAATCTTCTTTAGACGCGCAAGTCAAAGCGATATCAGCAATTTTATTTGCTAAAGAAACGAAGCTTTCATTTTTACCTACAAAATCGGTTTCACAAGCCAAAACAATTGAAACTCCTGATGTGTGATCTGCATTTACTTTTGCTATAGCAGCTCCTTCAGTAGATTCTCTATCTGCTCTGTTGGCAGCAACTTTCTGACCTTTCTTTCTCAAGAATTCAATTGCTTTTTCGAAATCTCCGTTAGATTCTACCAAGGCTTTTTTGCAGTCCATCATTCCTGCACCTGTAGTTTGTCTTAGTTTATTTACTTCTGCGGCGGTAATATTTGCCATAATTTTTTTGTTTATTTTTAAAAGAAGCCCCATGATTTGGAGCCTCTTTTTATGATTCAACCTAATTTAGTTATTCTGCATTAGCACTTACTTCTTCTTTGGTGTCTTTGTTTGATTTTCTTTCAGACAAACCTTCACCAATAGCCTCAGTTAAGTACGATAATACTTTTTCAATAGATTTTGACGCATCATCATTTGATGGGATAACAAAATCGATCGGTCTGGGATCTGAGTTTGTGTCAACCATCGCAAAAATTGGAATATTCAATTTTTGAGCCTCGGCAATTGCAATATGCTCACGCTTTACGTCAACCACTAAAAGCGCTCCAGGGATTCTGGTCATGTCAACAATAGAACCTAAGTTCTTTTCTAACTTCGCTCTTAAACGGTTAATCTGTAATTTTTCTCTCTTAGATAAAGCGTCGAAAGACCCATCTTTTTTCATGCGATCGATCTGACTCATTTTCTTAACAGCTTTTCTGATCGTTACGAAATTTGTCAACATACCACCTGGCCATCTTTCTGTGATGTAAGGCATATTTACAGACTGTGCTTTGGCCGCAACAATATCTTTCGCTTGTTTTTTAGTAGCTACGAACAACACTTTTCTACCTGAAGCAGAAATTTTCCTCAAAGCTTTTGCAGCTTCGTCCATTTTTGCTCTGGTCTTGTAAAGGTCAATAATGTGAATTCCTTTACGTTCAGTGTGAATGTAGTTTGCCATGTTAGGATCCCATTTTCTGGTCAAGTGACCAAAATGTACCCCTGCGTCAATTAAATCTTGAATTTCTACGTTTGCCATTTTGTGTTTAGTTTACGTTCCGTTTTAGTAGCAATAACGAAGTAGCGATATAATCGGTCTTCCCTATTTGGATGCTAGACTTGAAAAACGACAACAATGGTTTAAATAATTTATAAATAGTGATATTAACGTTTTGAGAATTGGAATTTCTTTCTCGCTTTTTTCTGACCGAATTTCTTTCTTTCAACCATTCTTGGATCTCTTGTCAATAATCCTTCCGGTTTTAGAACTGATTTATTCTCTTCATCTAAAGCAACCAATGCTCTTGAGATACCTAAACGAATCGCTTCAGCTTGACCGGTAACCCCTCCGCCAAAAACATTTACGGTTACATCAAAATTTTCCGCGTTGTTGGTTAAGTTCAAAGGCTGTAATACTTTGTAACGCAAAGTATCCGTGGTGAAATAGTTGCTAAATTCTCTTTCGTTAACGGTTATGTTACCTTTACCTTTTGATAAGTAAACACGCGCAACGGCGGTTTTTCTTCTACCTATTTTATGAATAGTTTCCATATTACATTAAATCGTTTAGGTTAATAGATTTTGGGTTTTGTGCATTTTGCATGTGCTCAGATCCACTGTATACATATAAATTTCTCAATATGTCAGCACCCAATTTGGTTTTTGGTAACATTCCTTTTACTGCTTTCTCCACCAATCTGGTAGGATCTTTTTTGTACATTTCTGATGCAGAAAGAGTTCTTTGTCCACCAGGAAAGCCGGTGTGGCGAATATAAGTTTTCGCATCCCACTTTTTTCCTGTCAAATTAATTTTATCAGCGTTGATAACCACAACATTATCTCCACAATCTACATGAGGAGTATAGTTTGGTTTGTATTTACCTCTGATTAGCTTTGCTACCTTAGAGGCTAGACGACCCAACGTTTGACCGTCTGCATCAACTACAACCCACTCCTTGTTTACAGTGTTTTTGTTGGCTGATACTGTTTTGTAACTTAATGTATTCACAATTAAATTTTTTGTTAATATTAAACTTCCTTTTTCTCTTTTATTAAAAAGAGTGTGCAAAAGTACGATAAAATATGTATTTAACAAAAGGGATTTTTGGAATAAATTTTTAAAGCGAGCTTTACTTACAATAATTTGATTTCAAGAGCTTTATTTGGATTATTTAATGTGCTTCCAGCCAGTTTTCTCCTTCACCCAAATCTACGATTAGCGGAATAGATAGTTTATAAGCACCTTCCATTTCTTTTTTTATGATAGGTTTAAGAATGTTCAATTCGTCTTTATGAATATCAAAAACCAATTCATCATGCACCTGAAGTATCATTTTTGATTTGAAACTTCCTTCTTCTAAAATTTTGTGCAAATTGATCATGGCAATTTTTATAATGTCTGCAGCACTACCTTGAATGGGCGCATTTACGGCGTTTCGTTCATCACCCGAGCGAACAACGGCATTTCTGGAATTGATATTTTTTAAATACCTGCGCCTTCCTAAAATAGTTTCAACAAATCCATTTTTTCTTGCAAAATCGATTTGCTGATCGATATAAGCTCTTAAAGTTGGATAAGTCTTGTAATAATTTTCAATTAATTCTTTGGATTCTCCTCTGCTCAAATCAGTTTGCTGACTTAAACCAAAGGCAGAAACTCCGTATATAATTCCAAAATTTACCGTTTTGGCGTAACTTCTCTGTTCACGTGTTACCTCCTCTAAGGGAACATTAAACACCTTTGATGCGGTAGATTTATGGATATCTTCCCCTCGCTCAAACGCCGATTTTAATTCTGTATCGTTGCTCAATTCTGCGATTAATCGCAATTCAATTTGAGAGTAATCTGCTGCTAATAAAACGTAATCTTCGTTTCTGGGGATAAAGGCTTTTCTAATTTCTTTGCCTCTTTCTGTTCTTATCGGAATATTTTGGAGGTTGGGATTATTCGAACTCAATCGACCGGTAGCTGCTACCGCTTGACTATAGGTGGTATGAATTCTTCCGGTTTTCTTATTTATTTCATTGGGCAAAGAGTCTACATAAGTATTTTTCAATTTGACCAAACTCCTCCAGTCTAAAATATCTTTAACTATGGGGTGTTTTTCTGCCAACTTAGATAAAATTTCCTCGCCTGTTCCATATTGTCCGGTTTTCGTTTTTTTTGGTTTATCAACCAATTTTAATTCTTCAAATAAGACAATACCGAGCTGTTTTGGAGAGGCTAAATTGAATTCCGTATTTGCCTGGGTATAAATATTTTTTTCCAAATCAGCAATGTCTTTAGCTAATTCTCGTGACAGGCCAGATAAAACATCATTATTGATGTTGATCCCTTCCATTTCCATACTAGCCAAAACATTTATTAAGGGTGCTTCAATTTTTTTATAAAGATCTAATAGCTTGTTTTTTGCTAATTCAGGTTCAAAAACTTGCATTAATTGCAAAGTGATATCGGCATCTTCAACAGCATATTCCGTTTGTTTTTCTATATCTACATCCCTCATATTTCCTTGATTCGCACCTTTTTTTCCAATGAGATTTTCAATAGGTACAGGTTGATAATTCAAGTAGGTTTCCGCCAGCACATCCATATTGTGGCGCATATCCGGATTGATCAAATAATGCGCAATCATGGTGTCGAAAATTTCACCTTGCACTTCAATATTGTAATTGTGCAGTACTTTGATATCGTATTTCAAATTTTGACCCACTTTTACAATGGTATCTTCTTCAAAAAAAGGACGATAGATTTCAACTATTTTTTGTGCTTCGATCTGATCGTCAGGAAAAACAGCGTAATAACCCTTGCCCGGCTCAAATGAAAATGCGATGCCAACCAGCTCTGCCTCAAATGTATCTAAACTTGTCGTTTCTGTATCGAAACAAACGATATCCTGCGACAGAAGTTTTTTGAGCAGGATTTGATGGGCCTTAATAGAATTTATTGTTTGATAAAAATGATCTCTCTCACCGATTTGTACAAATCCCGAAACCGGAAAATCTATTGCAGATTCGTTTGAAAAATTAGCAAACATATCTAACTGTTGGCTATTGTTCGCATCATTAGAGGGAGGAGTATTTGAATCTGACTGGGGGGAAGGATTTTCAACCTGAGTTAAGGATTTTGAATTCCCTTGGAAAGTCTGGCTAATATTTTCAAACATGCGTCTAAACTCTAACTCTTGAAAAATTTGTTTAATTCTTTCTAGATCAGGAGGGTCAAGTTCAAAATCCTTTTCATCAAATACAACAGGGCAATCTACCATGATGGTTGCCAATTTTTTAGACAGTAAACCCAATTCTGCATTCGCCTCAATATTTTCTTTCAATTTTCCTTTTAGTTCATGTGTATTTGCTAAAAGGTTTTCTAAGGTTCCGTATTCCTTGAGAAACTTTCTGGCAGTCTTATCGCCAACACCCGGTAATCCGGGAATATTATCTATGGAATCACCCATCATTCCTAAATAATCGGTCACATTAATGGGTTCCTTCACATCATATTTTTCCCTTACGGCATTGACATCCCAAATTTCTACGCCATTACCCATTCTGGCAGGTCTGTATACAAAGGTTTTATCAGTTACTAATTGCGCAAAATCTTTGTCTGGTGTAACCATATAAGTCGTAAAACCGGCTTTTTCGGCCTGTACCGAAAGCGTGCCAATCAGGTCATCAGCTTCATATCCTTCCTTTTCAACAATAGGAATATGCATGGCGTTTAAGATCTCATGAATATAAGGCACTGCAATTTTGATCGCCTCCGGCGTGGCATCTCTGTTTGCTTTATACTCAGGAAAAATCTCATTTCTATCTGATGATCCACCTTTGTCAAAGGCAACTGCCAAATGATCCGGTCTTTCTCTTTTGATCACGTCCAAGAGAGAGTTCATAAATCCCATGATGGCCGAGGTATCCATGCCTTTTGAGTTTATCCTTGGATTTTTAATAAAAGCGTAATAGCCTCGAAAGATTAATGCATATGCATCTAAAAGAAAAAGCTTTTTGGAATCAGACATGAATTTTTTTTAGAATTGTAAAAATAATCAAATTGAACGTTTTCTTTAATTAATTGTTTAAAGTTACGTTAATTCATTGCTATTTTTATAAGATGAAAAAAGCTAATTCATTAAAAATGTTATATTTGTGATAAGGTTTTCAAAAGGAAAATAATATGACAAAGTTTGGTGAACTCATCGAATCCCCCGTACCAACTTTAATTGATTTTTATTCTCAGCTCAACGATGAAAGCGATAGCACTCATTCTATTTTGCGAGATGTAGCAGCTGCCTTGGGCGACAAAGCGAGAGTGGTAAAAATTGATGTAGAAAAAAATGAAGCGCTGGCCAACGCTTTAAGAATTAAAGGAAACCCAACATTCATTATCTATAAAAATGGTGAAATGAAGTGGAGGCAAACAGGCTTACAAGATGCTAATACATTGATTAGCTTGGTCGAGCAATATACCTAGTTATCTTCGATTGCTTTAAATTTAAAGCCCTTTTCCGAAAAATAATCTAGAACTTTCGGCAGAACAATTTTTAATTTTGCTTCTGCTTTCAGGCTGTCATGAAAGACGACAATACTGCCGTTTTGGGTATTTTTAATTACGTTTTCAAAACATTTTTCATGGGTGATTGTGGAGTCAAAATCTCCACTCAGTACATCCCACATCACTATTTTTTTATTCAACTTTGTTAATCTTGACCTGCTAAACATGTTTAATTTACCATAGGGTGGACGAAATAATCTGGTTGTTAGGGACAAATCATTAAAAGCTGCATCAGATTCCAGGATATTCTCTAAATACATATGCTTTGAGGTTTTCCACCCATTTAAATGGTTAAATGTATGATTGCCAACAGAATGTCCTAACGCTTTTAGATCTTGAACCGTAGAAGGGAATTTCTTCACATTTTCTCCTACACAAAAAAAAGTAGCTTTTGAATCATACTTACTCAATAATTCCATTACCCACAAAGTAATTTCGGGATGAGGACCATCATCAAAAGTTAAATAGATCTCTTTTTGATTTCTGCCAAAATTCCAACAAAAATCAGGTAATATCCACTTTACAATTGACGGCGTTTTTACTGTATACCACACTATTCTTCGAGCACTTTTTCTAACATAGAAACAGAAGCCATAAACTCTTCTTTTAACTTCGCAGTATATTCTTCACTATCAAATTCTTGGGTAGTGGCAATAATATAGCGGTAAAGATCAAGATTGCCTTCTAATTCACTAAAATTAGCACTGATTTCATCTGAACTCATGGCACCGTAATAGTTTAATGTTTCTTGTATGTGACCGATTAAATATTCGGAAATAAACCTTGCTTTATCTCTTTTATCAATATTGTAATAAGATTCAATATAACCTATAACCAGTCGGTAATAACCATAACGATCTATTGGCATTTTGTCCATTGCCAGATCCAGGATCTCTTCTGCTTTGACAAAATCACCTTCCAAGATCAATTCATCAGCTAACCTACCCAAACTATTTCTGAAAGAAATGGCGTTTTTTCGTGTTTCCGGGTCTAAATAAATATCTCCATTTGAATTTCTCCAATCCCATTTCTTTACATTATTATACATGTTTTCTGTATCAATTCTCCCCATGTTCATGAAATTTGCCCCTTCTAAAGGGGTTTTTATAGGAACAAATCTATAAGCTAACCCATCTAGTTGTAAATAATCTTTGAGCCAAATATATTCCTCCGCTGCCTGAGCTCCTCCGGTAAAATACAGCGGTCGAGTCCAGTTATTATTTGCCAAGACGTCTAACATCAGTATTCTGTTCTTGGTGAGCACATCGGCAATTGTAATATCGATATATGGAACAATCAAATCTGCATCCTTCATAGGAACAATACCATTTTTTAATACCGCATCTTTATCTACCATTAATCTTAATTTATTGGTAGGATAAACTTTTTCAGGATGACCGTTTTCTTCAAAATCAACCATAGTTCTCATATCTTTACTCTCTATCCATTTCATAAATGATTGAATATCCATGATGGAATCTTTAAATTGAGGAAAGGGGTATGGATAGTGGTACGCTACATCCAAAGAACCTTCTTTATAATCATCATGGGTAAGCTGCGATGGAATCGGAGGGGCTTTATATGTTTTTCTTTTTTGTTGGTCGATGTACCAATCTTTAGCAAATAAACTCGTGTTAACCAATTTGATATCCGTTCTGTAGTCTTCTACTTCCTGCATATACCATAATGGAAAAGTGTCGTTGTCACCAATGGTAAACATGATAGCATTTTCTTGACAAGAATCTAAATAAGCCTTTGCATTATTGCGGGTAGAATACCTTCCTGAACGGTCGTGATCATCCCAGTTTTCTTTTGCCATCAATGTAGGTACGGCCAATAAACTTAATCCGGTAATGGTCAAAGCCAAGAATTTGGGATTCATCTTACCTTTAAACTGGTCGTATAGGGCCAGAACGCCAAAACCAATCCACATGGCAAATACATAAAAAGAACCAACAACAGCATAATCTCTTTCTCTTGGCTCAAAAGGTTTTGGATTCGTGTAAAAAATAATGGCCAAGCCCGTGAATGCAAAGAATAAAAAGAGCGCATAAAAATCTCGTTTATCATTTTTAAGCTGATAAAATAAACCGATCAAACCTAAAATAAATGGCAGAAAATAGTACTTATTTCTTCCTTTATTTTCCAGTACATCTGCAGGAAGATTTTTTTGAGAGCCCAATCTTATTTCATCTATAAAATTGATACCACTCATCCAATTACCGTGGTTGTCTAAATTTCCTTGAATATCGTCTTGTTTCCCAACAAAATTCCACATAAAATACCTGGCGTACATATAGCCAAATTGGTAATCGATCATGAAATAGATGTTTTCACCAAAAGTAGGTCGGCGGTTGCTTTTTTGAGGAATGCCGGTAATTGCTTTATAATTTTGGACCACTCCAGGTGAAGGGTCAACCATTCTTGGTATAATCCCTTTGTGTTTATCGGAATAATTTGGAATGGCATCTTTATAATTATTCACGATCACATATTTACCCTGTTTTTCGTCTTTTTCATATTTGGGCTTGGCATCTCTGTAAGGATCTGATTTATCTCTGTCTGCACCGTTTTCAGAAAAATAAGATCCATAAAAAACATTAGCATCTCCATATTGTTCACGATTGTAATAGGCCAATAATTCTCTTGCACTCGAGGGATTATTTTCATTGATGGTTGTATTGGCATTCGCGCGAATGGGCAACATGAGCCATGATGAAAATCCTATCATTATAAATAATGTGCAGAGTATTGCTAAATTAGCGATTGGTTTATTTTTCTTACGTGTTTGTTTCAATCCAAAATAGAAAAGTCCCGCTAAAATAATACTGGCGATGATGCTTCCGGAATTGAAAGGTAACCCAACGGTATTTACGAAAAACAATTCTAAGGCACTAAAATAAACGAGTGAAAAAGGAAATAAAAATTTAAAAACCAAAGCTAAAACTAAGACAGAAATTACATTCGCAAGTACAAATGATTTCCAATTAAAATGTTCTGTTTTTTTATTGATATACATGAAAACAATGGCAGGAATTACTAATAATGAGAGAATATGAACTCCAAAAGAAAGACCCACAACAAAACTGATCAGTAATAACCATTTGTGCCCCCCGGGATTATCCATTTCCGTTTCCCATCTCAGTCCTAACCAAAAAAGTACTGCCATTAAAAAGGAAGACATCGCATATACCTCAGCCTCCACGGCGCTAAACCAAAAACTATCAGAAAAAGTATAAGCTAGTGCACCTACTAATCCGCTCCCAAAAATAGCGATCGTATAACCCTCAGAAATTTCTTCATTAAATTTTAAAACCATTTTTTTGGCGATAGCAGTAATCGTCCAGAACAGAAACAGTATTGTAAATGCCGAAGCTAGTGCCGACATGAAATTTACCATTTTTGCAATTTGCAATGCATCATTGGTAAACATGGCAAAAAATGCGCCCATCATTTGAAAAAGAGGAGCCCCTGGAGGGTGGCCCACTTCCAATTTAACGGATGTTGCAATGTATTCCCCGCAGTCCCAATAAGAAACCGTGGGTTCTAAAGTCAAGGTATAAGTAATTAAGGCGATGATAAAAGTGATCCAACCCAGAAGGTTGTTGTATTTTTGATAGTGATTTGCAAGCATGAAAAATGATTATATGTCGAGGCGAATTTACTAAAATATATCAAATGGAAATTAATAGAATAAAACCTTAGAAAAATTTTAATAAAAAACCGCAAAAACTTTTTTGCCAGAAAGAATCTTTGTTATAAATTTGCGCCTGCTTAAACGGAATAGTTCTTTTAAGGTATTTTGTTTAACATTGACCCATGGTGTAACGGTAGCACATCGGTTTTTGGTGCCGCTTGTCGGGGTTCGAATCCCTGTGGGTCAACTAAATTAAAAGCGTAAATAATTGAAAAACAATTGTTTACGCTTTTTTATTTTACATTTTTTTAGCCATGAATAGGCTGCTCAATAGGGTTGATTGAAAAGTACTTTGAGCTTAGTCATTTCATTTCACTTGATTATTCTTGATATCTGCGCTTAATTCTCCTGTCGATTAAAAACGATATATGTAGTTTAACATGTTCTAATAGTATTGACCTTGGCACTTTAGCCCAATCATTTGGGGTAAGAACTCAGGACCTAAGCAAGTAAAATCGACAGATTTTACAGTCAGAAAAAACTACAACATATTAATTGTAAGTACTTGGTATACAATAAATTTAATTATTTTCAGTTCAAAAGAAATAGGTTTTTAAAATTGCATTTAGTGTAAGGTATATCTCAAATGGACAGAGCTTGTCGTAAGAAGTAAAAAAAATGAATTTTAATTTTGTGCTGGTCAAAATAGAGAAAAATGAAGCTAATCAAAAATATGGTTTTAACTACCCTTTCAATTGTCTATATTTTTGTATTGATGACTTTGATGATTTATAGTGTTGTTTGGATCATTAATCATTAAACAAAAAAAAGGCCTTGTAAAAGGCCCATATCTTATAATTTAAAGGTGATCACTGGTTTTAAGGCATGATTTGTAAGTTCAGCGCCAATACTTCCATTAAATAGCTGAGACAAACCGCTTCTGCCATGTGTGTTTAAAGCAATTAGGTCAGCCTGAGCATCATTCGAATAACTCAAAATACCGTTCTCAATAGAAATGTCATTATAAATGACTGTTTTGTAATCTTTTAAGTCAAAATCTTTTATAAAATTATCCATTCTCTCTTGAATGACCTTAGTCGTATTGAAGTTATGGATGGTATTCACATAAAGAAAATGGAATTTAGCACCAAATAGGTTAGCAAACTCCATGACCTTAGGGAAGGTTTTTTTACTTTCTTTTTTGAAATCTGATGCGAAAACGATGTTTTTAATATCGAACTCCACGCCATTCGATTTTACAACAAGTACAGGAACCGTAGATCTTCTCACTACTTTCTCTGTGTTCGAACCAATGAACATTTCCTGTAAACCGCTTGCGCCCTGAGAGCCCATAACGATTAAATCTATCTTGTGTTTTTTACTTTCATCAATAATACCGGCAAATGCCATGGAGAATTGAATAGATTCAACTACTTTAATACCCTTAAAAAAAGGTTTTTGAATAAAATTATCAAACTTCTCATGAGCTTGTTTCATATAAAACAAGGCTTGAGGACCCGTATTGATACTACTTATTTCGGCAGGATCAATAATGTTTACAGGTAACTCGAGCATATGTAACAAAATTATTTCACTATCTGTTCTTTTGGCAATACTCGCAGCAACTTTTGCCGCATATTCGGCTTCTTTGGAAAAATCGACAGGAACTAGTATTCTTTTCATAATAAGTTTTTTATTTGGATAGTTAAAGTTAAGAAATTGTAGTGAATAAGTAATGATTTTTGTCAGAATCAAATGAATTACTATATTTGCACCGAATTTTAAGATGTGATGCGAGGGGATTTAAAATCCCCTCTTTTTATATGTAAAGAATGAATCCTGAAAAAGTTGTACATTTAGTTAATGAAGCTCTGGTAGAGAATAAGTCTCTTTTTTTATTAGACTTAGCTATTTCTTCCTCAAATAAAATCACTGTGATAGTGGATGGTGATGAGGGAGTTCCTTTAAACGAGTGTATCAGAATCAGCAGATTTGTAGAGAACAACTTAGACAGAGAAGAAGAAGATTACGCGCTAGAAGTTACTACTCCGGATATTACAGAGCCCTTGAAATCTTTCCGCCAGTACAAAAAGAATGTTGGTAGAACAATGAAAGTAAAGACAGAAGAAGGATCAAAAGAAGGGGTTTTGCAAAAAGTTGAAGATGACTATATTGTAATTCTTCAAACTTCTAGAGAACCTAAACCAATAGGGAAAGGTAAAATAACCGTAGAACGTGAAATTACAATACCCCTAAAAGAGATAAAAGAAGCAAAAGTGAAAATAATTATTTAAATAATGATATGGAAAATATTGCGTTAATAGAGTCATTTTCTGAATTTAAAGATGATAAAAGCATAGATAGAGTTACCCTGATGGCCATTTTAGAAGAGGTTTTTAGAGCCGCTTTAAAAAGAAAATATGGTTCTGATGATAATTTTGATATCATTATAAATCCCGATAAAGGGGATTTAGAAATTTGGAGAAATCGTGTCGTTGTTGATGATGATGATGTGGAAGACGATAACGAAGAAATTTCTTTAACGGAAGCCAGAAAAATTGAACCTGATTTTGAGGTTGGGGAGGAAGTTTCTGAAGAAGTAAAATTAATCGATTTAGGTAGAAGAGCGATTCTTTCTTTGCGTCAGAATTTAATCGCTAAAATTCACGAACATGATAATACAAACACTTACAAACAATACAAAGAACTTGAAGGTGAATTGTATAGTGCAGAAGTACACCATGTTAGACATAATGCGGTTATTTTATTAGATGATAACGGGGTAGAATTGGTTTTGCCAAAAAGTGAGCAGATCAAATCTGATTATTTCAGAAAGGGTGAATCTGTAAGAGGCATTATTAAAGAAGTTGAATTAAGAGGTAACAAACCTGCTATTATCTTGTCGAGAACTGCACCTGAATTTTTGGAAAAATTGTTTGAACAAGAAATCCCGGAAGTGTTTGACGGATTAATTACCATTGAAAGAGTGGCAAGGATCCCCGGTGAGAAAGCAAAAGTAGCGGTGGATTCTTATGACGACAGAATAGATCCGGTTGGGGCTTGTGTTGGTATGAAAGGATCGAGAATTCACGGAATCGTGCGTGAATTAGGTAATGAAAACATTGATGTGATCAATTTCACCAAGAATGATTCCATTTTCATCGCCAGAGCCTTGAGTCCTGCAAAAGTTACTTCTATCGTTATTAATCCCGCAGTTGGAGAAGAAAAGCCAAGAGTAGATGTATTCTTAAAACCTGAAGAGGTTTCAAAGGCAATAGGTAAAGGTGGCGTTAATATCCGTTTGGCAAGCATGTTGACCGGCTATGAGATAGATGTTCAACGTGATGACGTAGAGAATGTAGAGGATGTTTATCTCACTGAATTCTCTGATGAAATAGAAGATTGGGTAATAGAAGAATTCAAAAGAATTGGTTTGGATACAGCTAGAAGTGTTCTTGAACTGGATGTAGAAGATTTAGTAAAGAGAACAGATTTAGAAGAAGAAACCATTTTAGATGTACAGCGAATTTTAAGAGAGGAATTCGAAGCGTAGAAAAATAAATTAGGTCAAAAATATATGAGTGATCAAAATACAATAAGATTAAACAAAGTTCTCCGGGAATTGAATATTTCTTTGGACAGAGCTGTGGAATTTCTTGCCAAAAAAGGCCATGAAGTGGAGGCAAGACCAACCACAAAGATCTCTGAAGAAGTACATCAATTGTTGGCTGATGAATTCGCTATTGATAAAAGTAAGAAGGAAACTTCAATAGAAATTGGTGAAGAGAAAAGAAAGGAGAAGGAAGAGTTAAGGAAGGAGTTCGAAAAGAATCATAGAGAAGTTACGCAGAGGAATCAAGATATATTTAGACCCGGATCTGAAAAATTAACAGGTCCGAAAATGGTTGGGAAAATTGATTTAGAACCCAAAACTGAAAGTAGTCCGGAACCTGAGAAGCCTGTCGAAAAAGACAAGATTGAAGAACCGGTTAAAACTGTAGAACCGGAAATAATCAAATCTGATGTCAAGATTAACAAACCTAAAATGGTTGGTAAAATTGACTTGGAACCAAAGAAAAAGGTAGAAGCAGAAAAACCAGTCGAGAAAAAAGTAGAAAAAATAGACAAGCCGGAAGAAGTAGAGGAATCCGAATCAGAAACGCACGTTACACAATATCAAAAACTTACCGGTCCTGTTATTACCGATAAAATAGATCTTTCTCAATTTAAAGACAGTAAAAAGGAGAAGAAGAAAGAGGCTAAAGGAGAAAAAGGGAAAGAGAGTAGCGATAAAAAAACGAAAAGGAAGAGAATATTTAAACCTTCTCCGGTTAAAATCTCTCAGGTAGATAAAAATAAAGGTTCTGGCGATTTTAAAAAATCTAAGCACAAACCTGTGGTAAAAGAAGAACCTAATGAAGAAGATGTACAAAAACAAGTGCGTGAGACCCTAGAAAAGCTTCAAGGTAAATCTTCTAAAGGAAAAGGTGCGAGGTACAGAAGAGAAAAAAGAGATGCACACCGTCAACAAACGGAAAAAGAGCAAGAACAGCAAGAAGCAGAAAGCAAAGTATTAAAAGTTACTGAATTTGTAACTGTGAATGAGATTGCTACGATGATGGATGTGCCGGTTACACAGATCATCACTGCTTGTTTTTCACTTGGTATTATGGTAACCATGAACCAAAGGTTAGATGCTGAAACACTTTCTATTGTGGCTGATGAGTTTGGTTACGAAGTAGAATTTGTCGATGCAGAAGTTGAGGAATCAAGTGATATGGAAGAGGACAAGCCGGAAGATCTTAAACCGAGATCGCCTATCGTCACTGTAATGGGTCACGTAGATCACGGTAAAACTTCCTTGCTGGATTATATCCGTAAAGAAAACGTGATCGCGGGAGAATCTGGAGGGATTACCCAACATATTGGTGCGTATTCAGTAGATATTGGTAAAGATCAAAACATTACGTTTTTGGATACGCCTGGTCACGAGGCATTTACGGCGATGAGAGCCAGGGGTACTCAATTAACCGATATAGCTGTTATCGTCATTTCTGCGGATGACTCTATTATGCCCCAAACGAAGGAGGCTATCAGCCATGCTCAGGCGGCGGGTGTACCGATTATTTTTGCGATCAATAAAATCGATAAGCCAAATGCCAATCCTGATAAAGTGAAAGAAGAGCTTGCCGGTATGAATTTATTGATTGAAGAATGGGGAGGAAAAATACAGTCTCAAGACATTTCTGCTTTAAAAGGTACAGGAGTTAAAGATCTATTGGAAAAAATCTTGTTGGAGGCTGAATTATTGGAGCTTAAAGCTAATCCTGATAGAGTGGCAACCGGTTCTGTTGTAGAAGCTCAATTAGATAAAGGAAAAGGATATGTTACCACTATTTTAGTTCAAAATGGAACTTTAAAAGTCGGCGATTTCATGCTGGCCGGAAAGCATTTTGGAAAGGTAAAAGCCATGCACGATGAAAGAGGTAATTTGATTGAGAAAGCTGGTCCGTCTACGCCTGTTTCCGTCTTGGGTCTGGATGGAGCACCACAGGCCGGAGATAAATTCCGCGTATACGATGACGAAAGAGAAGCAAAACAAATTGCTGCAAAAAGGTCTCAACTACACAGAGAACAATCAATTAGAACCCAAAGACATATCACTCTTGATGAAATTGGAAGAAGAATTGCTTTAGGAGGATTCAAAGAATTGAACATTATTATAAAAGGTGATGTAGACGGTTCAGTCGAGGCTTTAACAGATTCTTTACAAAAATTAACTACTGAAGAAATTCAAGTCAATATCATTCATAAGGGTGTTGGAGCAATTACAGAATCAGATGTTTTATTGGCATCTGCCTCAGAAGCAATTATAATCGGATTCAACGTAAGACCTTCTGTAAGCGCTAAGCATTTGGCTGAAAAAGAAGAGATTGATATCAGAAATTACTCGATCATTTACAACGCCATAAGCGATGTAAAAGATGCGATGGAAGGTATGTTATCTCCGGAAATTGTTGAAGAAATTACCGGAAACGCTGAAATTCGAATGACCTATAAAATTTCTAAAGTAGGTACCATTGCAGGTTGTATGGTATTAGACGGTAAAATTTATAGAACGTCTAAAATCAGAATTATTCGAGATAATGTAGTAATCTTTACAGGCGAATTAGCTTCCTTAAAAAGGTTTAAGGATGATGTAAAAGAGGTTTCAAAAGGTTACGATTGCGGTATGCAGATCAAAAATTACAATGATATTCAGGAACTGGATATCATTGAAGCTTACCAAGAAGTAGCTGTAAAGAAAAAATTAAAATAGTTTTTTTAAATACGAGAAAGGGTTGGAAATTTTCCAACCCTTTTTTTTTTGAGGTTTTAAGAAATATTATTTTTAACTTGGGGCTGGTAAAATACTGGTATGTTTTAGAGACATATATCGTTTGTATTTTCAAACATATCGAAAATCTATTTTCAAAAACATTAATTTACATGAAACGAAGAAATTTTATTCAATTATCAGGTTTAAGCCTAGGAGCCTTAATGGTGCCTGGCTCAATGATGGGCAACAGTATATCTGAGCAGGCATTACTGGAACCTGGATTGGAATTGGCAGTAAAAAAGAAGTTGGCGGATGTAGCGCTGAATACGGCCAGATCATTAGGAGCTTCTTATGCCGATGCGCGGATAGGCCGATATCTTAATCAATACGTTTTTACAAGAGAAGAAAAAGTACAGAGTGTTAATAATACTGAATCTTTCGGTATTGGAATTCGAGTTATAGCCAACGGTACTTGGGGGTTTGCCTCTACAAATAGTGTCACAGAAGATGGTATTAAGAAAGCAACAGAACAAGCTGTTGCCATTGCGAAAGCGAATTCAAAAATACAAACAAGTCCTGTGGTATTAGCTCCTGAATCTGGTCATGGCGAAGTTTCGTGGAATACGCCAATCAAAAAGAACTTTAAGGAAGTGCCCGTTTCTGAAAAAGTTGATCTTTTACTAAAAGCCAATGCCGTGGCAATGGCTAATGGTGCAAATTATGTGAATTCAGCCCTATTTATGGTAAATGAGCAAAAATATTTTGCATCTACAGATGGGTCATATATAGATCAAGATATACACAGGATATGGCCTACTTTTACCGTTACGGCAATTGACAGGTCTACTTCTAAGTTTAAATCTCGACAGGCATTAAGCGCCCCTATGGGTATGGGTTATGAATATATGGATGGTTTGGCCTCCGAAAAAATCGAGGGCCCTAGTGATCTGATCTTGTACAGAAATAGCTACGATATCGTCGAAGATGCGGCAACAGCAGCTAAGCAAGCCAAAATGATGCTTACTGCAAAATCTGTTGACGCAGGGAAATATGATTTAGTATTAGAACCAAACCACCTTGGGTTAACGATACATGAATCTGTTGGACACCCCTTAGAACTCGATCGCGTACTTGGGTACGAGGCCAACTATGCAGGTACAAGTTTTGCTACTTTGGATAAATGGAAAGCTAAAAATTTCCAGTATGGCAGCGAGATCGTAAATTTAGTAGCCGATAAAACTCAGCCCGGATCATTGGGTGCTGTGGGCTATGACGACGAGGGAGTAAAAACCAAAAAATGGGATTTAGTGAGAAACGGTATTTTGGTCAATTATCAAGCAATTAGAGATCAAGTAAATATTTTAGGCCAGAACGAATCTCATGGCTGTTGTTATGCCGAAAGCTGGAATGACGTACAGTTCCAACGCATGCCTAATGTTTCACTCGAACCGGGAAAGGAGAAATACTCTATCAAGGAGATGATCAAAGATGTTGAAAAAGGTATTTATATCGCCGGTAGGGGGTCTTATTCTATTGATCAGCAACGCTATAATTTTCAATTTGGCGGAACAGTGTTCTATGAAATAAAAAATGGTGAAATTGCAGGTATGCTCGATGACGTGGCCTACCAATCAAATACACAGGAGTTTTGGAATTCTTGCACAAAGATTTGTGATGAAAGTGATTACAGAATGTTTGGTTCTTTCTTCGATGGTAAAGGTCAACCTTCTCAAGTAAGTGCTGTATCACATGGAAGTTCAACAGCTAGATTTAATGGTGTAAATGTAATTAATACCGGAAGGTCTATTTAATTTTTAATTTCTTTCAAAATAATATCAAAAATGGCAATATATTCAAAAGAAGAAGCAAGACAAATCATGGAGAGAGCTTTGAGCTTTTCTACATCCGAATCTTGTGAAATAAATCTGAATGGAAATGAAAGCGGTAATATTCGATACGCACGAAATTCCGTTTCAACGTCCGGACATAGATCCAATCAGACCATGGCTGTTCAGGCGAGCTTTGGTAATAAATCAGGAACAGCAACCATTGACGAATTCGATGATGAATCCTTAAAGAAAGTTGTAAAAAGAGCCGAAGAATTGGCTAAATTATCTCCTGAGAATCCGGAGTTCGTAAAACCTTTAGGTCCCCAAACCTATAGCGAATCAATAAGTTTTAGTGAAAAAACAGCGAGCATTTCTCCTGAATACAGAGCCGAGGTAGCTGGAAAAAGTATTAGCGCAGCCAAAGCAAAGGATGTTACAGCTGCCGGTTTTTTCAATGATAATTCTGGCTTTAGTGCGATGCTTAATTCAAGTGGATTATTCGCTTATAATAAGAGCACCAATACTGATTTTACCGTAACCATGCGAAGTAACGACGGAACAGGTTCAGGTTGGGTGACCAGAGATTTTAATGATGTGTCTAAATTCGACGCTGAAGAAGCTTCCGGAGTAGCAATTGATAAAGCTTTAATGTCTAAAAATGCCAGGGCCATTGAACCTGGAAAATACACGGTTATTCTTGAACCGGCAGCATCCATCGGTTTACTGGAAAATTTAGCCCGTTCTTTTGATGCGAGAAGGGCAGATGAAGGTAGAAGCTTTATGTCTAAGGAGGGAGGTTCTAAATTAGGGCAAAAAATAGTTGATGAACGAATAAATGCTTGGTCAGACCCACTGCACCCTGATGTTCCCGGTGCCACCTGGAATAGAGAGGGCCAACCCTTGACTAAGACCTCTTGGATCGAGAATGGTGTAGTAAAAAACTTATCGTATAGTCGTTATTGGGCGCAGCAAAAAGGTGTAGAAGCGCTTCCATCGCCCAGTAATTTTATCATGCAGGGTGGTGATGCCTCTTTGGAAGATCTTATTAAAGACACAAAAAAGGGTATTTTGGTCACAAGACTATGGTATATCAGAAGTGTTGACCCGCAAACCCTATTGTATACTGGACTTACTAGAGATGGAACTTTTTATATTGAAAATGGAAAGATCAAGTATCCGGTAAAGAATTTCAGGTTTAACGAAAGCCCTATTATTATGCTTAATAATCTTGAAGCATTGGGTCAACAAGTTCGAGTTGATGGAAGTTTGATTCCGTATATGAAAGTCAGAGATTTTACGTTTACAAGTCTTTCAGACGCGGTCTAAAATGTAAAAAATAATTTCAAACTGGTTGTTGGGCCCATCCTTGCAACCAGTTTTTATTTTAACTAAATTCGTAGCTCCCACTTGGGCTTTTTATGATAAAATTCCTAATCGATCAAAAGATGAACAATGCTTTTTTCTTTACGAGACTGCAGTATGAGTCGGGCGATTGGGATGTCGATCAGCGAATGCCTTCAAATGTATTAAACTCTTTGGTTGAGTATACCACTTTAAAAGTTGAAACCGAAGAGAACATTATTCCACTGAGTAGTGATCAAATCTTTAGTTGCCCCTTCTGCTATATTTCAGGGCATAAATTGGTGCAATTCACGAAAAAAGAAAAGGAGAATTTCGAAAAATACATCAATAATGGTGGATTTGTTTTTGCAGATGATTGTAACCACGATATCGATGGTTTATTTGCCAAGTCATTTGAAAGACAAATGGAAGAAATTTTTGGAAAGAATTGCTTAAATAAAATAGCGAATAAACACGAGCTTTATCATAGTTTCTTTTCTTTTGAAGATGGCCCACCTACTACTGCCCAAGAATTGAATGGCTGGGGCGATGATCTGGTTCATGACTATTTAAAGGCTATAGAAATAAATGGTAGAATTGGCGTGTTGTACAGCAACAAAGACTACGGTTGTGAATGGGACTACGATTTTAGAAATAAGCGATGGTATAAAAACGATAATACCCGATTTGCAGTAAACATAGTGATGTACGCACTTACCTCTTAAAAATAAAAGCATGCAGGAAGACTTAGTTTTGATTAAAAAGGAATTAGATAGTTTAATGAAAAAGTTAGCTGATCTAAAATTGGAAATAGGAAAGGTCATTGTCGGTCAGACTCAAACTGTAGATCATCTGCTGATCACTTTTTTAGCAGGTGGTCATGCACTTTTAGAGGGTGTGCCGGGGCTTGCTAAAACTTTGATGATAAAAACTCTTGCTCAAACAATAGACCTGAAATTTAAAAGAATCCAGTTTACCCCTGATTTGATGCCCTCAGATATCATAGGAACAGAAATCCTTGAGGAAGACCATACGACAGGAAAGAAATTTTTTGAATTTAAAAGGGGACCTATTTTCGCTAATATCATTTTGGCAGATGAGATAAATAGAACACCGCCAAAAACACAGGCAGCGCTGCTAGAGGCCATGCAGGAATTTGAAGTTACATTTTCGGGCGAAACATTCATTTTAGATAGACCATTCTTCATCTTAGCTACCCAAAATCCAATAGAACAATCGGGAACTTTTCCGCTACCGGAGGCACAACAAGATCGTTTTTTGTTTTATATCAAAATGAAATATCCAACAGAAGCAGAAGAAAAGGATATTCTGAAATTTACAACCGGGTCAAAAAATGACAAGGTCAAAGCAGTAATTTCAGGACAAGAATTGATTCGATTGCAAGAACTTGTTCGGGAAGTACCCATTAGTGAGGAGTTGATTTCTTTGGTCAGTCAACTAGTGAGAATGACCAGACCTGAGACAAGCAAAGATGAATATATTAAGAAAATGGTTAGTTGGGGAGCCGGACCCCGAGCCGGTCAAGCGATGATCTTAACCGCAAAGGCCCGAGCGCTTCTCAACGGGCGTCTCTCTGTGACGCCGCAAGACATCAAAAGTGTCGCTTTACCTGTTTTGCGCCATAGAGTAATCGTAAATTTTAGGGCAGAAGCAGAGGGAATTACTTCTGATGAGGTGGTTCAATACCTGTTGAAAAGCGAACTGTTTTCAAAATATGAATCGTGAAAGAGAATTATCGAGAACTTTTTGAAGCTAAAATTGTAAAAAGTGTTGGTGGATTAGCACTCATTGCCAAAGTCATTGTTGAGGGTTATTTATCCGGCCTCAATAAGAGTCGGAAAATTGGTTATGGTATGGAGTTTAGTCAATACCGAGGCTATGAACCTGGAGATGACCTGCGATTATTAGATTGGAAAATGCTGGCGCGATCCGGCAGATATTATATAAAGCAATCCGACATCGACAGCAATATTGCCGTAAAGTTTGTTCTAGATGCCAGCAACTCAATGCGTCATGAAGAAGAAGAATTGTCTAAAATAGATTATGCCAGAATTTTAATTGCCTCTTTAGCTTATTTGGCTCAAAAGCAGGGCGACGCTATTGGTTTTTTTGCCTATAACGAGAACAGGGCACATCATCTTTATCCTTCTTTAAAAAAAGCACACTTTGATCGTTTTTTACATGAATTATTGGAAGTTGAAAATTCAGGTAAATGGAAGCTGGATGAAGCAGAATGTGCTAATATTCACGACAGAAGTCATAAAGAACTTATCTTTTTTATCACTGATCTGTACGAATACACTGACGAATTGAGCAATTTTATCAGGTCGCTTAAAACACCTAAGAATGAAGTCATCGTCGTTCAGATTATCGGGAATAAAGAACTTAGTTTCGATTATAAAGGGCTGATTTTTTTTGAAGATTTGGAGACAGGAGCGAAGGTAAAAGTAGATACTAAATCAGCGAAGAAGGAATATATTGAAGTGATGACAAAAAAAATTGAATCTTCAAAGACATTTTTGTTCAATTGTGGCGTAGATTTTAATCTCTTTAAACTTGAGGATAAGGTGGAGGATGTTTTACATCTGTTTTTGAAAAAAAGAAACAAATTAATCTAAGTGAACTTTTTAGCTCCCATATATTTTTGGACCCTACTTGGTTTGACCATTCCCTTGCTCATTCATTTATGGAACAGAAAAAAAATTAAAACGATAAAAATTGGAAGTGTCCAATTGCTCAAAGATTCAAATCCAAAACAGTCCAGAAGTTTTAGATTAAATGAATGGGTTTTACTTTTTCTAAGGATGCTCTTGATTGGTCTTTTAACGCTTTTATTGGTCGGGCCTGTCATAAAAAAATCAGTGAGTAAGACAGAATTGACGGTAATTATAGAACCCGAATTAATCACGAGCGATGAATTTTCATCCTTCTTCGATACTTTATCATTTCCTGAAATTAGACTGTTGCAACCGGGTTTACCTATTTATGAAGAAGGGACAGAGGTCGATTCTTTTAGTCAACCAAATTATTGGCAATTAGCACTGGACATGGAAGAGTTGGCTGCTGATAGTATAATAGTCTATAGCTACGGACAGGTTTCGGGGATTAAAGGAATTAGGCCCTCCTTATCTGATAGAATAGATTGGATCCTCATACCTAGTTATGGAACAAACAAGAAATATTTGTCAGCCCAAGAAAAAGGAGATAGTATTGAGTTTCTGATTGCGAATTCTGACGACCAACTTTTAACGATTTCAAAAGAGAATGTATCGAGTTCGAACAATCAAGTTGAGCTGAATGAATCAGGTGATTCCATTTTATTTTTGTCTGGTAATAGAGAAAATCTACTTTTAAAGCCTGAAACGAACTTTGAAGCTGCCATCATTTATGATGAAGAGACAAAAGAAACGATGGAGCTTTGTAAGGCTTCACTCCATGCAATGGGAGAATACCTCGATCAAAACATCAAGATCCAAAGTGCCGGTAATTATGAGGAGATAGCCAAATTAAATTATGATCTTGTGATTTTCTTAACTCAAGAACCCATTAATAGTAAAACCAAAAAAAAGCTCATTTATAAGCCTGATTCAACGGCTCAACAACTAATTGTACCGGGTAAAGATAAAACTACTTATTTGCTCACACAAAAACTCCGTACATATGAGGTGCTAAGATCTCATTTTCCGGAAAGGCTGTGGAAAATTATGACAGAGGACACAGATTTATCAAGAAAAATTGATTTGGCCGATGGTAGGCAAATGGACTTGTCACTGTTAAAACCAAGAATGATACAAAAAGAATACAAGGCAGAGTCGTTTCAAGAAATGAAAATTTCTCCTTGGTTATGGGTTTTTTTTATCATGATTTTTGCCGTAGAAAGAATATTGTCTAAAGTGAGAAAGCAATGAGCGAAAATGGAAGTCATACAATAATAAAGCTCAAACGAAAATGGCAAATCATCAATTTTGCTGAAATATTTCTCTTTTCTTTGGGTCTTTCTTTGTTGATCTTTCTTGTATTTAATAGCCTTATTTGGACGGCAGCTGCATTTCTTGTTTCTTTCATTATTTTGTCAATGGTAAGAGAACCCTGGAATATTGGATCAGATCGAGTTTGCCGTTTAATAGATCATCAAATGAAGGAAACGGAGTACAGTTCTTCCCTATTGCTTTTAGAAAAGAGTGAACTATCTACCATCGCACAATTACAAAAAGAGATTATCAGTGAAAAGCTTGTAAACGGGGTGGATAAGATCAAAATAGACAACCGACTTTTTATCGGATTTCTTTGGGTTTGTTTGTGCTGGTTCTTGGGATTTTCGGTTAATCATTTTACAAAAAGACCATTGAATATGAATGAGTTATCTCGGGAGCAGATTGTTCAAGCGGATTCAATTAGGGAACAAAATAAAATGCCCTTCATCGAAAAGCGAGAAGTACACATTGATTTTCCCAATTATACTGGACAAAAAAGCCTAACGACCACTGAATTGAACATCAAAGCTATTGAAGGTTCTAAAATTACGTGGACGCTGCAATTCGATCAGGAAATCGATAGTCTGTTTATAGAATTTTCAGGTGAAAAATTGAGTATAAATGGCCATAATAGAAGTTTTAGCAAATCACTTCTTTTGAAAGAATCCGGCTTCTATAACTTTAAATATTACACTCATGGAGAAGTAGTTATATCTGAAATATATTCATTGGAATCTCTCAAGGACAAGGTGCCTCGAATTGAGATTTACGGATTAAATTCTTTTACATCATTAGAAGTTTCAGATAAAAAGGAATTGACCTTCCATGCAAAGATCACAGATGATTTTGGTGTTTCCGATGCCGAAATCATAGCAACGGTTACCAAAGGAAAGGGAGAATCTGTTAAATTTAGAGAAGAAAGATTAGGTTTTGATAACAAGATCAATCCGGGAAACACATATGTAGATCTGAGGAAAAAGATGTTTTTGGATGAGTTGGGTCTGACATCGGGTGATGAACTTTACTTTTATGTCGAGGCAAGGGATATAAAAAGTCCTGATCCAAATTATGCTAGAACTGAAACATTTTTTGTTGTCATAAAAGATACCATACAAGATGAATTTGCAGTTGAGGCCAATCTGGGTGTAGATCTAATGCCTGATTATTTCCGAAGTCAGCGACAAATAATAATCGATACTGAGAAATTGCTCAAACAAAAAAAATCTTTGAACAGGAAAGATTTTGAGTTTAAAAGCAATGAATTGGGATTTGACCAAAAATCGTTGCGTTTAAAATATGGGGAATTTATGGGCGATGAATCTGAAACTTTTGGGGGCGTTTTGGAAGAAGAAGATCATGAAGAAGAGGAACATCAAGCCTTAGAAGAATATACGCATGACCACGACGGCGAAAATGAGCAAAATTTAGTTCCCGATCACGCGCATGAAGAAGGTGAGAACGAAGATCCCTTGGAAGCATTTGTTCATAATCACGACGATCCTGAAGAAGCTACATTATTTACTCAATCACTCAAAAGTATGTTGCGTCAGGCGATGACTGAAATGTGGGATGCCGAACTGTATTTACGATTGTATGATCCTCAAAAATCACTTCCATTTCAATACAAAGCCTTAAAATTAATTCAAGAAATTAAAAATAGCGCCAGGATATATGTTCATAGAATTGGTTTTGATCCTCCGCCAATTAAGGAAGAAAATCGTTTGACGGGTGATTTGAAGGAAGTTAACTCATATTCAAAGAGCGAAGATTTAATCGAGGAGGAGGAAGGTGTTTTTATTAAAATGGCTATCAATAGATTGGAAGAACTTCGCATCCAAAACACAGTTTTGAGCGACCCGGATAAAGATTTGTTTGAGAAGGCCGGGAGGGAATTGGCACAAAAAGCGATTGAAAATCCCGGAAAATATCTACATACACTTCAGGGTTTGAAAACAATTTCAATGGCGAATGAAGTAGATAAATCTCTTTTAACAGAAGTTCAGGCCGGATTATATGCTGCGCTCAATTTTAGCAGTCCCGAACTAGGAAGGTCTGAACGATTTACGAATGAAATAGATAGGCGATTGATGAAACAATTAAATAAAGATGGGGAGTAGTTTGACATTCTTACATACTGAAAATTTACCCCTCCTCATTTTTGTGGGTATACTTATTTTGGGAATGATGATCTGGAAAGAGTGGCATTTAAAAGGAAAATCTCTTTTCTACGTTCATGTCTTCATTTCTTTTCTGGCAATTCTATCTTTGGTGTTTTTATTTCTCAAGCCGGCTATTCAAAAAGAATCAGAACAAAAGTTGGCCTATGTTTTAACAGAAGGGTATCGAGAGGAGGTTAGAGATAGTTTATTAGAAGCGAATAGACAAATTGAGAAAATAGATTACCGGCCCAACAAAGATTTTCGGCATCTCATGATAAATTTTGATCAGATTTTTGTCTTGGGTAAAGGATTTGAAACTTACGATCTATGGCAATTGGAAGGGTCAGAAATCAACTATTTGAACGACATAGACATATCGGGTATATTTGATTTAAGCTATCCTTCTGAACTTTATGTTGGGGAGCAATTAACTATTTCAGGGAAGTTTGCGAAGCCGGTTGATGGTCACCGTTTATTTTTACTCAATTCTTCAGGAGTCAAGTTAGATTCGGTATCGCTCGGTCTCCAATCGGAAGTTTTTGAATTAAATGCAGCACCTAAAGTCTCCGGAAATTTTTTGTATGCTTTAGAAGAAAGAAATAGAAAAGATTCATTGATTTCCTCAGATCCGATCCCTGTGAATATAATAGAAAGAGAAAAGCTAAGAATTCTTATGCTAAATCAATTTCCAACATTTGAGACTAAATTCCTTAAAAATTATTTGGCCGAAAATGGTCATGAGCTTATCCTGAGAACAGAGCTAACAAGAAACAAATATAAATTTGAGGCCTTTAATACCGGGATAAAGTCAATCAATAGTTTGAGCAGAGATATGTTAAAGGATTTTGATCTTTTAATCATAGATGCAGGAACCTATTCGAATATTCGTAAATCAGATAGGCAAGAATTGCTTAATGCCATTGAAAATGGTTTAGGTCTATTTGTGCAACCGGATATCACTCTTTTTTCTCAATTGAACAAAGACTTTGGTTTTCAGTTTAAGAATGATGGAATTACCGGGGTAGAGGCTGTATCCAATAAAACTAACCTAAAAAAATTTCCCTACGATTTGAAGGCAGGATTGAAATCAGAGCTTCTTCAGCGTTTTGGGAAGCAGGAAGTGTCATTTTCAGTTTACTTCGGATTAGGACAGGTAGGCACCTCGAATTTAGTAAACGTATATCCTATTTTACTTGAGGGAAACGATGAATTATATGACTCCTATTGGAGAAATACACTGGGTAAAATTGCCAGAAATAAATCTGTTTCAGTATTTGAGCCAAAAAGTCTTTGGGGTTATCTGGATTATCCTTTTCAATTTGACCTTCGCACAAAAATGAATAGACCGGATGTGATAGACACAGACGGACATCATATCCCTTTAAAGCAAGATGTACATGTTCCTACAACTTGGAGCGGGATAACTTACCCTTTAGAAATGGGTTGGAATCAATTATCCGTTCGAAATGATTCAGCAAGTACTTTACATTTTTATGTAAGCGATACAAGTAAATGGAGGTCTTTAAGAAATTTCCAAACACAACAACAGAACGAAAGATTTTTTGATCAACCGAATGCTGAAAAGTCGCCATCATGGCAAGTAAAACCGATAAATCCTGTTTGGTTTTTTCTCACTTTTCTATTCTCTATGGCCTATTTGTGGCTCTCAAATAAATTATTTGAGTAACGAGATGTATATTGTTCAGACTAGTTCTGTACACTTAATTTTTTCTCACGATATCATCTTTGATCTGAACTTCTGTTACTTTACCATATTTTTCGACGATCTTTTTTATTTCGGATGATTTACCAACAATCACAAATTGAAGCTTATCTTTTGGGAAATAGTCGGCAATAATTTTATTGGCTTTTGTCAGATCTAATCCGTCCACGTTTCTTTCAAAATTATTGATATAGCTTTCATCAAAATTGTACCAAAACATTTCTGTCAATAATCCTGCCAGTTGCTCCGTAGTTTCGTAATCAGGAGGAAATTGACCCTTGACATAATTTTTAGCTGAGGTCAAAGATTCTTGATCCAATCCATTGGTATGTAATTTGTTCAATACATCCAGCGCCATATCTATTGCTGCTTCAGAAGTTTCCAAAGCTGTAAAAGTACTAATGCCAAATGACCCTCCATTCTTTAATGAACTAAATCCGCTTCGTGCACCATAGGTCAGACCACTATTTACCCTCAAAGCATCATTGAGCATGGAAGTAAATCTACCCCCAAATAGTGTATTCACTACATCAATAGAAATAAGATCCGGGTTATTGCGACTTACCCCTAGGGAGCCAATGTAAAAAGTAGTTTCTTTGGCATCGTCTTTATTTACTAGTAAAACCCTGTTTTCTGAAGGTTTTACAATAGGGTTGGAGGCGAGGTTTTGCGAAGAGGAACCTGAATTTTTTTGCCAAGCTGAAAAAAGTGAACTAATTTGCTTCTGCATCTCGGCAGAAGAAAAATCACCAACAATACTTATCGCTGCTCCGTTGGGTGCATAGTTGGCTTGATAGAAATTCTTGAGGTCGTTCACAGTTAAATCATTCACTGTTGGTTTGACTCCTCCGGTGATATTGCCATAGACATGGTCCCCAAATAAAAAATCATCAAAATAATCGCGAATAACAGAACGCGGACTTTCTTTTTGTTGTTCCAAGCGAACCAAAATCCTGCTCTTTTCTTTTTCAAATTCATCGGGGTTAAATGAAGGCTCCAACAGTACTTCTTTGATGATATGAAGCATTTTGTCTTTGTCTTTCGATGCAAATTTGGCAGATAATCTGGCGTATTCTTTCGAGGCGAAGGTATTGACACCTGCCCCAATAAAATCGATTTCCTCGTCTAACTGTGCTTTTGTAAAACTTTTTGTGCCATGTTTAAGGGCCGTGGCAGTAAAGGAGGCTAATCCGGCTTTGCTCCCATCGTAAATCGCCCCCGCGGGTAAGATGACTGAAACACTAATTACAGGTACATCATGAAGTTCCATTAAATAAACGGTTAAACCATTATCTAGTTTGAAACTTTTGTATTCAGGTAATTTATACCCCTGAGAGAACACGTTTATTTGGACTGCCATTAAAAGGCAAATTATGCTGAGTTGTTTGAGGTTTTTCATACAATTATTCTTCTACGTTTTTCTTTAATACGCCTACCGTTCGGTTACTTTTAGTAAAATATTTTTTCGCTACATTTTGCACATCTATTGCAGAAACTTTGTTGAAGTTGGCGGGTGCATCAAACATTTTTTTGTAATCGCCAAAAAAGACCTCATAGGTGCCAATATTATTAGATTTTCCATTGATGGTTTCCACTTGACCATAAAACTCCATCAATTTTTGGTTTTTTATTTTTTGAAGTTCTTTTTCAGAAATACCTTCGTTTTTTATTTTTTCCAATTGCTCAAAAATGGCCTTTTCAAGATCCGCTTCATTCACATCTGAATTTGTGACGGCATAGATATAAAACAGAAAAGGATCAAAACTTTCACCGAAATTTGAATAGATTTCTGTAGCCAATTGCTGCTTATCAACTAAGGAGGTATATAATCTGGACGATCTACCATTGGTCAGAATGGAACTCAAAATACTAAGTGCATAATAGTCCTCATTTTTGGCCTCAGGTGTATGGTAGGCGATAGTTAAATAAGGATTTGACACATCTTTTTGTACAGTTATTCGGCGTTCTCCGGTTTGAGGTGGTTCTTTAATTTTAACTTCTGGTGGAGCTGGTTGAGCGGGTATTTTTTCTAAATACTTTTGTGCGAGCTCTTTCACCTTTTCAAATTTTAAAGCTCCCGAAACAACTACAATACAGTTGTTTGGGGCATAATAAGTCTTGAAGTATCGTTCGAGGTCTTGTTGTGACCAGTTTTTCATGTCGTCTTCATAACCAATCACCGGCCAATGATAGGGGTGTTCCTGAAATGCCGTTGCATCAACTGATTGAATGATATTACGCCAAGGTGAATTCTCGAGTCCGGTTCGTCTTTCACTCAAAACCACACCTCTTTCACTTTCCACTATTTCCGGATCTATACTCAGACTTGAAATGCGATCTGCCTCTAGATCAAAAATAATTTCGGCAGCAGAAGTCGGAAACCAGTCTGTATATACAGTCACATCGTTCGTAGTATAGGCATTATTGGCACCTCCATTGAACTCCATGGTTCTGTCAAATTCTTTCGGACCGTATTTTTTTGCTCCGTTAAACATCATGTGTTCAAAGAAATGTGACAAACCTGTTATACCCTGATACTCATTTCTACTCCCCACTTTGTAAAACAAATACATATTGGCATTAGGAATAGAGAAATCTTCAACTACCAGAAATTTCATTCCATTGGTCAGGGTGAAGGTTTTAACATCGTCAGCTTTCATTTGTGCGAATCCCGAAAAACTCAGTAAACACAAGAGAGTGAGTATCTTTTTATTCATGGTTCTTGTTTTTGGTGAATTGGAATTATGTCGTTTGTGAAAAAAGATTTCTTTTTTCACATCTTTCTCAAATATAAGGAAGTTTAATGATTTAATTCGGTCCGTTTGTTTTGAATTCAAACCTGATCATTTCCAAAACGAGAAAGAGTGTTCATGAATATAATATTGACCCTTAAGACTTTATGATTAGAACAAAATTAGTTGTTTTTAACTTTAATCCTGTAATGATAAGGATTTCTCCCGGGAGAATCTTTGTGCTGTTCAGAAAGTCTTTCAAACAAATTTGAGGAAAGCATCTTTTTTTGAAACCTGCTTCTGTCTAACTTCTCCTCCAAAATAATTTGGTGAAGTTGATGAAGCTGAGGCATGGTAAATTCAGTAGGTAAGAGATTAAAAGTAATTTGTTCCTGTTTCATATCTTCCTTAAGCCTATTTCTCGCACTTAATACGATTGATTTGTGATCCATCCACATAGTTGGCAGGTCATCAAAACTAAACCAAGCAAAGGCCTGATCTATTTCGTTTAGTGCTGGGAAAGTATGCTCAATATTTACTAAGGCGTAATAGGCCAGCGTTATAAATCTGGAGTTGAGCCAACAGTCATCTGTCCAGGTAAGGCCTGATTTTTCATAAAATTCTTTCCACATTTCCTTAAATCTCCTTTCTTTATCACCAAAGACTTCTAGAAACTTAAAGTGAGTATCATGAAGTGAAGTTCTTTCTTTTAACACTCTTTTTACGGCATCCTCAACTGACTCATCCTTGAGTATAAACCCACCAGGAAGCATCCATTTATCATCAATTTGAAGTAAAAGACATTTGAGTTCTTCATCTCTGTAACCGATAATGACCATATCAATTGACAGATTTGGCAGAATGAATTCATTTCCCCTTTCTAAAAATCTTTTGAGATCCTCCATTGTAATATAAAAAAATATAATTGTGGCATTCTGACACAAAATAAAAATTACTACATTTGTGGCAAATCGTCACAAAAATAATAAAAATATGAAGAAGTACTTGAAAATCGCTTTAATCACCATCGTTTCTATATTCACCCTTTTGATGATAATTGGTCTGGCAGGGTGGTTTTGGTTCAAATCAAATATTTTGGATTTTGAGGATGATTATGTCCAAAAAATAAACACTAAAGAAATTACGATAGATGGCTATACCTTCGATGATCTCAACGGTAATGGAATTTTAGATGTATATGAAGATAAAAGAAGACCAACTGAAGACCGAGTAAATGACCTTATTAAACAAATGACCTTGGAAGAGAAAATTCATTTGTTAAAGGGATCAGGAATGGCATCAGGGTTGGGGATGGTTGAAACTGGCAGTGGAATTCCAGGTGCAGTTGGTACAATTGTTCCAACCCCTAGATTAGGATTACCTACGATCTATCTGTCAGACGGTCCGGCAGGCCTTAGAATAGAACCAAAACGTGAGGGCGATGATCAAACCTATTATTGTACCGCTTTTCCAATTGCGACATTGCTTTCTTCGACGTGGAATACAGACTTGAACGAAAGTGTGGGCATAGCAATGGGCAATGAGGCTTTGGAATATGGTATAGACGTTATATTAGGTCCGGGAGCCAATATAATGAGGCATCCCTTTTGTGGAAGAAATTTTGAATATTATTCGGAAGATCCATTGCTTACAGGAAATATTGGTGCCGCTATGGTGAATGGAATTGAATCGAATGGTGTTGGTACTTCACTAAAGCATTTTGTAGCCAATAATCAGGAAAGTAATCGAAATTTTAACGATGTACTGATTTCTGAGCGAGCTTTGCGTGAAATTTATCTCAAGGGGTTTGAAATTATTGTAAAAAAGTCTCAACCATGGACAGTCATGTCATCGTATAATTTAGTCAATGGCACTTATGTTTCTCAAAGTAGAGAATTATTGACAAATGTTCTGAGAGATGATTGGGGATTTGAAGGTATGGTGATGACAGATTGGTTTGGAGGTCAGAATGCACAAGAACAGATCAGTGCCGGTAATGATTTGCTGGAGCCGGGAACAAAAATTCAATGGAAAGCATTGAAAAAGGCAGTTGAAAATGGCGACCTCACTATCGAAGAGGTCGATACCTCAGTTAAACGTATACTGAAACTAATTCTGGAAAGCAGGAAAATGGAGTCTTACCCATTTAGCAATAAACCCGATTTAAAGTCTCATGCAGAAATCGCAAGGCAATCTGCTACTGAGGGTATGATTTTGCTTAAAAACGAGCACACGCTTCCTTTCAATAATGTCAAAAATATAGCTTTATTTGGGGTAACATCCTATGATTTTATTGCCGGCGGAACCGGTTCCGGTGATGTAAATGAGGCTTATACTGTTTCATTGGAAGAAGGTTTAAAAAACGTGGGCTACGAGATAAATCATATTGGAAAGAAGGCATTTGAGGAACATAAGGAGACGAATAAAAAATTGTTTGTCAAACCGGAAGGGTTCGACGCGATGTTTGAGCCGTATAATCCTCCTGAATTACTTTTGACATCTGATCAATTGAAAGAAATCGCTGCTACTTCGGATATAGGAATTATTACTATTGGAAGAAATAGCGGTGAAGGATCAGACAGGGTTGAAAAGGATGACTTCCTTCTTTCGGATGAAGAAAATGATTTGATTACCAATACATGTGAGGCATTTCATCAGGTTGGAAAAAAAGTAATTGTGGTATTAAACATAGGAGGCGTTGTAGAAACAGCCTCATGGAAAAACAAACCGGACGCCATTTTGTTGGCATGGCAAGGAGGTCAGGAAGGCGGCAACGCTGTGGCAGATATTTTACACGGAAAAGTTAATCCCAGCGGTAAATTACCTATGACATTTCCGGTTCATTTAAATGACCATGCTTCAAATGCCAATTTCCCTTTAGATGGTGAACCGCTTAAAGTTTTAAATATGCTTTTTAAAGAGGAATTACCGGATGATAAGAAAGTTCGAAATAAAGATTTCACAAAGTACGAGGAGGGAATTTATGTTGGATACAGGCATTTTGATAAAGCCGATATTGAAGTTTCTTACCCATTTGGTTTCGGACTCTCTTATACAAATTTTGAAGTGCTAAATTTTGACTCTACCATTGAAGGAGATACCATTCATATCAAGGTAAATATGACAAATATAGGAGAAAAGAAAGGAAAGGAAGTTGTACAGATCTATGTTTCAAAACCCGATTCAAAGATTGATCGTCCGGTAAAAGAATTAAAGGCCTTTACTAAAACACAGGAATTGGCACCCGGCGAAATCGTAGATTTGTTTTTGAAAATTCCCGTTGCAGACTTGCGTTATTGGGACGAAACAAGTTCTGACTGGGCCCTTGAAAAAGGGATATATGAAATTCAGGTAGGAACTTCCTCGAGACAAATTCATAAATCCTTGGAAATCGAAATATAGTTCACAAAAAAACCGCCCAAAAATGGGGCGGTTTTTTTTTATTAAACATTCGATTCAATTATTCGAATGCTAATAGGTCATCAATCGTTTTTGTCAAAAAAGATCAGCATTCATCACTTTAACCCAGGCTTTGACAAAATCATGTACAAATTTTTCTTTGTTATCGTCTTGCGCATAGACCTCAGCGTAGGCTCTAAGGATTGAGTTTGATCCAAAGACCAGGTCTACCCTTGTGGCCGTCCATTTCGTCGCTCCTGTTTTTCTGTCAACAATGTTGTATAAATTATCAGACACTGGAATCCATTTGTATTTCATATCGGTAAGATTAACAAAGAAGTCATTGCTGAGTATGCCCTGTCTTTCCGTAAAAACACCGTGTTTTGTTCCTCCATGGTTTGTTCCTAAAACACGCATACCACCTATCAAAGCAGTCATTTCGGGAGCTGTTAAGCCCATGAGTTGTGTTCTGTCGAGAAGTAATTCTTCGGGTTTTACGGCATAGTCTTTTTTCTGCCAGTTTCTGTAACCATCATGAATAGGTTCTAGTACCGCAAAAGACTCAACATCAGTCATTTCCTGACTGGCATCTCCACGGCCATAACTAAAAGGTACTTTTATCTTTACACCGGCTTCAAGTGCTGCCACTTCAATCGCGGCAGTTCCTCCCAAGACAATTAAATCTGCAAGGCTCACTTTCTTTTTTTGATTTGCCTGAATTTCGCTCAGTTTTTTAAGCACTTTTTCCAGCCGTTTAGGTTCATTTCCCTCCCAACTATTTTGAGGAGACAGGCGAATTCTGGCACCATTAGCACCTCCGCGGAAATCTGAACAACGGAACGTTCTGGCACTGTCCCAAGCCGTATTGATCAATTCTGTTCTTGTAAGACCACAACTTAGAATTTCCTTTTTTAATTTTTTTACGGTTTCATTATTCAATTTGTAATCGACTTTGGGGATTGGATCTTGCCAGATCAAATCTTCTTTTGGAACATCGGCACCCAGGTAACGACTTTTTGGCCCTAGATCACGATGAGTCAGTTTGAACCAAGCTTTGGCAAACACTTTGGCAAAATATTTTGGATCTTTATAGAACTGTTCAGAGATTTTTCTGTAGGCAGGATCCATTTTCATTGCCATGTCGGCATCCGTCATAATTGGATTTCGTCGAACTCCTTTGATATGCGCATCAAAAGGTTTGTCTTGTTCTTTGATGTTTATCGGTTCCCATTGCCAAGCACCCGCAGGACTTTTTTTCAATTCCCAGTCATAATTCAATAACAAATGAAAATAAGAATGGTTCCATTGATCAGGTGTTGTGGTCCAGGCACCCTCCAATCCACTGGAAACGGTGTCTTCAGCATTGCCTTTTCCTTTTGGATTCATCCAACCAAAACCTTGAGTTTCTAAATCAGCAGCTTCCGGTTTCGGACCTAAAATAGAGGCATCTCCATTTCCGTGGGCCTTACCCACCGTGTGACCACCTGCCGTTAAAGCAACTGTTTCCTCATCATTCATGGCCATTCTTTTGAATGTTTCGCGCACGTCTTTTGCCGTTCTGATCGGGTCTGGATTTCCGTCAACCCCTTCAGGGTTCACATAAATAAGTCCCATCATTACCGCAGCCAATGGATTTTCAAGTTCTCTTTCCCCTGAATATCTGCTTCCCTCACTTCCCGTTGGAGCCAACCAATCTTTTTCTGAGCCCCAATAAATATCCTTTTCAGGATGCCAGATATCTTCACGTCCTCCTGCAAATCCGTAAGTTTTAAATCCCATCGATTCATAGGCCATATTTCCTGCTAAGATGAATAAATCTGCCCAAGAAATTTTATTGCCATATTTTTTCTTGATGGGCCATAGAAGTCTTCTGGCTTTGTCGAGGTTAACGTTGTCCGGCCAGCTATTAAGTGGTGCGAATCGTTGGTTTCCGGTATTACTTCCCCCGCGACCATCAGCAATACGGTATGTTCCCGCGGCATGCCATGCCATTCTGATCATCAATCCGCCATAATGACCCCAATCTGCCGGCCACCAATCCTGGCTATCGGTCATCAAATTTTTAAGGTCTTTTTTTAAAGACTTTAGGTTAAGTTTTTTAAATTCTTTTGCGTAGTTAAAACTTTCTCCAAGAGGATTTGTTTTTGTATCGTGCTGATGTAAAATATCGAGATTAAGTGCATTGGGCCACCAGTTCATTATTGTTTTGCTCGTTTCTGTATTTGCACCGTGCATCACAGGGCATTTACCTTTTGAAGAATTGTTCATCATCTTTATTTTTTCAATTTATTGAGGTTATTAATTTAGTTTTTTGAAGAACTATAAATTTAATCATTTCCTCGGTTAAATGCAACCAAATAAATAAAGGCGTTGAACTTCAACTTTTTCTTAAAAATATATTGTCAAATCAAGTGAATAAGCTACCTGCAGCATTAGACAATTTTGACTCCTCCTATGCTTATGAGAAGACCTTTCTTTGGAGTTTTAAAGTATTTGGATTGAAGGAAATTATATAAAAGGCAAGAAAAATGTTTTAAAGTACTACTATCATCTCTCCTAACCTTCGACAAATAACATATTAAAATGGCGATATCTGATTATACCGTTTTTAGCTGGCGGTTTTATCCCATTCATCCAGATCCATTTCCATAATTAAATTAGCTATCAAAGCAGTCCATCCTGTTTGATGCGAAGCACCCAGACCTTTACCATTATCACCATCAAAAAACTCGTAAAACAGATGTAAATTTTTAAAGTTTTCATCTTTTGAGAAATATTTACCAGGTGTATCTCCGTGATAATGAAATTTGCCTTCGGCATTGCGCTCGAACAGTTTAACCAATCTTTTGGTGAGTTCATTCGCAATTTCTTTGAGGTTATGTTTATTCCCGGAGCCGGTTGGAAATTCATAGGTATATTTTTCACCATAAAACGAATAATACTTTCGAAGTGATTGAATGATCATATAATTTAGTGGCAACCATATAGGCCCTCTCCAGTTTGAATTACCTCCGAACATACTTGACCGACTCTCTCCGGGTTCATATTGAATTTGATAATTTCCGTGGTGTTCAAAGATAAAGGGATGTTTTTCATGGTATTTTGAGAGAGAGCGAATCCCGTATTCGGAGAGGAACTCATTTTCATCCAACAAACGTTTGAGCAAATGTTCAAGCCTAAATCCGCGCATAATTGAAAAAAGATAATTGCCATCTTCATTTGTCTCATCCAAATTTGAAATCAAAGAAGCAAGATCAGGACGTGTTCTAATAATGTCGTTAGCTCTTATTTTAAATTCTTTTAACTCTTCAAAAAGATCTTTATGCATAATTTCAACGGCGAACATCGGAATTACGCCAACCAACGAGCGAACCTTTAAACGATCAGTTGTACCACTTGACATTTCTACTACATCGTAATAAAAATTATCCTCATCGTCCCAAAGTGAAATATCCTTTTTTCCAATATGATGCATGGCCCAGGCAATATTCAAAAAATGTCTGAAAAATTTGGCCGCTGCTTCTTCGTATATTTTATTGGTCTTAGACAACTCTAAGGACATACGCAACATGTTTAGTGCAAATAGAGCCATCCAGCTGGTAGCATCTGCTTGTTGCATCCTGGTAATACCCGGTGGCATATGATTACGGTCGAAAACGCCAATATTATCTAAACCTAAAAAGCCGCCTTCAAACAGATCTGTACCACTCTTGTCTTTTTGGTTTACCCACCAGGTAAAATTGAGCAATAATTTCTGAAACGCTTTTTCCAAAAATTCAGTATCTCCTTTTCCGCTGTATTTTTTATCCTTTTCATATACACTCCATACCGCCCATGAATGTACGGGAGGATTTACATCGCTGAAGTTCCATTCATAGGCCGGTATTTGTCCATTGGGATGCATATAATTTTCACGTAGTACCAATAACAATTGTTCCTTGGCGAAATGTGGGTCTATTTCAACAAAGGCTACCATATGAAAAGCCAAATCCCATGCGGCATACCAAGGATATTCCCATTTATCAGGCATAGAAATAACATGTCTGTTGGTAAGGTGTTGCCAGCTAAAATTTCTCAGGTAGTGTCGGAATGGGGCAATTCCTCCGGGCTCTCCAAATAGCCATTTAAATACGTCGTAATAGTAAAATTGTTTTGTCCATAACAAGCCTGAAAACGCACTTTTGGCAATAGTTCTGTGCGTTTCGGGTATGTTTTTATCAATCGTTTCGGTGTAAAATTCTTCGCATTCTTCTATTCTTTGTGCAAATAAATTATCAAAGTCGTCCCATGGATCTTTCAATGGTTTTTTGCTCAGGCGCACCTTGATGCTTTTTTGCTCACCAGCTTGAAGTTTGAACTTATGCCAAATAGCTACTTTTGATCCATTCTTATCAGGATTTATGGTCGGCATTTTGTTCACAACATGATCATTGATCCCATCTTTTACGTAGTCTACATCATTCGGGATATTATAAATTCGCCTGTTGTTCGTCTCGTTTTCACAAAACAATTGTTTCCCTTTTTCGTGGTATAAATAGTACCTCCCGTTTCTAATACTTCTTGATTGTACACAATCCTCTGTGAGGGATTTTATACCGGGACGATTAAATCGCTTATTGTGTTTCCAGAAATTTCGAAACCATAAATGTGGAAGTACATGAATGACAGAAGATTTTGACCCTCTATTCACGATGGTCACTTTCATCAGAATATCCTCCACATCAGCCTTTGCATATTCAATAAAGCAATCAAAATAGGCCTTATGCTCGAATGTATCCGTGTCTAGAAGTTCGTATTCAGGCTCTTCCCTGCTGCGTTTGTTGTTATTAATTAGCTCAGAATATGGAAATTCTGTCTGAGGATACTTATAGAGGTATTTACAATAAGAATGAGTTGGGGATGAAACCAGATGAAAATAAAGTTCTTTTACATCTTCGCCATGATTACCTTGGTAGTTGGTAAGTCCAAATAAACGTTCTTTTAAAATAGGATCCTTACCATTCCAAAATGCCGGGGCCAGGCACATGATCTCTCTGGAATCGCAAAATCCGGCTATACCTTCTTCTCCCCAACGATAGGCATTACTTCGCGCATTTTCATGGGATACATGATCCCAGGCACCACCATGGATACTATAATCTTCTCGAACTGTTCCCCACTGTCTTTCTGCTAAATAGGGTCCCCATTTTTTCCATTTACTGTATGTCTTCGATTCCGTTAATCTCTCTACCTCCGCTATTTTCTCTCTCATAATTTTTTGGATGGTCGTGTTTGGTAGGGCAAAAAGTTTATTTGCCCTCTGTTTTTAGTTTCGCTAAAATAAGATTTTTTACAAATGAAAAGAGGATTGAAAAGTATGACAAAAAAATCATACTGAAGGCGCTTACCTGTAAAATTAAAATTTCGATAAATTATGGGTCGTCATAGAACTCTCAAAAAAAATCAATAGTTAAAGCTAAAACATGGATACGAAATATTCTGTTGAAAGCACTATTTTTTTCGGGAAATGCCTGAGGTGTTTGAACCAATTTGTTTTGCGCCTTGGCCTCTTCATACTTAAAGTTACAACAACCGACACGGCTTAAATTGTCAAGCCATTTCAGGTTTCTTATCCAGCCTATTTTTCAAGAATTTCTCAACTATTGTCAAAGCGGTAGCCACAATAACTGACACAAAAGTAGCAAGGATACAAATGGCAAGAAAACCGGCAGGGTCATCCGCTTTGTCGTGATATAGTTTTATGTAAAGTCCGGCTAAGACAATTAAAATACTTAGCAGGATGGCGCAATACTTTATACTTTTTAAAGTCTTCAAAGTGAGTGAGGAGAATAATTTATTTTGATTGATATATCCAAGTAATTTGAACGATTTGTAAAGCGCCACAAAAAAAGGGATGGATGCTGCATATCCATATAAGATGAATGGGTCTGAGTAAATACGAAATAAGTCTAAGTTTGCGGCTCTTCCTTCAGTTAAGGGGAAACGAATCAAAAAGCCGGCCATCGCAATGCCTATAAGCACTATGATTGCTTGAAGAAACAGAATTAAAATTCTTTTCACAGTGATTTTAAGTTTATGGTTAAAACAATAGATTAAAAATCAAACATCTTTTCCTTTGTTGAAAGTAGTCAAAAAGTTAGTCTTATTTTTTTACATCGCCTGCAACATAAAAGTCGTATGCCTGCTCCGGGCATACGTATATTTTAGTCATTGCTATATTCTGCATTAATTATTGTCGTATGCTAACCCATGTCCAAATTTGAATAATGGATTTTCACTATCATAAGGTACATCAGTTTTTTGATTTTCTACGGCTTGCATAGAGGAAGGCAACTCAAAAGGCAATTTTCCTTGAGGAGCCGTATTCCCAAAAAGAACCTCACAAACCGATTTATCACTTGCTCCATAATTAGCAATTACTGCTACGGCAGAATTTGTGATCTCAGGGATTACCGCAGGTCTGTCTAAATAAATATCGACGATGGTGGGTACTTTTTTTAATAGATCTAAAATCCTCCTTTTCTCTTCACCTTTAAAATCCAGATCACCATGGTGAAATCCCAGAGCAAAAGGAATTTTGGTTTCTGCGGGATACCATGGTGTATTCAATCTGATAATGGCAAAGTCTGCTGCTTCCGGTTTTGCTACCACTTCAGCATAGTTGGCTACAGTGGTACTATCAATATTTTCAATATATACTTTAAATTTCTTTTGTGCCAAGGGTAATGTCGACTTATCATTTTTTAAAAGTGTCATTGAAATTTGCTGTGTTTTTTCTCCTAAAGCTCTGGAGACCGATGTGCCCACAATTTCATCGACTTTGGTTTCATCCACAAAAGGATTGTCAAACAAACCCAACTCGAATTTTTGTCTTAATAATCGTTTAATTGAGATGTCTATTCGCTCTTCGGTCAATCTACCCTCTTTGACTAACTGCACCACTAATTCTGGTCGAGACTCTCCACCAAATTGATCACAACCTGCTTCGATGATCTTCAAAACCCGGTCTGTTGCACTCAAATCTTCTACACCCCAAGCCCGTGCTTTCCAAACTATATCAGGACCTATTGGCAGATCAGTTATCAAGCCCCAATCTGTGCAAACTACACCCTCATATTTATATTTTTCTCTAAGCAAAGTTGTAATGATCGTTTTATTATAAGACATCGCCACGTTTTCGTCTGTTTGGTCAGTTGGTACACCGTAATATGGCATGATGGCCGCTGTGTTCACTTCAAAAGCAGCTTCGAAAGGTATCAAGTGATAATCAAAATTATTGCCCGGATAAATTTGTCCTTTCTGAAATGAAAAATGTGGGTCTAAACCTTCTTTTTGAGGACCGCCTCCCGGGAAGTGTTTCGTCATACAAGCTACACCATGACTTAGGGAGTCTGTTTGCAGGCCTTTTATATAGGGTTTTACTAATCTGGCTGTTAATTCAGCATCTTCACTAAAATTTCCGCTAATTCTCGCCCAACGAGGTTCTGTTGCCAGATCGATTTGCGGGTTTAATGCTTCCCTAATACCTATAGCGAGGTATTCTCGGCGAACAATGTCTGCAAATTCTGCTACTAAATTTTCATCGCCTATAGCGGCAAAACCGGGCATTTCACAAAATTGACTAAATCCGGTAGATGCCATGGAGATCACATTTTGGCCGAGGTGATGACGCGGGTCGGAAGCAATGGTTACAGGAATTCCTAACCTTGTTTTTTCTGCCACTTGTTGAACATTGTTGTACCATTTAGCAAAAATATTAGGATCATCAGGAATACTCCAAATATTAAAATGGGTCATTTTTAATGAATCCATATTTTTTACGACAGAAGCCATTCTGGCAGCAGGTCCTTCAAGACCTTGGTTGCCATCCGGCTTTCCGTCTGTACTAACAGGTGCTCCATTGATAAACATCATGCCCGCCTTTTCTTCCAGGTTCATTTGGCCTAGCAGGTCGTTAACTCTGGCTTCTACAGATTGATTCGAATCTTCGTAAATGTCTAATTTACCGTTGCTGTTTAGATCTCTAAATGTCAGGCCTTCCTTTTCAAGGATAACTTGAGATTTGCTCTTTAATAATTCTGAGTGCGTATTTCCTTTTTCTTCCTGCTTAGATTTATGGCAACCGGTAAATAGGATAAGACTTAAAATGATGATGACCGCTTTATTCATATTTGTATCAATATAGTATTAAGTGTTGAGTTTTATATTTAATTGTATTTCTTATCGATATAATCTAAAATTGTTTCTGCTTTACTTCGAACAGAGTTAAAACTATCTTCAAAATAATTACCGGTACTTCCAATATATCTGCATAATGGTAAAATTCGACTATCCTCAAAAATGGCATTATAAACTTCTATTCCGGGAACTTTTGGTGAGTTTGTTGGAAAAAATTTCCGATGCTCTTTGTTACTAAAGAGCTCATATTTTAGTTTTCTAATCTCCAGTTTTGCGGGATTACCTGTATTTGTGAAATTTGTTACTACCTCATTATAATTTTTATAATAATCTTGAAGTAAGGCTAAAAGCTTGGTATCGGGGAATTCAGACAAAATTCCGGAGGAATTGAGGTAACTCCAAGTATTTGAGCGTTCA
>CAZWAN010000008.1:0-70366 GCA_964631875.1 uncultured Flavobacteriaceae bacterium
AAAACAATTTATATTGTGCGTCACGCAAAATCTTCCTGGGAATATGAAGGGATTAAAGATATCGATAGACCTTTAAAAAAAAGAGGAATTAACGATGCTTATCTCGTTTCTGAGGCCTTGAGAAAAAAAATTGATACCCCCTCTGTTTTTGTTTCCAGTTGTGCTAACCGAGCTTTGCATACCGCAATGATTTTTAGTTATACCTTCGACTATCCCCTCGCCTATTTAAAAATCAATAAATCACTCTACAATTTTAGTGATGGATATTTGATAAAAACAGTAAAAGCCTTGGACGATAGTTTTAACTCGGCCATTATTTTTAGCCACGACCATGGAATAAGCGACTTTGTCAATAAATTTGGAGATAAAGAATTAGATCATGTACCCACTTGTGGAGTGGTTGGAATTAGCTTTAAAACAGACCATTGGAAAAACATTAAAAAGGGTAAAACCATACTCACCGAGTTTCCGAAATATTATAAATCCAATTAAATGTTCATAAGGAAATACGGAGCAATCGATATCGGATCTAATGGCGTCCGGCTGCTCATTTCTAATATTGTAGAATTCGACGAAAATCAAACCGAATTTAAAAAGTCGGCTCTTATTCGCGTGCCTATTCGTTTGGGTGAGGATGTTTTTAATACCGGAAAAATATCAGAAAAAAACATTCAAAGAATGACTGACGCTATGAATTCTTTTAGATTGATCATGAGTATTTATGGCGTAGAAAAATTTAAAGCTTGCGCAACTTCCGCAATGCGGGAGGCAACCAACGGTAAAAATGCAATTAAAAAGATTTTTGAAAATTCACAGATTAAAATTGAAATAATAGACGGGGAAAAAGAGGCTGAAATTATTTCATATACAGAACTGCACACACTTTTAAAAAGTAATAGATCCTATCTTTATGTGGATGTTGGAGGTGGAAGTACAGAATTTACATTTTTCTCAAAAGGAAAAAAAATTAATTCAAAATCTTTCCCCTTAGGAACTGTCCGTATTTTGGATGGAAAAGTAGATGAAAGTACTTGGTCTGAAGCAGAAGCGTGGATTAGGGAGAATAGTTCTCCTCTTAAAAATCTGTCACTTATCGGTTCCGGTGGCAACATAAACAAGCTTTATAAAATGTCTGGCAAAAAACCAGGAAAGTATCTTGATATGAAGTATGTAGAAAATTACTTCAATTTTTTAAATAATATGACCTACGAAGAAAGGATCAGTAAATTAGACCTAAATCCTGACAGGGCTGATGTAATCGTGCCTGCCGCAAAAATCTATTTAAATTCGATGCGATGGAGTGGCGCCACTAAAATTTATGTACCAAAGTTTGGGTTATCAGATGGGATTATTAGAGGTTTATATGCCAATAAATTAAGCTGAGGACCTCAGTTTAAAGGTTTGTTCAAAGCCTTTAACACATCCGGATCTCTTTTGTACACATCTCTGATAAAAACAACTTCATTATTGTCATCAACGGCAGCCGTCCAATACAAGATATAAATATCAATGGGCTTATCTAATTTTATTCTGGTCGTTTGTCTCGATTTAATTATCTCATCAATCTTTTCTTGATTCCAATCGGTATCACTTAATAAATTCAAAAATAGGCCCCACTTATCGTCTAACCTTATACATCCATGACTAAATGCCCTATCCTGTCTTTCAAATAAACTTCTGGATGGGGTGTCGTGCAAATAAATAGAGTATTTGTTCGGAAACATAAATTTGACTTCACCTAAAGCGTTATTCGGACCGGGCTGCTGAACCAAAGTAAAGGGGAAATTACCTTTTGAATACTGACTTAGATCTAGACTTTCCGGATTTACTTTATTGCCAGATCTATCGTAAATCCAAATATTTTGAGATGCTAAATACTTTGGGTTCGTCTTCATTTTTGGCAAAGTTTCATTTGTGGCGATAGAATAGGGTATTGTCCAGGTTGGATTGAGATCAATAAATTCCATTTCATCTTTAAAAACAGGCGATTTATGTTGATTTTTGCCAACTATCACACGAGAATAAAAAACACTTTTCCCCTGCGTAATTCGGCGTATATAAAAACCCGCTACATTAACCACCAAAAAATCATCATTGATGTCGTGAAGTACCCAACGAGATCTTTCCAAATTAACCCGAATTTGATCTATTCTTTCTTCAACCGGCACATTCATTTCTGCTATCACGTCCTTTCCAACCTTACCGTCTTGCGTCAAACTAAACCTTTTTTGATATTTTTTAATAACCCCTTCAAGATCCTCGTCAAAGAGATCAGAATCTGTCTGGGAGCTCGGAAGATCTCCTGTAGCTTTTAAGTATTTTCTCAATTCTAGAACCCGTTCCCCACTCATACCCTTTTTCAAGGTCTCACCGACTGACATTGCAGGCCAACCTCCTTTTAAAGCCATATTTTTATATTCTTTTAGGGCAACTTTTAGCTCATTGTACAAATAAGTTTGAGGTTTTAAGCCTTCGAACAATGTATTGAGGTCCTTATTGTGCAGAGTAACAGCAATTAAACTATCGGCACTATAGGGTATAGGGTTCTTCTCTACATCCCATTCATAATCTAGATCTGACTGATCAACTTTACCTGAGTTTAAATGCCCCCCCAGTTGTATAAGTGCATCTGACAGAACCAAATCGAGTTCTGCCTTTTTTAGATCATCAAAATTTCGATAATTCATGCCCAACAAAGATTCTATTTCATCGAGGTGATAATCTTCCGGAACTAAACCTTCTTCATCCGCGGCTTTGATATTCCTTAACAATGCCTCCCTGTTTTCCTTTTCAGTCCATAATAAGCGATAATCTTGACCATTATAAAAAATAGGAAGAACACGTTTAGAGACTAATTTTATTCCGTTCGAAAGTTCAATGGTATTATTTTCCTCTTCCAAGATAGACCTTAGTTGATTACTTTCTTGAGCGAGTAAAAAAAATGTACTCAAAAAATAAAAAAAGATATGTTTATAAAAGTAACGAATCGAAACTTGCATAAATCTGTTTGTTTGAGTGAGAATGACTAGAAATAACTAAATCCTTTTTTAGGGTTGATACACAAAAGGGCTTCATAGATCAACTTAATTACATTCTCTACATCCTCTTTATGCACCATCTCAACAGTTGTATGCATATAGCGCAAAGGCAATGAAATCAAGGCAGACGGCACTCCTCCATTTGAATAAGCAAACGCATCGGTATCCGTACCGGTGGATCTCGAGGACGCAAGTCGTTGAAATGGAATTTTATTCTTTTCTGCCACGTCAATGATCAGGTCTCTTAGATTATTTTGAACGGCAGGAGCATAAGAAATAACTGGTCCGCTACCCGATTTTATTTCACCTTCTTTTTTCTTATCGATCATTGGTGTAGTTGTGTCATGACAAACATCCGTAACGATGGCCACATTCGGCTTGATCGTTTGGGTTATCATTTCAGCCCCTCTAAGACCTATTTCCTCCTGAACTGAATTCGTAATATATAACCCAAAATCAAGTTTCTTTTTATTTTCAAACAGCAAACGCGCAACCTCGGCAATCATAAAACCACCCATGCGATTATCTAAGGCGCGACAAACAAAGTTATTGTGATTAAGGATCATAAACTCATCAGGATAGGTGATTACACAACCAACATGAACTCCTAACTTCTCAACTTCCTCCTTTTTTTTACATCCAATGTCAATAAAGATATTGTCAAGTTTAGGTGATTCTTCCTTATCTCTTAATCTTGTATGAATGGCAGGCCATCCGAATATCCCTTTTACAATCCCTTTTTTTGTATGAATGTTCACACGCTTGGAAGGTGCAATAATATGATCACTTCCGCCATTTCTGATCACATAGATCAAACCATCATCAGTAATATAGTTCACATACCACGAAATCTCGTCGGCATGACCCTCAATCACAACTTTGAATTTGGCTTCGGGATTAATTATCCCAACGCAACTACCATAATTATCTGTTATGAATTCATCAACATAGGGTTCCAAATATTTCATCCAAAGCTTTTGCCCCTCAGATTCATACCCTGTAGGGGATGCATTATTTAAATATTTCTCTAAAAAAACCATCGACTTTTTCGTTAATCCCTTTGATTTTGCCATGAGTATTATTTTTTAGCTAAAATAGGAATATTCACATAACTTTAGTAGTTATACTTATTCATATTTGTAATTTTGTCGACCGAAACATATGCTGTTTTCATGAAAAAAATTGTTGTCCTCATTTTTATTTTTTTTCCTATTGCCTTGTTTTCCCAAGAGCCATACAAGATAATTTTACCACAGGATTTATATCGTGTAGAAAATGATTCTGTCACAATTGATCTGGATGAGGTGATCGTTTTAAAAAACCGGAATTTTAACGATACAAAAGAGAAAAAATACTATTATTGGTATTATAAAAAAGTACAAAAAGCCTATCCTTATGCAGTCTTAGCTTCTGACGAAATAGAAGAGCTCAATGCCGAGATAATCAAATTACCCAATAACCGAAAACGAAGAAAATTCATCAAAAAAAAACAAGAATTCTTTGAAAATGAATTTGCAGATGAATTGAAATCCCTTACCAGAACTGAAGGTAGAATTTTAATCAAACTGATCCATAGACAAACGGGTGAAACCTTTTATTCTTTGATCAAAGATTACCGCAATGATTGGAAAGCATTTTGGTATAATTCTTCGGCTAAATTTTTTAAACTTAACTTAAAGGCAGAATACAAGCCTGAAAGTGACCCACTAGATTTTATAATTGAGGATATTCTTAATAGGTCTTTTGCTAATGGAACACTTGAAAAACGCGATTCAAAATTACCTATTGATTATTTTCAACTCAGTGATCAATGGGCTTCCATAAGTTTTTACCATGAAATTAATGCTTATATAGAAAAATATAAGTGAATTTAACCTTGGGTTTCACTTTTCATAGCACTTTCTTCTAATTTTATAGAATTCTTGAAGTCATTTAAAGAATCTTCAATGGCTGTTTCAATAATTTTTTGATCTGTTTTATATTGTAGATCTGCTCCTTTCTTTTCTGGAAACTGTTCAATAATAACTGTCGAAGATGGGAAGGCAAATTCAACGCCAAGTGCTTTTGCCAATTTCACAATAGCCATGTGTAACCTGTGTTTAGAAGATTGTTCTACGCCCCAATCCAGATCTTTAAAATAAACATTTACCAAGATTAAAAGAGCCGAATCTCCAAAACCGGTAAATTCAACATTATAAGATTCATCCCTTGTATCAGGATGTGCCTTAACTATTTCCCGGATGCCATGAACAAACCCCTGAACGAGTTCAGGTGGCGTATCATACCTTATTCCTAACTCTGTTTGATACCTTCTAAAAATTCTCAATCCTTTGTTGTTGATCTCAACTTCAGCCACCTTACTATTGGGAATTTGAAAAACAGAAGTATCAGCTGCTCTTACAACTGTGGAACGCAATCCCACTTTTTCAACCGTTCCAATCACAGTCCCTATTTCCACCCAATCTCCAATATGAAATGGTTTATCTAAAAAAATTACAAAGGTCCCAATCAAATTTTTGACAGAATCTTGGGCAGCAAAAGCCACAGCAATTCCTCCAATAGATGCACCGGCTAAGACTGTTGTAGGGTCCACGCCAAACAAGGTCAATAAATGAAGAAACCCAATAAAAATGATAAAGCTGTTGAGGACCTTAATGATAATCGGAGATAATTGTTCTTGCAGCCTAGTATCCGGCTTAATATTCAGATAATTATAATAAGCTATGATAAAGCGCAATAAATTAATCGCAAAGAATACCCAAAATACAGTTTCAGCAATATTAAGCATTAAAAACAAGCCTGTATTTAATTTTAATAACTGCAAAGAAGGGAGAACTCCTTTTAAAAATTCAACAATAATAACAAATATTAGAGGCCTTGTTACTTTTCTTATTTCATCAATCGGACCCAAATCAGCATTATTCTTAATTATCAATCTATTCATGACTTTGAACAATGCATTCAACAAAAATCTGAGCACATAAAAAAGGAACACACTTATTCCAATAATAAAGAGTAGTACGATCGGTTTCCAGAGCACTACTCCTTTGAATGTTTTGGAAAATATTTTCGGGAACTTCCTTTCCAAATAAGTGAAATCATACCTGAAAATTTGATGGTACAATCCATCTACGGCCTCAACAGACTCTTCAGAATACTTCCATTTATTGCCAAATTTGATCAGATAAATTTCAGGTAATTCCTTAGGAGAAGGAAAGTACTTTTTTTCAATCTTAACAAATCCACTCAACGGATCCTTTATGGTATCCGTATAATTCGGATCATTGGGAATTTTACCAAAATTTAATACTATACCCTTTCCATCGTATATTTTCTTAATCCGTATCGCAATATCAATTGCTTCACTTTTCCCTTTACCCTGAATTAATAGGGCCGCTTTCTCAGGTTCATATGTATCGGACTGTAAGAAATACATATGTGTATATAATGCCGAATTCGGAGACTCCAAATTTGGCTGAAATTGTTGTTGTGCAAAACCAATAAACGTTGTAAGCAATAAGAGAATCAGATACTTCTTCATTTTAAAAATATATGAAATCAAATGTAATATTTCAAGAGCTAATAAATTAAGGTCACCTTCTTTTCTTGGCGGGTCTTTTGTTATTAAATATACTTTTGAAGCCTTCTTCCTCTTTCATCTTTCTTTTTTGCTTCGATTTAGGTTTGAATTCATCGTTCTTTTTCGTATCTGAAGGTAATAATTTCTCTAAGAGATCATTTCTATTAACCTTCTGGAGGGTGTTTTTTATCCAAGCTCGATTCTCCTTCTTATACCAGAAAAAGAATTGATGTTGCTCTTTTTTATCTCGACTTGTTTTTGGAGTGTAAACCTTTTTTAGCGTATATGGATGATAACCGCTGTAGTAAATGACAGTAGCTACGGTCATAGGTGTTGGCGTAAATCCCTGGACTTGTTCAAGTTGAAAACCCATATCTTTTGTCTCTGCAGCCAGATTGGCCATATCCTCTAACTCACAGGCAGGATGGCTGGAAATGAAGTAAGGAATGAGTTGCAGATTTAATCTCTTTTTCAAATTGATCTGATCAAATCTCTTTTTAAACTTATGAAAATATTTAAAGGATGGCTTTCTCATTATTTTTAATACGGCATCCGAAGTGTGTTCGGGAGCAACCTTTAATCTTCCGGAAACATGATGGGTGATGACTTCTTCAGTATAGGCATCTAATTCTTTAGGATCAGCATTCTTGTTGAATTCCGGAACCAACATATCATACCTAATTCCTGAACCTATAAAAGATTTTTTAACTTTAGGATGAGCATCCACAGATTGATAAATATCTGTTAATGGCTGGTGTGAGGTATCTAAATTATGGCAAATTACCGGAGAAATACAAGAGGGTGCCACACATTTATCGCAAATACTTTGCACCTTACCCTTCATTTTGTACATATTCGCAGACGGTCCGCCAATATCTGATAAATAACCCTTAAAGCCGGGCATCTGGGTTACCTTATCTACTTCAGATAGGATTGATTCTTTGCTCCTGCTCGCAATAAATTTACCTTGGTGAGCCGAAATAGTGCAAAAACTGCAGCCACCAAAACAACCTCTGTGAATATTGATCGAAAATTTGATCATTTCATACGCTGGAATAGGGCCTCGTTTATTGTATTTCGGATGTGGTAATCGGGTGTAAGGCAGATCATAAGAATGATCTATCTCTCCCTCAGTCATCGTTGGAAAAGGAGGATTGATCACCAATACCTCATGTTTCACCTTTTGAAGAATACGTCTTCCAAATACCTTATTCGACTCTTGTTCAATCACTTTAAAATTGGAGGCGTATATCAGTTTGTCCTTTAAACAATCTTCATGCGAACCTATCTCAACATCCTCCCAATTTTTGTTTTTCGGTAAATCTTCATGCTGAGCCTGCAGAAAGGCTGTTTGTTTAATTGTTTTGAGAGATGAAAAAGGAACTCCTCTTTGCAACAAATTCACCAATTCCTTCAGGGGTTGTTCTCCCATACCATATACCAGTAAATCTGCACCTGATTCGGTAAGTATATTGGGTTTCAAAGTATCACTCCAATAATCGTAATGTGTTACCCTGCGCAAGGAAGCTTCAATTCCTCCTATCAGCACGGGAACATCAGGGAACTTTTCTTTCAGAATCTTTGTATACACCGTAACTGCGTAATCTGGTCTAAAACCAATATCTCCATTAGGTGTATAGGCATCCTTATCACGCCTTCTCTTACTGGCCGTGTAATTACTGACCATAGAATCCATAGCACCCGAAGTAACCGCAAAAAACAAATTTGGTGCACCCAATTTGGTAAAATCCTGTAGATTATCATTTACATTCGGCTGAGGAATAACTGCAACCCTCAAACCATATGATTCTAATATCCTACCCAACACACCACTACCAAATGCCGGATGATCAATGTAGGCATCACCACTAATAATGATGACATCTACATTTTCCCAACCTCGAATTTGCATCTCCTTCTTTGTAGTTGGCAACCAATCAGATAATTGATATGTTTTTTCCATGCTGCAAAAATAGTCTAAAATAGCTAGATATTAATTGTGCCTTTTTTTTCAACATTTTTATACCGTTAAATTATTATTAAAAAATAAACCTTTTAAAAGGACATTTGTCTTATAAACAAATCCTAAAAACAAAAACATGAAAAAATTAGCACTTTTATTGGTCCTTATGATAACTACCATTGGTCTTGCCCAAAAAAACAACCAAAGAAAAGAAGATTTTAAGAATTTTTCTCCAGAACAACAGGCTACTTTGCAAACCAAGCAAATGGCTTTAGAGCTAGCTTTGAATGATACTCAGCAGAAAAGTTTAATGGCTTTGAATGAAAAACAGGCAAAACAAAGAAAAGTACATATGGATAAGATGGCAAAGCTCAAAGAAAAGGGCGAAGTAAGTTCTGACGACAAGTTCAAAATGAAAAACGAAATGTTAGATATGCAATTGGCATATCAAGATAATCTGAAAAAGATACTAAATGAAGACCAATTCAAGAAATGGTCAGAAACAAATAGTGAAAGAAAAGATAAAATGTGGAAAAAGCACAAACACCACATAAAACACAAGCAAACTAGATCCAATCAACAATAAAACAATTAAAAAAAGGCATTTCTAAAGAAATGCCTTTTTTAATCGATATATATTTTTTGACCAATATTCAGATTATTACTCGTTAAAGAATTCAAGGCCTTTATTCTTTCAACAGTTGTGCTATTGTTTTTAGCTATTGAATACAATGTGTCTCCTTTATTTACAATAACATAATTATTACTGACTACTTCCTCATCTTTTTTATTATTGCGCTTTTTACTATTGTCAACGCCCAATACGACATCATCATATTGGTACAATTTATAATCTTCGATGATCTTGATCAACTTGTCTGGATATTTTCTGTCAGTTGCATAACCTGCATTTTTTAATCCTTTAGCCCAGGCTTTATAATCGTCTGAATCTAATTCAAATAAAGCCGCATATCTAGATCTGCTCGTTAGAAACATCGAATGATCGTCAAAAGATTCTTCAGGATGATTGTATTTTCTAAAACATTCATGCTTTTCATCATCATCGTGATGAACTTTTTTACCATTCCATCCCTTGTGACATTTTATTCCAAAATGGTTATTGGCTTTCCTTGTGAGCTCACTTCTCCCATTTCCGGATTCTAAAACGCCTTGAGCCAAAGTAATGCTTGCCGGAATTTTATACTCCATCATTTTTCTAACCGCAATATCTTTGTAATTGTCTATGTATTCCAGTGTATAAGGGTTTAAAGAAGAACCTAACTTTTCTTCAAGCTTATCAAAAACCTCATCACTCATGGCCACAATTTGTCTTAATTGATCTTTCTCTTGGGAGGTTGAAATGGGATCTTTTTCAATTGTTTTGGCTTGAGGATTTTTATAACTGACCGCCTTTTTATTACTCTTGCAACTCGTAAATGCGATGATTAACAATAAAATAAGTCCTATTTTCAATAAACTATTCATATATTCTGAGTGGTAAATTTTTTCTTTTAAACCGTAAATTCATTCCTTTTATACCTTGTAAACCACCGGTGTGTATGGCAAGAATTTTTGTTCCCTTTAAAAAGTATCCTTTTTTGATCAAATCAAAAATACCGTAAAACATTTTTCCGGTGTAAATAGGATCTAACGGAATATTCTGTTCCTGACTAAAATCGTTGATAAAATTAACTAAATCTTCGTTAACTTTTCCATAACCACCAAAATGATAGTCATTTATTAAACTCCATCCTTCTTTTCTTATTGCGTAGGCATTTATTTCTCCTTGTAAAAAATTGCCTTTTAATGCAGGGAAACCCAATATTCTTTGATGTGGCTCCGAGGAATTGATAAGACCTGAAATGGTCCCTCCGGTACCTACCGACACACAGATAAAATCAAATTGATGATCCTCTTCCTGTAATATTTCTTCACAACCTTTTACGGCTAAATCATTGGTTCCACCTTCTGGGATTAAAAAAAAATCACCATAATTTTGCCTTAACTCATCTATAAAATAGTCTTTTTCCTTTTCTCTGTACTGCTCACGAGTGACAAACGCCAATTTCATACCCCTGTCACTGGCAAATTTCAGACTTGGATTACTCAACAAAGTAGTTTCCATATTTTTTGCCAATTCTTCCCCTCGGATAATCCCAATTGTCTTAAACCCAAATTCATGTCCTAAGGATGCCACTGCAGTAATATGATTGGAATAGGCTCCGCCAAAAGTGAGTAACTGCCTAAACCCGTGCGCTTTGGCTTTCAAAAAATTGTACTTTAATTTTCTGAATTTGTTCCCGGATATAAAAGGGTGTATTCTATCTTCCCTTTTCACAAAAAGAGAAACCCCATTATTTGGCTCAAAGCCAAGACTAAGCTTTGTCGTTTCGACTTTAGGGTCTTTTAAAAATAGTTCAGAAAACTCCAAAACTTTCTCTCTAATAAATAGTTCAAATTGTGCTCATTGGCATAAGCCTCCTTTTCAAAACTGATGGCTTTGTAGGCCTTCATAAAGTTTCTATACCGCATCAAATGAAATAAAAACTCAGTTAAATACCAAATAAAGTAAAAAACCCAAAGCATTTCTATTTGTTGTTTTAAATGTATTTTTTCATGGTTGATGATCACTTCATCATCTTTTAGTTTTTTGTACTTTAGGATAATAAATGGCCAAATCGCAAGGGCATGAAAACGAGGAAGAAATAAATATTTTGAAAATATTAACATGAAAACGTCCAAATAAAAAGGCAATTAAAAATACCTTTACGCATGCAATTTAACAATAATTTGGACGCAGAAGACTATTATATCTCTGAACAAGGCTTTAAGGTTTTTACTGAAATATACCACCTAAAAAGAGGTTATTGCTGTAAAAATAATTGCCGGCATTGTCCCTATGGGTTCGATCCAAACAGACCGAACAATTAAGTAAATCACCTTTACATGAAAACATTTCACGATACCATCACCCAAGGAATACCCGATATTTTGCCTCAAAAAAAGGGATTCGACAAGAGATTGAACCATGCTCCAAAAAGAAAAGATATTTTATCGGAAAATGAAAAGAAACTGGCCGTAAAAAATGCATTACGCTATTTTAAAGAGGAACATCACCCTGTTTTAGCAAAAGAATTTCGAGACGAACTTGATGCTTATGGACGAATTTATATGTACCGATTTATTCCCGATTATGAGATGTATGCTCGCCCTATAGACCAATACCCCGGAAAATGTATGCAAGCAAAGGCCATCATGCTTATGATCCAGAATAATCTTGACCATAGAGTAGCCCAACATCCGCACGAGCTTATTACATACGGCGGTAATGGAGCGGTTTTTCAAAATTGGGCACAATATACTTTAACTATGCAGTACCTGGCTCAGATGGAAGAGGATCAGACTTTGGTGATGTATTCAGGTCATCCATTAGGCTTGTTTCCATCACATACCCAAGCACCTCGGGTAGTGGTGACAAATGGGATGATGATACCTAACTATTCCAAACCAGATGATTGGGAGAAATTTAATGCTTTGGGGGTGACGCAATACGGACAAATGACTGCAGGTAGTTATATGTATATTGGTCCGCAAGGTATTGTTCACGGCACTACCATTACCGTTTTAAATGCGGGCAGAATGATCGCCAAAAACAACGAAGGGCTTAAAGGAAAATTATTCCTCACTTCTGGTTTAGGCGGAATGAGTGGCGCTCAGCCGAAAGCAGGTAATATTGCAGGATGCATCACCGTTTGCGCTGAGATCAATCCAAAAGTAGTTCAAACAAGGTATGAACAAAAATGGGTGGATAAGGTTTGTAAAGACCTCGATGATCTGATGAAAACAGTTCGAAAAGCACAACAGGAAAAATCAGTTTTATCTATCGCTTATCTAGGGAACATCGTAGATGTTTGGGAAAAATTTAATGTAGAAGGTATACAAGTCGATTTGGGAAGCGACCAGACTTCCTTACACAATCCATGGTCCGGAGGTTATTATCCTGTTGGTTTGACTTTTGAAGAATCCAATAAACTCATGCGAGAAAATCCGGATAAATTTAAACTGGCTGTGCAAAATTCCTTAAAAAGACAAACGGCTGCAATAAACAAACAATCAGAAAACGGAATGTATTTCTTCGATTATGGAAATGCATTTTTATTAGAAGCTTCAAGAGCCGGCGCCGATATTTTTAATGATACCGGCGAAAAATTCAAATACCCGTCATACGTGGAAGATATCATGGGTCCCATGTGTTTTGATTTCGGATTTGGTCCATTTAGATGGGTCTGCACATCCGGAAATGAAGAAGATCTTGACAAAACAGATCAAATTGCCCTGGAGGTTCTAAAAGGAATTCAAAAGACTTCACCCCATGAGATCAAACAACAATTACAGGATAACATACATTGGATAGCCAATGCCAAAAAAAATAACCTGGTAGTAGGATCAAAAGCGAGAATTTTATACGCCGATGCGATTGGAAGAATTGCTATCGCTGAAGCGTTTAACCGGGCGATTAAGAATAAGGAAATATCCGCTCCTGTAGTGCTTGGTAGAGATCATCACGATGTCTCAGGAACTGATTCTCCTTATAGAGAAACGGCCAATATTTACGACGGTTCAAGTTTTACGGCCGATATGGCCATTCAAAATGTGATTGGAGATAGTTTTAGAGGAGCTACATGGGTTTCAATTCATAACGGCGGAGGTGTAGGCTGGGGTGAAGTAATTAATGGTGGATTTGGTATGGTTCTTGATGGTTCTAATGAAGCAAGCAAACGGTTAAAATCGATGCTCTTTTGGGATGTAAATAATGGCATCGCCAGAAGAGGTTGGGCAAGAAATAAAGGGGCAATTTTTACCGCTAAAAAAGCAATGGAAATTGAACCTAAATTGAAAGTTACTTTGCCTAATGAAGTAGATGATCGATTGCTTTAATTTTAATTATGAGACTTATGAAAATTTTTAGAATTACGCTCGTTTTTAGTGTATTTACCGTCCTAATGTTTTCTTGCTCCACAGTTACAATTTCGAGCGATTATGATAAAACGGTCGATTTTAGCCAATACAAAACCTATGCTTTTTATAAAAAAGGTATTGATAAACTTGAAATCTCAGACTTAGACAAAAGAAGAATTTTACGAGCAATCGAGAACGAAATGGCTGCGAAAGGAATTGAAAAATCCGAAGATCCGGATCTTCTGGTGAATGTATTTGCCAAATCTAAAGATCGTATCGATGTTTATAATAACGGATATATGGGATGGTATCCTTGGTATTACGGCTGGGGATGGGGTGGTTATGGGCCCGGATTTGGTTGGGGTTATGGTCCTGGATACACCAATGTTGTGCAGTCTACCGAAGGAACATTGTTCATCGATTTAATTGATATGAAAAAGAAAGAGTTGGCCTGGCAAGGGATGGGAACATCCATACTGTCTGATTATAAAAACGTAGACAAAAAAGAAGAAAAGATAAATGAATTTGTGAGTAAAATTCTCACTCAATACCCTCCTGCCATCGATTAGTTAATTAGCCTTTGTTTTAATGTTTCTTATGGTTTTGGTTTAAATTGATAAGCGGGAAGTTATCCCAAAGAAAATCTAAAAATTCTCTTTGGGATTTTTTTATTCTATTTCTAATTGTATTTTTTCCCACTCATCCATCAAGGCTGCCAACTTTAATTTCTTCTCTTCATATTGTAAAAAGAAATTGGAATCTTTCGTTACATCAATTAAACCTGAAATTAATTTTTCATCCATCTTCTTTATCTCTTCCTCTAAAGTCGTTACGTTGTTTTCCACTTTTTTCAACTTATTCTGAAGCTGCTTGTTCTCTTTTTGATTTTTCCTGTCCGGTTTTTTGATTGAAACTTCCTGAACGGGTTTTGACTTTTGATAATTTTTTTCAACCTCCCTAAAATTATCCATTTGATATTCCTCCAAAAAATAATTGATATCCCCCAAATACTCTTTGATATGCTCATCTTTGAACTCATAAACTTTTGAAGTGAGTCCCTGTAAGAAATCTCTATCGTGTGAGACCACGATTAGTGTTCCTTCAAATTTCTGAAGTGCCTGTTTGAGTACATTTTTAGAAGCGATATCTAAGTGATTGGTCGGCTCATCCATCACTAAAAAATTAAAGGGTTGTAATAACATTTTACACAAGGCCAGCCTGTTCTTTTCTCCACCTGAAAGTACTTTTACTTTTTTTTCCACTTCATCTCCCCGAAATAAGAACGCCCCTAACATGTCGCGAACTTTTGAACGATTTGTATCGTTCGCCGCATCTTCCATTGTTTGTAAGAGCGTTATTTCTCCGTTTAAATACTCAGATTGATTTTGTGCAAAATATCCGATTTGAACATTATGACCTAATTTTAATTTTCCATGATGGTCAAGTTCTCCAACAATAATTTTAGCCAAAGTCGATTTTCCTTGACCGTTCTGACCGACAAATGCAATACGAGCACCGCGCTCAATTGACAAATCAATATCTTCTAAAACATGCTTTTCTCCATATGATTTCGACAATTTTTCGGTTTCTACAACTACCTTACCTGGGGCCACCGACATAGGAAAACGAACTTTCATAACCGAATTATCTTCAGCATCCACTTCTATCCTTTCAACTCTGTTCAATTTTTTAATCAATGATTGAGCCATAGAAGCCTTATTGGCTTTCGCTCTGAACTTTTCAATTAATTGTTCGGTTTGCTTGATCTCTTTTTCCTGGTTTTTCTGTGCTTGTAATTGCTTTTCCCTTATTTCCCCTCTCAAAAGCAAATATTCTGAATAGGGTTTCTTGTAATCGTAAATACTCCCAAGAGATATTTCTATGGTTCTATTCGTCACATTATCTAAAAACATTTTGTCGTGAGAAACCAATAAAACTGCTCCGTTAAAACCTTTTAGAAAATTCTCGAACCAAATAATAGACTCAATATCGAGATGATTGGTCGGTTCGTCCAACAGTAAAATATCATGATTTTGCAAAAGTAATTTGGCCAATTCGATCCTCATCCGCCATCCACCCGAAAATGTTTCTGTCTTTTTATCAAAATCTCTTGACTTAAAACCTAAACCGGTAAGAATTTTTTCCGTTTCGCCCTGATAACTATAGCCGCCAAGCACTTCGTAACGATGTGTCAATACATCCAGCTCATGAATCAGGTCGTGATAATAATCGCTTTCATAATCTGTTCTCTCTGCTAATTCAGTATTCACTTTAAATAGCTTCTCTTCTATATCTCTTATCTCAACAAAAGCTTCGTATGATTCTTCAAGAACAGTTCTACCCTCAACAAAATCTATATCCTGCTTTAGAAAACCGATGCTCAAATCTCTTTCCATGGCCATACTCCCTTTATCGTATTCCTGTTCCCCTGAAATAATTTTTAACAAGGTAGATTTCCCTGCACCGTTCTTTCCAACAAGACCAACTCTATCTCCACTGTTCAGTTTGAAGGTAATATTGGAAAACAGATCTTCTCCGGCGAATGAAATTGTTAGGTCGTGAATATTGAGCATGAAAGTAATTTTGTGGTTTTAAAATTTTAAATTTGCAAAACTAAGATAATTCAGGCTTTTGAATGGTTAAAAAAGGCTCAAAACTTTATAGCATTGTCCACAATAAATGTCCGAGATGTCAGGAGGGAGATTTTTTCTTGACTAAAAATCCATTTACGCTTAAGAAAAATCTCGCAATTCATGAACATTGTTCTGCTTGTGGATTAAAATATATGATAGAACCTTCTTTTTTCTATGGAGCCATGTATGTTTCTTATGGAATAACCGTAGCCCTTTCAATTATTACATTTATTATCCTCTATTTGTTCGGACTTGAACTTTTGCCAATTTTTATCGGAATTATAGTAACGCTAATCGTTTTTACTCCCTTAACCTTAAAACTTTCGCGTTTGATCTACATAAATATTTTTGTGCATTACAAAAAAGATTCTACGAAATAAACTTCTTGTGATATCTATTAATATCTACTTCTTGAGGTAAGGGTATGTTCTCTTCTAGAAAATCAATTAATTGCTTTGACAATAAAGGTGAAATCATGACTCCCCTAGTTCCCAACCCATTGAAAACCAATAATTCGGGATGTTTTGGGTGCTTACCTAAAAGTGGTCTTCTATCGGCAACCGTAGGTCTTACGCCAGCTTTTTGATCTACTATAGTAAAGGGAGTTTTTATGAATTCCTTTACTTTTTCTTCTAGTTCCATTTTTCCGGCGGGGGTGATTTCATTTGTTTTGTCTTGCCAGTTAAAAGTAGCGCCAACTTTATAGAGATCTTCTCCTAAAGGCATAATAAAAACACCAGATTTAATAAGTTGCTTCAAGTTTAACTCAGGTGCTTTTATCGTGATCACTTCTCCTTTTAAACCTTGCATGGGTAAATAATGAAAGAACGGATTCTTCAATAAACCAAAACCCTCACAAAATATAATTCCTCTTGCCCGAATATTTTGGTAATTAACTTCTCCCGCCCTAAAATCAATTTTTGAATAGTCAAAAGTTGAATGAATAATGAGTTCTTCACTTTCTAGTTCCTTCTTGTAATCGTCCAATAGTAATTCAATATTTACTCGACCTGTTTTATTCATTTTGCCAAATCCCATTGGAGCGCAGATCAATGGTGATTTATTATGCACAACTTTGGTCGAAAGATAGGGGGCCATCGCAGGATGATCAGCGCTGCTAAACCAATTATTCTGTTCCTCCACAGACTTAAAAATTCTGAGAATTTCTAAGGGATAAACATACTTATGCATAAAACGGGCCTCAAGTGATTTGTAAAAGGGTAAAGCATAGTCCAATTGCGCAGTTGCGTTCCAGACAGGAGTAAATCTTTTGAGAATAACCGGGTTATAAACACCCCCCGCCACCCAAGAGGAAGTTTGAGAATCATTCTCAACCACAAGGAAACTCTTATTACGCTTTTTCAATTGTTCGGCAACGGTTAAACCCGCAATTCCGAGTCCGACAATGAGATAATCGACCTTCATGGTACAAAAATAAAAAACTCTCACCGTGGTGAGAGTTTTTCTTAATTTAAATTACTAACAACTAGTAATTCCACATATCCAATTCTTTATCTCGAATAGATTCCTTCAAGGATTCAGATTCTAAAACCTGAAAAAGTGAATTTCCTTTAATATATTCAGCTACATCTCTGTTACCATAAATATTTTCTTCTCTGTAAATGATCGAATTAAATCTTCGTGCATTCAATAAATGATCGAAAGATAAAGGGTAAGCCGAATTTCTTTGATTGAACACTTTCATATCAAATGTCGTTTCTCTGGCTCCCGGATACCATACCCAGAACAATTCTACAACCTCATCCTCTGCTCCGGCGTTGTCGATAAAATTCACATCGGGTGCTACTGGAGCTATACCCAATAATCTGTATTTCAATTCACCTTGACGCTTGTCAAAATACCACACACCTTTGATTCTAAATCCTTGAATATCGGAAGAGGTAATATCTCTTCTATCGACGTATTCGTCAGTCAGTTCCTCCCCGGCGTTCAATCGTTCCATCCCGGCATTTGAAGTATCAATTCTGGACAAACGATTTTGGATATCTCTCATGGTCAATTTATCCTCGAAATAAGAATCATCGTACACATCGATAATTTCTCCGTTTTTAATTCCTCTCAATAGGGTATCAAATAATGACCTTCTACTTGAGCTAATATTGCTCGTATCCACTGGGTAGTAGTAGGGCATATTGATCTTTTCATTCAAATCAACATATTCCCAAACTACTTTCGACCAAAGTATATCCCGATCATCGATGTACCCGTAAGGTAAAGGTCGATCGTTATCTGCTGCCAATTGTTCCGGTGTTTTCATACCAACCTGCTCTGGAATAGTCGCATTCAATAAATTGGCTTGGGCACTAACATAACCCACCGAGAACAAAGAAATTGCAATTATTAAACTTTTGATTCTCATTGTATTTATTTTAGTTTGTTATTTCTACGTTAACTGGTGAAGCATTCTTTAGGTAATAACTTGAGTTACCTGAAAGACTTTGTTTTAGATCAAAAATGACAACCACATCCCCTGGTCTTGCTCTTTGTAATACTCTGATAGCCGCAGCATCAAATTTATCACCTTTTACAATAACGGTAGGTTGACCCGGCACTTTTACGCTAAATCCACTTGTATTGATGGTTAAATCGAATACGAAATCTGGTAAAACTGAACTGATGGTCGCTTTTTGAAGCGTACTCTTTGGCATTTTGATCATACCGTACTCACCTCTTACTGCTGCTACCGGAGCAGGAATATCTTTAATTCTGAATACTTGACTTGATGAAATTGGGGTTCCGTCTGGTAATTTCCCATTTACAACTATATTCACTTCATTACCTTTACCCGGACTCATAGAGTATTTTCCAATACCTTGAACTTTTTTCAACCCAGGAGCAGTTGCATTCACTGCATTATCTGCTACACCCGGAATAGAAACAGTTATTGGGTTTTCAACTCCTCGATACACCACATTCATTTTGTCGGCAGAAATTACTGCTGCATTTGGTTTTGCCACAACATTATAAGAAGTCTCAATCGGAATTTCTACCGGCTCACCATTCTCCATAAAAATGAACTTACCCTTGATCTCATTTTCACCCACATTACCCGCAGGGAAATCTAATACAGCTCCACCATCTTTGAAATTAGTAATTTCTTTACCGTTTACCACTACTTTCTCCGGTCTGAGTGAACCGTCATAACGACCCAACACAATGGTACCTTTAAAATTCTCTCCTTGCAAAGTTGCAGGGGTATTCGGAATAAGAATGGTTTGATAATTACTCATCGAAACATCACTTGACATTTGACCTTGAAGCATAGCTGACAAAACCTCAGATTCTGATGTTTTGATATCTGCCTGAATCTGTGTCAATTTGGTTAAAGAAGCTACCAAAGGGAATCCTTTATAGTTATAATCTAACCAAAAGCGTTCTTTACCTTCTCTGTCAGTTACTTTGTCTGAAGCAAACCTATTGGTAATATCAGCACTTACATTTTTAAACTCCGGCCCTAAAATTGACGTAATTTGTGAGCTGTAATTCGCCATATTATCTAAGAATACCTGACCTTCTTCTTGGTATACTCCATCATCACCTTTAAAGAACTTATCATCTAAGAAAGTACCTTTGTCCATTGTCTCATAATCCGTTGGATCATCTACGGTAGCTTTCATATCGTTCTTTAAATTCTCGATATAATTGTAATAATCATCCGATAATTTTTTGATCTTTTCTGCTTTAGCTTTTTCATCGGCATACTTTTCCGATTGCTCAACAGCTTTTAATTTAAGATCCTCATAGGAAAGATTATTTCTCTTCGTCGCTGCCTCATTTGCAGAAACTAATTTTTCGTCCATTAGACCAAAGGCTTGTAAGACCTCCTTAGACATGTTCATTGCTAGCATCGCAATGAAAACCAGGTACATAAGGTTGATCATTTTCTGCCTCGGTGATAATTTGCCTGCTGCCATCTTTTAAAATTTAGAGTTAATAATTTGGTCTTTGTCTGTTTTATCCTCTATTGGACATAGCAGACAACATTCCTCCATAAACTCCATTCAAAGATGACAAGTTCGTAGCCAAAGACTCCATTTGTTCTTTCAATCGTTTTGCGTTCTCAACAGTTTCGTCATTCAATTCAGTTTGCAATTGTGCATGCTCAAATTGAACCTTGTACAAGCTGTTTAGCGATTCCATATGGCTGGCTGCCAAAGACAACTGATCTGCATATTTAGTAGTCGCTGTAATAGAATCCGCAGCTGGCTTAATATTTTCTGCAGCTCCTGCAAAATTCTCTATACTCGAAGCCAAACGAGACATTTTTGCTGAATCTAAATTAGCTTCTTTTAAAAGATCATCTAATTTTTGAGAAAGTAAACCTTGTGGTTCAGATTCTACTAACTGATTTCTACCACTACCTTCCCCTCCTGCTAATTCAGGATAAACTTTTGTCCAGTCATATTCATCTTCTACAGGTTCGAACGCAGATAGTGCGAATACCGCAGCTTCTACGATCATACCGATCGTTAAAATAGTTGTTCCTCCTGGCCAGTGTGCAATTTTAAAGAGTGCTCCTAAAATTACAACTGATGCCCCCAGCCCGTAGGCCATGTTAAATAATTTCTTTTTGTTTTTCGATTGTGCCATTGTGTTAAATTTTAATTGGTTTTTTTGATTTTTTTAGACTATTTATTTGCTTTCATTTTGGTTCCCATATAATCTTGGACTGTTCTAAATCCGATGTAGCTTCTTGCCGAATCACCGTATTCGTAATCTCTTGTACCAACTTCTAAGAAGTAGGCCACATCTTTCCAAGATCCTCCCCTGATCACCTTACGCTTGTTCATTTCGTCTTCTACATTTGGGTTCATGGTAGATCCCAAATAATAGGAAGAAGGATTATAAGCGGTGTTTGTCCATTCGGCAACGTTGCCAGACATATTGTAAAGACCGTAATCATTTGGATTGTAAGATTTAGCTTCAACTGTATAAAGAGCTCCATCTGCTGCATAATTTCCTCTTTCCGGTTTGAAATTCGCTAAGAAACATCCTCTATCTGTAGTGGTATAAGGTCCACCCCATGGATATTTTGCATATTCCAAACCACCTCTGGCAGCGTATTCCCATTCCGCCTCTGTAGGCAACCTGAAATTTGGTTCTCTACCGGTACTTTTCTTCTTACCTGCCAAATAAGTATTTCTCTTTTCTGTTCTGTAATGACAGAATGCTTTTGCTTGCTTCCAAGTTACACCCACCACCGGATAATCATCATATGCTTGATGCCAGAAATAATCTTGGTGCATTGGATCATTGTAGGAATAATTGAAATCTCTTACCCATACGGTTGTATCAGGATAAATTTCTACCACATCCTTTTTTAAATAATCTTTTAAAGATCCATTACCTTTTGCGGCTTCTTCATTATCTAACCATACGTAAGTGTACTTCAATTTTCTGGTATCTATTTTTCTCTTCGCACTTACTGACTCATCGATAGGCAAGTACAAACTGTCCATTGCTTCTGCATAGTATTCATCAGGAAATTGTGCCGGATCCCAAACAAGTTCTACATCCCAATTCAGATAACGACCTTCTGTAGGAGAATTTACATCACCCAAACTGCCATAATTATCCATCATGTATTTGTAGTAAGCATTATCTGTACTGTCTTGCTCCTTAAAACTATACTTAGAGATACCACTCATATCCCCTTTCTTTTGTTCTATTGGGGCTCCTCCACCAATATTGGCTTCTTCTGCTAAAATGGCCAATTTGGTTCTAATAATAGAATCTCTCACCCTAAAAACGAATTCGCGATATTCGCTATTGGTGATCTCTGTTTCGTCCATATAAAATGGTCGTACGGTAACTGTTCTGGGAGGTGCACTAAATGAACCGGCAACATCTTCATCTTCCTTTCCCATAGTAAAAGATCCACCAGGGATCAATGCCATTCCATAAGGTTTTTCAGGGAAAAATTTCTTTTTTGCTTTTGCGCCAGTTAACTGTCCTTGATCATTACCTGATTTACAACTCACCAAAAGTGACATTGTAACGAGTACGAATAATAACGTTAACTTTTTCATAATTTTAATTTTTTCTAACAAGACTTGGATTATGTGTTATTAATTACTTTTAAAAAATTCTAAGGAGCATGGCTCATTAAAATCTACTCTTCGTTCCTTCAAACGATAAAAAATTCTGTTTAGTGTATTTTCAACTTAATTTTCTGAATGTTTTTAACCATCGTTCTGGAAATACCTGATTATTCGCTGTCAAATAATCCTGATATGTACAAGGTATTAACGTGGTTTTTTTTATTTTATTATGATAGTACATAATTTCCATCCACCATCGCTCACTGCGGTTACTTTTATAAAATACGATGGTATCCTCTTCAATAGGAACAATATATTTCTGATAAGCATCCTTTGCTGTAAATGGATCCTCTTCTATTCTGTAATTGTACCCTTCTATAAAATACCAGATCATTTGAGCGATCAACTGAGCCGTTTGTTCATCTCTGTCCTTTTTCGAATTAAATTCATAAATTCCAAAGGACTTATTCTTACTGCTAATACCGGCATATCTGGAAAGAGCACATATTTCGTCACCATAAAACCCGTTAGGAGTGGCGTTCATATTGGCCGGTGCCTCACTCATGCGAACGGCACCAATATCAATACTGACCATATCGGCATCTCTAAAAACAGGTTCCAAAATTTTCAGATCGGGTGTTACTTCTCCTATTCTATAAGCCTCAAAATGCAATTTTTCAATTAGTTCAATTTGATCTTGTGCATTGAAATAGGTTTGAAAACCAATATTGGTATAATGAAATAGATTGTTTGGTCTGTCTAAAATAATCCGATGCATAAAATTTTGTGCATGCATCCTATCATCTAACAAGCCCATATCGAATCTATGGTCGATAGTGACCATATGAACACCTTGTGCCACACTTTCATAGGCCGCGTATTGCGCGTAGGTCAAGTCATGGCTCCCACCCAATATAATAGGGGTTATATTCCTTTTCATCAATTCTCCTAAAACATTTTTCAATGCAAAATAGGTGTCTTCTATTTTTTCTCCAGCTTCAATATTTCCGAGATCAACCATCTCGACAAACCAATTTCCGGGAAAGAGTTGATAGATATGTTTTCTTATCTTTTCCAGACCTTTCCCTGTTCCGGCATTATCTATAGCACCACGATCCTCTTTTATGCCAAGAATAGCAATATGCGCACCATTGAGCTCAGGCAGTCCATTTTTTTTTGTGTGGATCTTCATCCTTTTCCCCAAACTAAACTCAGACAATAGGGTATTATGAGCAACAGCCAGATCTTCTACCGGCTTAAGCAGTTCTAAAATCATATGTATTAAACATCAAAAATAGTAGTGGTCGATCAATAGAATTGATTTATTTTTTAGTTGATGTTCTTTTTCTAGCAGTTTTTGGTTTACTATTCTTTTCCAGAATTTCCATAACGTCTTGCAAAGTTAAACTTTCTGCATCAATTGTGTTAGGGATTTCTATTTTTGTTTTTCCCCGAATGATATGATGTCTTCCCCAACGCGCCTTTTCCACACGGATATCTTCTTCTTTCCAATGATGGATCAGCTTTTCTTTATCTTTAAGAAGCTTGTCCTCAATAAGTTGATTGACATCATCATTTGAGAGATGATCAAAATCGTACTTTTTATTTACATTGATGAACATATTGTTCCATTTGATAAATGGACCAAATCTACCTACCCCTTTCTGAACGGGTAAACCTTTGTATGATGCAATAGGGGCATCGGCCTTTTCTCGTTCCTCAATCAATTCTTTGGCGCGTTCCATGTCCACTGCAGCCGGATTTTCATCCTTGGGAAGAGAAATGAATTTTTTTCCAAACCTTATAAATGGACCAAATCTACCCACGGCCACCACTACTTCTTCCCCTTTATAATTACCCAAATCTTTGGGCAATTTAAAAAGGTCCAACGCCTCCTCAAAAGTAATGGTATCCAATGTTTGGCTCGATAGCAAACTGGCAAATCTGGGTTTTTCTTCATCCGTTGCCTCACCAATTTGAACCATAGCGCCAAATCTTCCTAACCTCGAATAAACATTTTTTCCTGATTCGGGATCCACACCAAGTAACCTTTCTCCCTTAGCTCTTTCTGCATTTTCGGCTACATCTTCCACATTCTTATGAAAATCAGCATAAAAACTCTTCATCATTTTTGTCCAATCCTCTTTTCCTTCCGCAATTTCATCAAAATCTTCTTCTACCTTCGCAGTAAAACCATAATCCAAAATACGTTCAAAATTTTCGACCAAAAAATCATTTACGATCTTCCCAATATCTGTTGGCACTAACTTACCCTTGTCTGAGCCCACTTTTTCGGTTAAAACTTCCTCTTTCACAGTTCCTTTTTTCAACGTGAGCTGCCTGTAATTCCTTTCGATACCCTCTACACTCCCTTTCACCACGTAATCTCTATTCTGAATGGTTGAAATAGTCGGTGCATACGTTGATGGTCTCCCTATTCCCAATTCTTCTAACTGCTTTACCAATGATGCCTCTGTATATCTATAAGGTGGTCTGGTATACCTTTCAGTAGCTTGGATATAATTATTCTTAAGCTCCTCGCCTACTTTTAAAGCGGGTAGCAAAGTTTCATCTCCATCTTCCTCATTATCAGTTCCTTCAATATAAACCCTCAAAAATCCGTCAAATATGATCACCTCGCCTACGGCCGAAAAAAGTTTTTCGTTTCGGTTATTATTTATTTTGAGATTTGTCCTTTCCAATTTTGCATCGCTCATTTGCGAAGCAATTGTCCTTTTCCAGATCAATTCATATAACCTGCTTTGGTCCTTATCTGTCATTAAACCGGAGACAGACATATCTGTTGGTCTGATCGCCTCATGTGCTTCTTGAGCTCCCTTCGATTTTGTTTTAAAATCACGTGGCTGGGTATAATTTGAACCGAAAGATCTTTTGATCTCGTCCTGACAAGCCATTTTCGCTTCCTTAGACAGATTCAAACTATCCGTTCTCATATAAGTTATATGACCCGCTTCGTATAATCTTTGAGCAACCATCATTGTTTTGGATACAGAAAATGACAACTTTCTCGCAGCCTCCTGCTGTAAAGTGGAAGTTGTGAAGGGAGCTGCAGGTGTTTTCTTTGTAGGTGTTTTACTTACGGCATCTACATGAAAAACAGCGTCGGCACAAGAATCCAAAAAAGTTTTAGCCTCTTTCTCAGTTTTAAAATTCTGGGCTAAACTCGCCTTAATTTTCGATCCGGAACTAAGCTGTTTAAATTCTGCCGTTACCTTATAAGAAGCTTCACTGTGAAAATTTTCAATTTCCCTCTCTCTTTCCACGATCAATCTTACGGCCACAGATTGTACTCTACCGGCAGACAGACCGCCTTTTATCTTTTTCCATAACACAGGTGACAGTTCATAGCCTACCAATCGATCTAATACCCTTCTTGCCTGCTGTGCATTTACCAAATTATAATCAATACTTCTTGGATTCTCAATGGCCTTTAGAATTGCGTTTTTCGTAATCTCATGAAAAACAATTCTTTTGGTCTTCTCTTCTTTCAAATTTAATTGCTCGAACAAATGCCAGGCTATTGCCTCTCCCTCGCGATCCTCATCACTTGCTAGCCATACCCATTCAGATTTTTTTGCGAGACTTTTTAATTTGGCAACAACAGCTTTTTTGTCTGAAGACACTTTATAAATAGGAGTAAAATCTCCTTCCAGATCTACACCAATTTCTTTAGAAGGCAGATCAGCAATATGACCAAAACTAGACTCTACCTGAAAATCCTTACCAAGAAATTTCTCTAGTGTTTTTGCTTTTGCAGGTGACTCAACAATTACTAAATTTTTAGCCATAATGTCTTTTTAGATTAGATTTTTCCCGAGATAAAACGACAATTTTTGTTCAAAAGTATGGTCAAATTCGGGTATGCAAAATTAGATAGTTTTTTTTAAATCAAAATTTTAATCTGAAAAAAGTCTAAAACTAAGTTATTTATTCTTAAAATAGCCCTGACATTATGTCATAAAAACAAATTTTAGATCGTATATTTGCATCCCAAAATATCAAAAATGTCGAGTGAACATATCATAGAAGAGAAAAAGCAAGGGCAGGCCTTGATTACCGATCAAATTAAAGGAAACACTAAAAAACTTTTTATAGAAAGTTACGGTTGCCAAATGAATTTGAATGATAGTGAAATTGTAGCTTCCATTTTAGCTGATGAGGGTTATAACACTACCCATTTACTGGAAGATGCTGATCTGGTGTTGGTAAACACTTGCTCCATTAGAGAAAAAGCAGAGCAAACTATTCGAAAAAGATTGCAACAATACAATCATGTACGAAAAATAAATCCCGATATGAAAATTGGTGTGATGGGATGTATGGCCGAAAGACTAAAAGCAAAATTTTTGGAAGAGGAAAAGATGATCGATTTGGTTGTGGGTCCCGATGCCTACAGAGACCTTCCTAATCTGGTGAAACAAATTGACGAGGGCAGAGAAGCTGTTAACGTGATTCTCTCAAAAGAGGAAACCTATGGCGACGTATCGCCTGTCAGACTCAACACAAATGGTGTTTCAGCTTTTATTTCTATCACGAGAGGTTGCGATAATATGTGTACTTTTTGTGTGGTTCCATTTACCAGAGGCCGCGAAAGAAGCAGAGATCCGAAAAGTATAGTAGACGAAGCTTTAGATCTGGCCTCAAAGGGCTATAAAGAAATTACCCTTTTAGGACAAAATGTTGATTCTTACATATGGTTTGGTGGCGGATTAAAAAAGGATTTCGACAAGGCTTCAGAGATTGCAAAAGCCAGCGCAGTGGATTTCGCAAAATTATTGGAGATCGTTGCCACTGCTGTACCAAACATGAGAATTCGCTTTGCTACCTCAAATCCACAAGACATGAAACTTGAGGTACTGCATGCGATGGCCAAATTCGAGAACATCTGTAAATACATACACCTACCCGTTCAATCTGGGAGTACCCGAATTTTGAATCGAATGAACAGGCAACACACGCGGGAAGAATACATGGAATTAATAGATAATGTGCGAAGGATCATCCCGAATTGCGCTATCTCACAGGATATGATCACAGGATTTTGCGGAGAAACAGAAGCCGATCATGAAGATACATTGTCTTTAATGGAATATGTAAAATACGACTTCGGATTTATGTTCGCCTATTCGGAAAGACCCGGTACTTTAGCAGCTAAAAAATTCGATGACGACGTTCCTCTTGAAACAAAAAAAAGAAGGTTATCTGAAATCATCAACTTACAGCAAAAACATGGATTATTCCGAATGGAGCAATTTGTAGGTCAAACCGTTGAAGTGCTCATAGAAGGCAATTCTAAAAAAAGTGACGAGCATTGGATGGGAAGAAATACACAGAATGCAGTTGTTGTTTTTCCTAAAACAGGACAAAAAATTGGCGATTTCGTTCAGGTAAAAGTTACTGGATGTACATCTGCTACCCTTATTGGAGAAGCCGTATAGATTAATTTATTAAAAACTAAACCCTTGGAATCACTACAAACCATCAAACAAAGATTTGGCATCATTGGAAACGATCATATGCTAAATGTAGCCCTGCAAAAGGCAATCCGAGTAGCGCCAACCGATATTTCAGTTCTTGTAACCGGCGAAAGCGGTGTAGGTAAAGAGAGTATTCCCAAAATTATTCATCATTTATCCCATCGGAAACATAATAAATATATAGCTGTTAACTGTGGTGCTATTCCTGAAGGAACCATAGACAGCGAGTTATTTGGGCATGAAAAAGGTTCTTTTACCGGTGCTACCCAAACAAGGAGCGGGTATTTCGAGGAAGCGGATGGTGGAACTATTTTTCTGGATGAAGTAGGCGAACTTCCACTCCCAACCCAGGTAAGGCTTTTACGGGTGTTAGAAACAGGAGAGTATATGAAAGTGGGCTCCTCTAAGGTAGAAAAAACAGATGTGAGGATTGTTGCTGCAACCAATGTAAATATGATGGAAGCCATTCACAAGGGAAAGTTCAGAGAAGATTTATATTACCGATTGAGTACAGTAGAGATCTACATCCCACCATTGAGAGAAAGGCCGGATGATATCCATTTGCTATTTAGAAAATTTGCCTCTGATTTTGCTCAAAAATATAAAATGCCGACCATCAAATTAGAAGATGATGCATTACCGGTTTTGGTAAACTATTCATGGAACGGAAATATTAGACAATTAAAAAACATAACCGAGCAAATTTCTGTTATTGAGCAAAACCGATCTATTTCAAAAGAGGTTTTAAAATCATACTTACCTGATTATCAGTCTAATCTTCCTGCTATTATCAAAAAACCATCCCTTGATTCTGATTTTTCTAATGAAAGAGAAATACTGTATAAGGTCTTGTTTGATATGCGGAATGACATCAATGATTTGAAAAAATTGACCCAGTCTCTGATGAAAGAAGATGGAAAACAAAAAGCGACCGAAAGCAATCAATATCTGATCAATAAGATCTACGGAAAAGATTACGAAGACGTGGAAGATGATCTAGAAATAATTCGCCCACAGGTAACAGAAGCTTATACAAAATCTCCAAACATCAATAGTTATGATGATATCGAGACCATCGACGAATCTGTTTCATTACAAGAAAAGGAATATGAAATGATTAAGAAATCTTTGGATAGAAATAAGGGTAAGCGAAAATTGGCTGCCAAAGAATTAGGTATCTCAGAGAGAACATTATATCGCAAAATAAAGCAGTACGACTTGTAATTGTAGTTTGCATGTTGTTAATTTGTTACATCCTGAAAAAAATAGAAGATTGAATAAAATCACACCAATTTTCCTGCTTATTGCGCTTTTAACTACGAATGCCTGTGGTGTATATTCGTTCACGGGTGGAAGTACTGGAGAAGCAAAAACTATCCAGATTGACAATTTTCCCAACAATGCACAATTGGTCGAACCTGGCTTGAGCCAAGAATTCACCCTTGCTTTACAAGATCGTTTTTTAAGACAAACGAATTTAAAATTGACCAATACTGGGGGCGACCTACTTTTTGAAGGAGAGATTACCCAGTATAGAGTAATCCCTATTGCAGCTACTGCAGGGCAAACAGCTGCTCAAAACAGATTGACTATTGCCGTTAGAGTTAGGTTTTTCAACCGATTGGTTGAGGAAGATAATTTTGACCGAACTTTTTCTTTTTTTAGCGATTTTGATGCCAATGCTCAACTCTCAGGAGCTGTTCTTGAAGCAGCCTATCTCGAAATATTTGAAAGAATAACGCAAGACATTTTTAATGCTTCAGTAGCTAAATGGTAAATTATGGCCATTAATTTAATCGATCTAACGGAATTTCTCGTCAATCCTAACCTCATCGACAAAGAGGCAACTAGAGATTTAGATGAAATCGTTCAGGAATTTCCGTTTTTCCAAGCTGCAAGGGCCATTCATTTACACGGACTAAAAAAGCAACACAGCTACAAATACAATATAAACCTTAAACAAACAGCAGCGCATACAACAGACAGAAGTATACTTTTTGATTTCATCACTTCCGATAAATTCGAAGTAGACCAAATATATCCGGGTAGTAAGTTGATCAAATCGTCCGAAGAAGCGGAGATTGATTCGGCCGATACTCCCTTAGCTGTGCATCGGGAAAAAGACGATCAAAAAATGGAAGGAGAAGTACTCATCGGAAAACCTATCCAATTCAAATCCAACGATCAATTGTCTTTCTTTGAATGGATGCAATTATCAAGTTTCAAACCTATTAAAAGAGAAACCGATTTAATCGAAATTAAAGAAAGAACTGAAAATAAATCTAAAAGTGAAAAGTTTCAACTGATCGAAAAATTCATTGCCGCGAACCCTAAAATTGGGACACTTACCGAACTGGAAAACCAATCGGTAAATGACAACAGTACAGTTGAAAATGAACAACTCATGACTGAAACCTTGGCCCATGTTTATCTAGAGCAAAAAAAATACACAAAAGCCATTACAGCTTTTCAAATTTTAAGTTTGAAATATCCGGAAAAAAGTAGTTTCTTTGCACACCAAATTGAGAAAATAAAAGAATTACAATCATATAATTAGTACATTATGTCTTATACCTTATTTTTAATCTTGATCTTCATTGTAGCAATTTTGTTGATTTTGGTAATTATGGTTCAAAATCCAAAAGGAGGAGGCTTGTCTTCATCTTTTGGAGGTGGCCAGAACATGGGTGGCGTGCAAAATACAAATGACTTTTTAGATAAAAGTACTTGGACATTGGCCACAGTATTATTTGCCTTAATCTTACTTTCAAATTTCGCTATTCCCAGAAATAATTCAATAGACACCAGGTCAGAAACAGAAGGAATTATCAATGAAAGGGATGCTAATTTTGATGCACCTGCCACACTTGATACAAGTACAGAACTAGATACTACCCAATAGTTTTTGACAAAAAAAGCACTTTGAAATGCCAACGCAATGACACGTTGGCATTTTTTTTTACAATCTGTCATAAATTAAAGAATGGCAATGTATTTGCTAATTCTGCAACAGTAAAACAAATCATAAAAAATTTACACATATGAGCAAATTGAATATCACTCCCCTAGCAGACAGGGTAATTATCAAAGCACTTGAAGCAGAAACGAAAACAGCTTCTGGTATTATCATCCCGGATTCGGCTAAAGAAAAACCACAACAAGGAATTGTTGTCGCTGTTGGCAAAGGAACAAAAGATGAACCTATCACTGTTAAAGTTGGCGACAAAGTACTTTATGGTAAATATGCCGGTACAGAGTTAAAATTTGATGGAACAGATTATTTAATTATGCGCGAAAATGAAATTTTTGCGATCATTTAATTTTACAAACCCCGAAAAATTTAAAAAACAAATTTAATTATGGCAAAAGATATAATTTTTGATATTGACTCAAGAGAGGGACTAAAACGCGGTGTTGATGCTTTGGCAAATGCGGTGAAGGTTACATTAGGCCCAAAAGGTAGAAACGTGGTAATCGGTAAGGCTTTTGGCGGTCCACAAATTACAAAAGATGGCGTTTCTGTGGCGAAAGAAATAGAATTGGAAAATGCCCTAGAAAATATGGGCGCACAAATGGTGAAAGAAGTTGCCTCTAAGACCAGTGACTTGGCTGGTGATGGCACAACAACAGCTACCGTGCTAGCTCAAGCAATTGTGAAAGAAGGTTTGAAAAACGTGGCCGCTGGCGCAAATCCATTAGACCTTAAAAAAGGAATCGACAAAGCCGTGAGCGCTATTGTAGAAGATTTAGCTTCTCAATCAGAAGTGGTTGGAAGTAAAATGGATAAGATCAAACAAGTTGCTGCAATTTCTGCCAATAATGATGATTCTATTGGTGAATTGATTGCGAAAGCTTTTGACAAAGTTGGCAAGGAAGGTGTGATTACTGTGGAAGAATCTAAAGGAACAGAAACTTATGTAGACATTGTAGAAGGAATGCAATTTGACAGAGGTTACTTGTCTCCTTATTTCATTACCGATGCAGATAAGATGATCGCTGAATTAGATTCTCCTTTTATTTTATTATACGAGAAAAAGATCTCTTCAATGAAAGATCTTTTACCTGTACTTGAGCCTGTTGCTCAAAGCGGTAAGCCCCTTTTAATCATTGCAGAAGATGTAGATGGTGAAGCTTTGGCTACTTTGGTGGTTAACAAACTTAGGGGTTCTCTTAAAATTGCTGCTGTAAAAGCGCCTGGTTTTGGGGATAGAAGAAAAGCTATGTTAGAGGACATCGCTGTGTTAACAGGTGGTACTGTGATCGCTGAAGAAAGAGGCTTTACCCTTGAAAACACTACTATGGATATGTTAGGTCAAGCTGACAGAGTTAGTATCGACAAAGACAATACCACCGTGGTAAATGGAAGCGGAGCTTCAAACGACATCAAAGCACGTGTCAACCAGATCAAGTCACAGATTGAAACTACTACTTCAGATTACGATAGAGAAAAATTGCAGGAGCGTTTGGCTAAATTGGCCGGAGGTGTAGCGGTTTTGTATGTTGGTGCTGCAAGTGAGGTTGAAATGAAAGAGAAAAAAGACCGAGTGGAAGATGCATTACACGCAACAAGAGCTGCGGTTGAGGAAGGTATAGTTGCCGGTGGCGGTGTAGCTTTAATCAGAGCAAAAGCTGCTTTAACTAAAATTAAAACCGAAAATGCTGATGAATTAACAGGAATTCAAATTGTGTCTAGAGCTATTGAAGAGCCTTTGCGCACAATCGTAGAGAATGCCGGTAGCGAAGGATCAGTGGTAGCTTCAAAGGTGTTAGAAGGCAAAAAAGACTTCGGTTTTAATGCCAAAACTGGAGAGTATGTACAAATGATGAAAGCAGGAATTATAGATCCTAAAAAAGTAACTCGTATTGCCATTGAGAATGCAGCATCGGTTGCAGGAATGATTTTGACAACTGAGTGTGCTTTGGTAGACATCAAAGAAGAAGGCCCTGCCGGTGGTATGCCACCAATGGGAGGCGGTATGCCAGGAATGATGTAAGATCATTTTCTTAAAATAAAAAAGTCGCTCTTAAGCGACTTTTTTTGTACCCTATGCTTTCTATAAATACTTCTTGATCTCGTCAAAATCTGACCTGTTCTTATAATTAGGATCGAATTGAACATAGATAATTCTGCCATCATTACCGATCAGGTAGGTGGCCGGAACGGGTAAAACCATATTGTCGGCACCATTGTTCTCTGCAACCTTTTGAGAAACTGCTTCAAAATAGTTCGGTACATTGCCTTGATTTACTTCAAAGGCTACATGATAAGCCTCCATGATCTCATTATCCGTATCGTGTAAAATAGAATATGAAGCATTCCAGTTCTTACTAGTTTTATTTATTTGTTCAAATTTTTCAGGTGTTACCACAAGTACCTTTACATTCTTATCTGATAAATCTTCTATATTATCCTGAAGTTTTGCCAAATGTTTTTTACAATGTGGACACCAATTTCCACGATAAAAAATGAGCAGAATTTTGTGTTCAGGTAATAATTCTGTCGTATTGACGGCACGACCAAATTGATCTGTTCCCAAAATAGTCGGAGCAACATCACCCAATGCCAAAGGACTTAAATTAATCTGACCATAAGTAAAGACAGTAAAAAACAAAATGAAAGAGATTGCAAATTTCATAGGTATAGTATTTAAATGATCCCCTTTTTACGCAGATATGAATCTTGCTTACACTATATCCCTTTTTGCATCAAACGATATTTTCCCGCTTAAGAGCTGAAAAAACATTTTAAAATCTGACCTTAAACTCCATAAAGGATATTTAAACGTAGCCGGCTGGTTCTTTTCAAAGAAAAAATGACCAACCCAAGCAAAGCCATATCCCACTAATGGAATGGCTATCCATAATTTCGAAATACCCGAAAATATGGCCATAAAAAACAAAACAAATACAAATCCAGTGCCAATAAAATGAAGTAACCTGCATGTCTTATTTTGATGTTCGCTCAAATAAAATGAATAAAATGCATCATAAGTCTTAATTCTGTCTTTCATGATATCAGTTGAAATTAATTGCTCTAGTAAAAAAAGATCGCATTCCGGTAGCCGATGAATAATAGTCTACAACAATATTAATCAAATCTTCTCGCAGAATTGTTTCAGGATCTAAATGTGCAAAATAATACCATTGTTTATTCATTAATAATGGTTCTTCTTCTGCAATTTTCGCAAATTCTTTAGGAATTCTCTGATTCTTTTCACCTTTTAGCCCTCCATACTTATGTAAAAAATCAGCCTCTTTTAACAATGCAGAAAATTCCTTTTGATGATCTGCTATATAAGTTCTGACGCTTTGGATTTCTTTTGAACTTGGCATATATAAACCTCCATAAATACCAAAATACTCTGGTCCAAGTTCTATATACAAACCGGGATAATTTTTGTCTTTTTTACCAAACTTAGAGAGGATAGCACTGCTATGTAATTTATAAGGTGACTTATCTTTTGAAAATCGAATATCTCTATTGATTCTAAAAATAGCATCTTTAGGGTCTATCTGAATTTCTTTATCAATCACGTTCAAAGCCAAAATCAATTCTTTCACAAAAACTTGCATGGGAATTTTAACACTTTGCTCGTAACGTTTTCGATGAATATCAAACCACTCCTTATGATTGTTTCCGGCTAATTCTTTAAAAAAATGCAGATAATCTTGATCAAAATAGGCCATGAAGGTTGGTTTGTGCGTCTAGCCATAAATTTATAAATTAAATTTGAATTATTCATCTCTAACCGAGATCGTAAGAAACTTGTTCATGAATTGAATCAAGTCTTTTAGTCATCCCATTACCTTTTTCAGATCGAGAAGAAGCACTGAGTACCTAGCGTTAAAATTAAAATTTTGATTAGGAGGCCAAAAAAACGAAAACTAATTCTTTTAGCATAACTATAGGAACGATTAGCATAACTATAGGAACGATCATCAATCTAAATTCTTAATATGGAAACCTGTACAAAGAGAAAATAACGTGACTTAACTAATTGAAGGTATAGCTCAAACCTGCCAAAAAATTAAACTCAGGCATAGGAACAAGATTAGTTTCTGTATATTCTTCGCTAAAAATATTATTAAATCCTGCACTTAACTCAACACCTCTAATTTTTCCGGTAAGTTTTGCATCAACAACCTGATAATTGGTTCCATCGGGTCTTTCAACAAACCTGAAAGCAATACTCTGTTGTATCCATTTCATAAACTGTGATTCAAAGGAAACATTCATCTGATGCTTCATCGAATTAAGTGAATATTGAGAGAAATTAAAATCAGAATTCTCGATATCGTCTTCCAAATAGGCGTAACCAAACCTAATTAATTGAGGATAATCCAATAGACTAAACCTGTAATCTACGGTTAACTCAATCCCTAAAGTAGATACATTCTGTATATTTTGTGATTGCCATGGATCGTCTTCATTTTCTTTGACATAGTCGATCAAATCATCAGCACTTCTGTAAAATGCAGCAAAATCCACAAAGAACCTGCTCGAATTCCATTTAAATCCTATTTCCTCAGTCAATGCACTTTCAGGTTCTAAATCTGAATTACCAATGGTCGTTGGCGAAGAATAGTACATGTCGGTGTAGGTCGGAATACGGTAGGTATAGCCCATATTCCCATATACTTTAACATTTTCTTTTAATTTATAACCTAGGTCGATCCCCGGAAAAGCGTGAAAACCAAAATCTGAAAAATAAGTAGCCGCAATTCCTGGTGTCAGATCAAATTTATCCTCAAAAAAATGAAATCTGTGTTCCAAAAATCCGGTAATCATGGTTCTATTATGATTTCCCAAATTATTACTCGCAATAGATACTTTTGCCAAATCAAAGCCGACACCTGTAATTCCTGCGTTTGAACGATAAGAAGCATCTATTGCACCTCCTATTTTATTTGTTATGTGCAAATTTCTGTATATTTCGGGTCTATCCCGGATAAACTCATACATATCCTGCCCCCTGGTCCAGTATAATTTTGGTTTAAAAACTACATTGTACTTTTCAAAACTGGATGACAAACCTATCAACGAAGCTTGTGTTTCCTCATATTGGTCCTTTGCAGCCGGACTTGCATAAAATCCATTGGCACCAAAATTACGCTCCATAAAGGTGGCAATAAGATCTACCGGCACACCTTGTGTATTCCATTTACTTTTTAAAAACACATTCTGATTCTTAAAATCGGTGTTATAGCGATAACCATCAGAAGAGATATTCGAATAATGAAGTTGATGCACTGAGTTATCAAAGTTTATGGAACCGGTTATCTCATATCGTTGCTGGTCAAATGAACCAAAACCTACATCACCTTTTAACGATGTTTCAACTTGCTTTTTGGTCACAATATTGATGGCACCGGTAAAGGCATTTTGTCCGTAAACACGAGCGGCCGGGCCCTTTATAACCTCAATTCTTTCTATATTTTTAAGTGGGATCATCATGTTCATCGTGTGATGTCCTGTTTGAGGGTTTTCTGTTTTTATACCATCGATCAAAACAAGCGTTTGATCAAAACTGCCTCCACGGATATAAAGGTCGGCTTGCATACCCTCTACTCCTCTTCTGCGCACGTCGATACCAGTATATTGTTGCAGTAATTCTGCTAAATTACTGGCAGTGCTCCTTTGAATATCCTCTTTGGAGATCAATTGAATCGTTCTGGAATTTTCTGAAAAAGGAATTTCAATTCTTTCAGAAGTAAGGATAACTTCATTTAGGTTTTGTGTTTCCAGATCCTGGCCAAAAGTTAGTTGAAGTACAAATAGAAACAATAAAGTAAAACGTAAGCTTATACTCATTTTGATTTTTTTAGCAGCCGCAAAAATAGAAATTCCTATACATAAGTATAGGATTAAAAATAAAAAAACCGAGAAATCTCGGTTTTTAAGCTTTTCCTGTCGGTCCAAAACTCATTGGTATTGGAGGTACATCGTAATCCTTTATTTCTCCATGGGCACTTTCAAAGCGCTGGATATTTTCTGACAAGGCCTTCATAAACCTTTTCGCATGTTGCGGAGTTAAAATAATTCTAGATTTCACCTTGGCTTTTGGAGCTCCCGGCATGATATTGATAAAATCAACCACGAACTCTGAAACAGAATGATTAATAATGGCCAGATTGGCATAAGTACCATCAGACATTTGTTCGTCTAACTCAATGTTTATTTGAGCTTTATTTTCTTTTTTGTCCATAATACTAAAAAAAGGCCAAGCTAAACTTGGCCCATAAAATTTATCCTTCCAAAGATACTTTCATATCTTCTTTGCTACCTACTATAATATTATCGTAGTCGTGAATACCTGTACCTGCCGGAATTCTCTTACCAACAATTACATTTTCTTTCAATCCTTCCAAGAAATCTTCTTTACCGCTTACAGCAGCTTCGTTTAATACTTTTGTAGTTTCCTGGAATGACGCAGCAGAAATAAATGATTTTGTTTGTAATGAGGCCCTGGTAATCCCCTGTAAGATAGGTTCTGCAGTGGCTGGGAATGCATCTCGAGCTTCAATTAAATTCTTATCGTTTCTGATTAGAATCGAATTTTCATCCCTCAACTGACGAGCAGATATGATCTGACCTGGTCTAAGGTCTGAATCACCGGCATTCTCAACAACTTTCATTCCGTAGATCTTATCGTTTTCTTCAATAAAGTCATCTTTATGAACCAATTGATCTTCTAAGAAAAGCGTATCACCAGAATCTACAATTCTTACTTTACGCATCATCTGACGAACTATTACTTCAAAGTGTTTATCATTAATTTTCACACCTTGCAAACGATATACTTCTTGAATTTCATTTACCAAATATTCCTGAACTTTTGAAGGCCCCTGAATGTTCAGAATGTCGGATGGAGTAATTGCTCCATCTGATAATGGCATACCCGCTTTCACAAAATCATTTTCTTGAACCAATATCTGGTTTGACAATTTAACCAAGTATTTCTTGATATCGCCCAATTTCGATTCGACAATTACTTCACGATTACCGCGCTTAATTTTACCTAAAGAAACAACACCGTCTATCTCGGAAACAACAGCCGGGTTTGATGGGTCACGTGCCTCGAATAACTCGGTCACCCTTGGTAAACCACCTGTGATATCCCCTGCTTTACCCGATTTTCTAGGGATCTTTACTAAGATCTTACCAGATTTAATCTTTTCTCCATCTTCCACCAATAAATGTGCCCCAACCGGTAAACTATACGATTGAAGTACTTCACCTGATTTATCCTTGATCAATAAGTTTGGTGCTACTTTTTTCTTTTTGAAATCGGCAATTACCTTTTCTCTAAATCCAGTTTGTTCATCGATTTCTACCTTATAAGTGACTCCCTCTAAAATATCCTCGAATTCAACTTTCCCTTCAAATTCAGAAACGATGACACCGTTATATGGATCCCATTTACAAATAGACGTTCCTCTTTTCACTACATCTCCATCATTGACAAAAATGAATGATCCATAAGGAATATTATTTGCGCTTAAAGTAAGTTCTGTTCTTGGATCAATAATCTTAGCTTCAGCAGTTCTCGAGATGACCACGTCAAATTCATTTCCATCGTTATCAAGACCTTTTACTGTTTTTAAATCATCGATTTGGATCTTCCCTGAGAAGTTCGCGATCATTTCACTTTCTTCAGAAATATTACCTGCAATACCTCCTACGTGGAACGTACGTAAAGTTAACTGTGTACCCGGCTCTCCAATTGATTGCGCGGCTACAACACCCACAGCTTCCCCTTTTTGAACCATTTTATTGGTAGATAAGCTCACTCCGTAACACTTCGCACAAATACCTTGTTTTGATTCACAAGTCAATGCTGAACGCACTTCAATTGATTCTAATCCACTTTGATTTACTTTTGCAACCTCTTCTTCATGGAAATATTCACCTGACTTGATGATTAAATCATCAGTTTCCGGATCATACACATCGTGTAAGGATACCCTTCCTAAAATTCTTTCACCAAGAGACTCGACTATTTCATCATTCTTTTTCAATGGGTAAACTTGTAAACCTCTTAGAGTCTCACAATCAACTTCATTGATAATCACGTCTTGTGCAACGTCTACTAAACGACGAGTTAAATAACCCGCATCAGCTGTTTTTAAAGCCGTATCTGCCAAACCTTTTCGCGCACCGTGCGTAGAAATAAAATATTCTAAAATCGATAGTCCTTCCTTAAAGTTAGAAAGAATCGGGTTTTCAATGATTTCTCCACCGCTAGCGGTTGATTTTTTAGGCTTCGCCATCAATCCTCTCATACCGGTTAACTGACGAATCTGTTCTTTAGAACCCCTTGCACCGGAATCAAGCATCATATATACTGAGTTAAATCCTTGCTGGTCTTCTCTCAATCGCTTCATCGACAATTCTGTCAACCTATTATTCGTAGAACTCCAAACATCAATTACCTGGTTATACCTTTCCTTGTTGGTGAGCATACCCATGTTATAACTCGCCATAATAGTATCTACCTGTCCATTGGCAGATTCAATCATCGCATGTTTTTCTTCCGGAATAATGATATCCCCTAAACTAAACGACAATCCGCCTTTAAAGGCAAAACGATAACCCATGTCTTTGATAGAATCTAAGAACCTTCCTGTAGTTGGTACATCGGTTACCTTTAAGATCTTACCGATAATATCTCTTAAAGACCTTTTTGTCAATACTTCGTTGATATATCCTGCAGCAGGAGGTACAACTTCATTGAACAATACCCTTCCTACAGTAGTCTCAATTATGGTTGGAGCTATTTCTCCATGTTCATTGATATCGTTAGTTCTAACCTTAACAACAGCATTCAGGTCAACTTTTTTCTCATTAAAAGCGATTTCAACTTCTTCCAAAGAATAAAAAGTAGTTCCTTCTCCTTTTACTTTAAATTCAGGTGTAGATCTTCTCTCTTTGGTCATGTAGTACAGACCCAAAACCATGTCCTGAGAAGGCACCGTAATTGGTGATCCGTTAGCAGGATTCAAAATATTATGAGAAGCCAACATCAACAATTGTGCTTCTAAAATAGCCTCATTACCCAAAGGTAAATGAACCGCCATCTGGTCACCATCGAAATCGGCATTAAATGCCGTACACACCAATGGATGCAATTGAATAGCTTTTCCTTCAATCAGTTTTGGTTGGAATGCTTGAATACCCAAACGGTGTAAAGTTGGAGCACGGTTCAATAATACCGGATGTCCTTTTAACACATTCTCAAGAATATCCCAAACAACTGGTTCTCTTTTATCAATTATTTTTTTTGCCGATTTTACTGTTTTTACAATTCCTCTTTCGATCAGTTTTCTGATAATAAAAGGCTTGTACAATTCAGCGGCCATATCTTTTGGTAGTCCACATTCGTATAATTTCAATTCCGGACCTACAACAATAACCGAACGCGCAGAATAATCAACACGTTTACCCAATAAGTTTTGACGGAATCTACCTTGCTTACCTTTTAATGAATCTGACAGTGATTTTAACGGTCTGTTTGACTCAGTTTTAACGGCAGATGCTTTTCTTGTATTGTCGAATAAAGAATCTACTGATTCTTGTAGCATCCTTTTCTCATTGCGCAAGATTACCTCCGGCGCTTTGATCTCCATTAATCTTTTTAAACGATTATTTCTGATGATAACCCTTCTATAAAGATCGTTCAAGTCAGAAGTAGCAAATCTTCCTCCATCCAAAGGAACCAATGGGCGCAATTCAGGCGGAATCACAGGGATCACTTTCATGATCATCCATTCTGGTAAATTCTCCTTTCTACTGTTTGCCTCTCTCAACGCTTCAACAACATTCAAACGCTTTAGCGCTTCCATTTTACGCTGCTTGCTTGTTTCGGTATTTGCGCTGTGTCTCAATTCGTATGATAACTCATCAAGATCAATTCTATGCAACAATTCAATCAAACACTCAGCACCCATTTTAGCGATGAACTTATTCGGATCACTATCATCGAGGTATTGATTATCTTGTGAGAGTTCTTCTAAAATATCTAAGTACTCTTCTTCAGTTAAGAAATCTAATTTGTTCAACGGCTCACCATCTACATTCTTCGCCAATCCGGGTTGGATGACTACATAACGTTCGTAGTAAATGATCATGTCTAATTTTTTGGACGGTAAACCTAAAAGGTATCCTATTTTATTAGGCAATGATCTGAAGTACCAAATATGTGCTACCGGAACTACTAAATTGATATGACCTACTCTGTCTCTTCTTACTTTTTTCTCTGTTACTTCAACCCCACAACGATCACAAATAATTCCTTTATAACGAATTCTTTTGTACTTACCACAAGCACATTCATAATCCTTTACAGGACCAAAAATACGCTCACAGAACAAACCATCTCTTTCTGGCTTGTGAGTTCTATAATTAATGGTTTCAGGTTTTAACACTTCTCCTCTAGATTTCTCTAAAATTGTTTCAGGAGATGCTAGACCAATGGTTATTTTATTAAATTTTTTTACCGTGTATTTATCCTTTTGTCTTGCCATGGTGATGGTAAAGATTTTTTTTATGTGAAAAATGAAACACAGTACCCCGAAGGGTACTGTTGTAAAAATATTATTCTTCTAATCGTACGTCTAAACCTAGACCCATTAGTTCGTGCATTAATACGTTGAAAGATTCAGGTAATCCTGGTTCCGGCATAGGCTCTCCTTTCACGATAGACTCGTAAGTTTTCGCTCTACCCATGACATCATCAGATTTAACTGTCAAGATTTCTCTTAAGGTTGCAGAAGCACCATAAGCTTCTAATGCCCACACTTCCATCTCTCCAAATCTCTGACCTCCAAATTGAGCCTTACCTCCAAGCGGTTGTTGCGTAATTAAAGAGTAAGGTCCGATAGATCGGGCGTGCATCTTATCTTCAATCATGTGACCCAATTTGATCATATAAATGACACCAACCGTTGCCGGTTGATCAAATCTCTCACCTGTTCCTCCGTCAAATAAATAGGTATGTCCAAACTCCGGAATACCGGCTTTGTTGGTCAAGGCAGTTATTTGATCTATATTAGCACCATCGAAAATTGGCGTAGCGTATTTTTCGCCCAAACTCTGACCGGCCCAACCAAGTACTGTTTCATAAATCTGGCCGATGTTCATACGCGATGGAACCCCAAGTGGGTTAAGTACAATATCAACAGGCGTACCATCTTCCAAAAATGGCATATCTTCTCTACGAACGATTTTTGCGACAATACCTTTGTTTCCATGTCGACCTGCCATCTTATCTCCTACCTTCAATTTGCGTTTTTTAGCCACGTAAATTTTAGCCAATTTTAGGATTCCTTTTGGCAATTCATCTCCAATAGTAATGGTAAATTTCTTTCTTCTCAAACCACCTTGTAAATCGCTCAATTTGATTTTGTAGTTATGGATTAAACGACTTATCAAATTGTTTACATCATTATCTGTTGTCCATACACCTTTTGTCAAATGCTCGAAATCCATAACAGAATTCAACATCTTCAAAGTATATTTTTTACCTTTTGCGAAGATCTCTTCCCCTAGATCATTGTGTACACCCTGAGATGTTTTTCCGTTGACCAATTGAAATAATTTCTCGATCAATTGTTCTTTCAGGTTATCGATTTTTACCGTATATTCTGCTTCTAATCTAGCAATGTCATTGGTTTCTTTCGCTTTTTTAACCTTATCTTTAATTGTTCTTTGGAATAATTTCTTATCGATAACAACCCCGTGAAGTGAAGGTGATGCTTTCAAAGAGGCATCTTTTACATCTCCTGCATTGTCTCCAAAAATAGCTCTTAAAAGCTTTTCTTCCGGTGTTGGATCAGATTCTCCTTTTGGCGTTATCTTACCGATTAAAATATCTCCTGGCTTAATTTCAGCGCCAATACGAATCATTCCATTCTCATCCAAGTCTTTGGTAGCCTCTTCACTGACATTCGGAATATCCGCTGTCAACTCCTCTGCACCCAACTTCGTATCTCTAACTTCCAAGGAATACTCGTCGATATGAATTGAAGTAAAAATATCTTCACGCACTACCTTTTCAGAAATCACAATGGCATCCTCGAAATTATATCCTTTCCATGGCATAAAAGCCACCTTCAAGTTTCTTCCTAAAGCGAGTTCTCCATTTTCTGTGGCATAACCCTCGCAAAGAACTTGCCCCTTAGTTACATGATCACCTTTTTTAACAATCGGGTGTAAGTTAATGGCCGTTCCTTGATTTGTTTTTCTAAATTTGATAAGATTATACGTTTTAGAATCATCATCAAAACTCACTAATCTCTCCTCTTCTGTTCTTTCGTATTTAATCTCAATTCTATTTGAATCGACATAAGTAACAACCCCGTTATCTTCAGCATTGATCAAAATCCTGGAGTCAGTTGCTACCCTTCTTTCCAATCCGGTACCAACAATGGGTGCCTCAGGCTTCATTAGTGGAACCGCCTGACGCATCATGTTCGATCCCATCAAAGCACGGTTCGCGTCATCATGCTCGAGAAATGGAATTAACGAAGCAGAAATAGAAGCGATCTGATTTGGTGCAACGTCCATATAATTGATCTCTTTTGGATCAACCAATGGAAAATCTCCTTCTTCTCTGGCCACCACTTTTTCAGTAGTAATTTTTCCACTTAGGTCTACATCCAAATTTGACTGGGCAATCTTTTGACCTTCTTCCTCTTCAGCACTCAAATAAATTGGATCTTTTTTAACATCCAGACCTCCATCATGAATTTCACGATAAGGAGTTTCAATAAAACCTAAGCTATTAACTTTTGCATAAACCGCTAAAGATGATATCAAACCAATGTTTGGTCCTTCAGGTGTTTCAATCGGACAAAGACGACCGTAATGTGTATAGTGAACGTCACGGACCTCAAACCCGGCTCTTTCTCTTGAAAGTCCTCCGGGACCTAAAGCTGATAACCTTCTTTTGTGAGTGATCTCTGCCAGTGGATTCGTTTGATCCATAAACTGAGATAACTGGTTGGTACCAAAAAATGAATTGATCACAGACGATAATGTCTTGGCATTGATCAAATCAATGGGTGTAAACACTTCATTGTCACGTACATTCATTCGTTCACGTATGGTTCTTGCCATTCTGGCCAACCCAACACCAAACTGTCCTGACAATTGCTCACCAACCGTTCTAACTCTACGGTTAGATAAATGGTCAATATCATCAACTTCAGCCTTAGAATTAACCAAGTTGATCAAATTCTTTACGATGGTTATGATATCTAATTGCGTAAGTACTTTTTCATCAATACTTACATCAAGACCCAATTTTTTATTCATTCGGTAACGACCCACCTCTCCAAGATTATAACGCTGATCAGAGAAAAACAATTTCTGAATTACTCCTTTCGCTGTTTCATAATCAGGTGGTTCTGCATTACGTAATTGTCTGTATATATATTCAACAGCCTCCTTTTCTGAGTTAGTCGGATCCTTTTGCAGTGTATTATGGATAATGGCATAATCTCCCATTTCATTATCCAATTTGTGCAGAAGAATTGTTTTCGCACCGGAATCAACGATCTCGTCAATATGCTCCTTTTCAAGAACAGTATCACGATCCAAAACAATCTCATTTCTTTCGATAGAAATAACTTCACCGGTATCCTCATCAACGAAGTCTTCAAACCAAGTTTTGAGTACTCTTGCAGCTAATTTTCTGTCTAAGTATTTTTTTAATCCGCTTTTTGACACTTTTACTTCTTCAGCGAGGTCAAAAATTTCAAGGATATCCTTATCTCTTTCAAATCCGATAGACCTGAATAGTGTGGTAACAGGTAATTTTTTCTTCCTATCGATGTACGCATACATCACTTGGTTGATATCCGTAGCAAATTCAATCCAGGAACCTTTAAAAGGAATTACTCTGGCAGAATACAATTTTGTTCCATTTGCGTGAAACGATTGTCCGAAGAATACACCAGGTGATCTGTGTAATTGCGAAACCACAACTCTTTCTGCTCCATTGATCACAAAAGTACCGCTTGGAGTCATGTAAGGGATCGTCCCTAAATATACATCTTGTACAATCGTTTCAAAGTCTTCATGCTCCTCGTCTGTACAATATAATTTTAATCGGGCTTTTAATGGCACACTATAGGTTAACCCTCTTTCAATACACTCTTGAATGCTATATCTGGGTGGGTCAACGAAATAATCTAAAAACTCTAAAACAAAGTTATTGCGTGTATCAGTAATTGGAAAGTTGTCCTGAAAGGTCTGGAATAAACCTTCGTCACTACGTTCATCAGATTTTGTTTCTAACTGAAAAAAATCCTGGAAAGACTTTACTTGGATATCCAGAAAGTCAGGATAATCAGTGAATAATTTGGTTGATGAAAAGTTTACTCTTTGGTTATCTTTTTTCGTTGCCAATGGAGAAAAATTTAAATTAGAATCTAAGAAAGAATATATATGCAAAAATGGTTTAGGCTTTAGGGTACATACCCTAAAGTCCTAAACCTTAGATATTTAAGTAGGAAATTTATTTAAGCTCTACTTCAGCTCCTGCCTCTTCTAATGAAGCTTTTAATCCTTCAGCTTCGTCTTTAGAGATACCTTCTTTAATTGGAGCAGGTGCACTATCAACGATTTCTTTAGCTTCTTTTAATCCTAAACCGGTTAATTCTTTTACCAATTTAACTACTGCCAATTTAGAAGCACCAGCCGCTTTTAAGATCACATCAAATTCTGATTTCTCTTCAGCAGCAGCTTCTCCACCACCAGCTGCAGGACCAGCAACCGCTACAGCAGCAGCTGCAGGCTCAATACCATATTCTTCTTTTAAGATATTTGCCAACTCATTAACTTCTTTTACAGTTAAGTTAACTAATTGTTCTGCGAATTCTTTTAAATCTGCCATTTTCTTTAAATTTAAATTTTTTATTATTTAGTTTTAGTGTGTACTTATTCTTTTTCTGATAAGGTCTTTAAGATACCGGCTAATTTACCTCCACCAGATTTCAATGCAGAAACTACATTCTTGGCTGGTGATTGTAATAATCCGATTACATCTCCAATTACCTCTTCTTTAGACTTAATATTTACCAAAGCATCCAATTGGTCATCGCCAACGTAGATAGATTCTTCAACAAAAGCTCCTTTAAGAACAGGTCTGTCAGATTTCTTCCTAAATTCCTTAATTACTTTTGCAGGAGCATTGCTCACCTCTGCAATCATAATAGAGGTATTTCCTTTGAGAATACTTGGAAGATCTCCAAAATCCTTATCAGATTTTTCCATTGCCTTAGAAAGCAAGGTATTTTTAACAACAGCAAGTTTTATGTTTGCTTTAAAACATGCTCTTCTTAAGTTCGATGTATCAGTCGCATTGAGGCCTGAAATATCTGCAAGATAGATGACATTATTTTCGGCTAATTTGCCTGTTAATTCATCTATTACTAACGCTTTATCTTCTCTTGTCATTTTTCGCTCGATTTAACTGATTAAACTGTTTTTGTATCAATAGCTACCGAAGGACTCATGGTACTTGATAGGAATATACTCTTGATATAAGAACCTTTTACAGTAGAAGGTTTCAATTTCACAAGAGTTTGAACTAATTCATGCGCGTTCTCTGCCAACTTTTCAGCCTCAAAAGAAACCTTGCCGATAGAGGCATGAACTATTCCGGTCTTATCAACTTTAAAATCGATTTTACCTCCTTTTACATCCTGTACTGCCTTAGCGACATCCATTGTTACTGTACCTGTTTTTGGGTTTGGCATTAAACCTCTAGGACCTAAAATTCTTCCTAAAGGACCTAATTTACCCATTACACTTGGTAAGGTTACAATCACGTCAACATCCGTCCATCCTTCTTTAATTTTTTGAAGGTAATCGTCTAATCCCACATAATCAGCACCTGCTTCTTTTACCTCAGCCTCTTTATCAGGAGTTACCAAAGCCAACACACGTACTTCTTTACCGGTTCCATGAGGCAGAGTAACTACCCCTCTCACCATTTGATTTGCTTTTCTTGGGTCTACACCTAAACGTACTGCAATATCAACACTTGCATCAAAATTTACGTTGGTGATCTCTTTCACTAAAGTTGAACCGTCCACTAAATTATGGGCAACATTTACATCAACTTTAGCTTTCGCCTCTTTTTGTTTTTTTGTCAATTTTGCCATAATTATGCGTTTTTAACAGGAGCATCTCCTTTAATTCTAATTCCCATTGAGCGCGCAGTTCCGGCCACCATCAACATAGCAGATTCTATTTCAAATGCATTTAAATCTTGCATTTTATCCTCTGCGATTGATTTTACTTGGTCCCAGGTAACTGTAGCTACTTTCTTCCTATTTGGTTCTCCTGAACCACTCTTCAATTTAGCTGCTTCTAATAATTGTGTCGCTGCCGGTGCGGTTTTAACAATAAAGTCGAATGATTTGTCCTTGTAAACGGTAATCACTACCGGACAAATTTTACCCGCTTTATCTTGAGTCCTCGCATTGAACTGCTTACAGAACTCCATAATGTTAACCCCGGCAGAACCCAATGCAGGTCCTACAGGTGGTGAAGGGTTTGCGGCGCCTCCACGTACTTGTAATTTAACTATTTTACTAACTTCTTTTGCCATTTTTAATCATGTTTTAGACCACCCTATGTGGAAGCCAGGGAGACCTCAGTTCGCGTAACAGTTATGATATTTTTTCAACTTGCATGTAATTCAATTCTAATGGTGTTTTTCTACCAAAGATTTTAACCATTACTTCAAGTTTGCGTTTTTCTTCGTTAATTTTTTCAATTGTACCGTCAAATCCGTTAAAAGGACCGTCAATTACCTTAACAGTTTCTCCTTTCATAAAAGGTATAGCCACATTCTCATTCTGTACAGCCAATTCATCAACCTTTCCTAACATTCTATTGACTTCAGATTGTCTTAATGGTATAGGATCACCACCTTTGGTCTCTCCTAAGAATCCTATTACTCCGGTGACAGATTTAATTACGTGAGGTACTTCACCGCTCAAATTAGCCTCTATCATAATATAACCGGGAAAAAACACTTTTTCTTTGTTATACTTTTTTCCGTTTCTAATTTGGATCACTTTTTCTGTAGGTACCAATACCTGTTGAACATAGTCTGATAAGCCTAATCGCGCAATTTCGTTCTCGATATAGGTTTTGATCTTATTTTCCTGACCACCGATAGCCCTAACAGCATACCATTTCATTACATTATCAGACATCTTATTCTTTTAGTTAAATAAATCGAAATATTTTTCGAATCCAAATTGAAAAGTCTTATCAACCAAAAACACAGCCACTGCGAATATCACTGTAAACACAGCTACCACAACAGTTGTCCTCTGTGCCTCTGGCCATGACATCCAAGACACATGTGACCTTAATTCTTCAAAGGATTCTTTGATATATGTTACTAAATTCATACTAGTATTTTTTGCACGGGTGGAGAGGCTCGAACTCCCGACACCTGGTTTTGGAGACCAGTGCTCTACCAACTGAGCTACACCCGTATCATAGTGCGCCAATTAAAAATGATTTACATTTCGATAAAGAGCACTTTATTTTGTAAACACACCATGTTAACAAAGGTTTCTGTCGAAATACCCGACAGAAACCTTTAGTGTATTTATAAGAAAATCATTCCTTAGTCTAAAATCTCAGTTACCTGACCAGCACCAACTGTTCTACCTCCTTCACGGATCGCAAATCTTAAACCTACGTTTAACGCGATAGCTTGAAGTAATTCTACAGTAACAGTTAAGTTATCACCTGGCATTACCATTTCAACACCTTCAGGTAAGCTAATCGTTCCTGTAACATCAGTTGTTCTCACATAGAACTGAGGACGGTAGTTTTTATGGAATGGCGTGTGACGTCCACCTTCTTCCTTTTTCAAGATATACACCTCAGCTTTGAAGTTTTTGTGTGGTTTTACAGAACCTGGCTTACAAATAACCATACCTCTTTTAATATCTTCTTTATCGATACCTCTTAATAAAAGACCTACGTTATCTCCAGCTTCACCTCTGTCTAAAATTTTGCGGAACATCTCAACTCCTGTAATTGTAGAAGTCAATTTTTCAGCACCCATACCGATGATTTCTACCGGGTCACCTGTGTTAGCTACACCTGTCTCAATTCTACCGGTAGCCACAGTTCCACGACCAGTAATTGAGAATACATCCTCAACTGGCATCAAGAATGGCTTATCAACATCTCTCGTTGGCATCTCGATCCATGCATCTACGGCATCCATCAATTCCATAACTGTCTTAACCCACTTTTCTTCTCCGTTCAATGCACCTAAAGCAGAACCTTGAATCACAGGACCGTTATCTCCATCATAATCGTAAAAAGACAATAAGTCTCTCACTTCCATTTCAACCAATTCCAATAATTCAGCATCGTCAACCATGTCCACTTTGTTCATGAAAACAACGATCCTTGGAATACCTACCTGACGTCCTAATAAGATGTGCTCACGAGTTTGTGGCATTGGACCGTCAGTAGCAGCTACAACTAAAATTGCACCATCCATCTGCGCAGCTCCTGTAACCATGTTCTTTACATAATCCGCGTGACCTGGACAATCTACGTGTGCGTAGTGACGATTGGCAGTTGAATATTCAACGTGCGCTGTATTGATAGTAATACCTCTTTCTTTTTCTTCAGGAGCATTATCAATTTGGTCAAATGATTTTACCTCAGAAAGACCTTGGTCTGCTAATACTTTTGTGATAGCAGCAGTTAATGTAGTTTTACCGTGATCTACGTGTCCAATTGTACCAATATTAAGGTGTGGTTTTGAACGATCAAAAGTTGCTTTTGCCATGATTGTTTAATTTTATGTCTTAGTTATTTATTGTGTTAAAATTTATTTTCGCAGTAAAATTTACCGAAGATTAAGTAGAATTATTTGCTCTAGTCAGCCTCATCTAAACTTTCTCTACAAAATCAAGAGCCAATGACGGGATTTGAACCCGTGACCTCTTCCTTACCAAGGAAACGCTCTACCCCTGAGCTACACCGGCTTATGCTTCATAAGGCAACCGGTATAAAGTTTAACTTAAGAGTAAAAGGTATACCGCCTTTGCTTTTCCTAATATAGAGCGAGAGACGGGACTCGAACCCGCGACATTCAGCTTGGAAGGCTGAAGCTCTACCAACTGAGCTACTCTCGCATTCAAATTAAAGTGGGGAGAGCAGGATTCGAACCTACGAAGGTTGCCCAACAGAGTTACAGTCTGTCCTCGTTGACCGCTTGAGTATCTCCCCAACATATTTTTATCTCAAAGAACGAGCCGGTAGAGGGGCTCGAACCCACGACCTGCTGATTACAAATCAGCTGCTCTAGCCAACTGAGCTACACCGGCATTTGAACTATTTCGCCTTTTTATTAACCTGTGAACGACATCACTTCATAAAAAAACAAACCGCTCTTTCAAACGGTTTGCAAATGTATAAAGTTTTATGTTTTCTACAAAACTTTTTTAAAATATTTTCGAAAATTTTACGCTCTCTGTTTTTCCTTTCTTTTTAGCAGTTGTCTTCTCAGTGATTCAACCGCCAAACTTATACCCTCTTCAAAGGTTTTACTCTCTTTTTTAACTACTACATCGTTACCAGGAATATTGATTTTTACTTCAGATATCTTATTCTCCTTATCACTTGTATTTTGAACTTTTAAAAATACCTCAGCATCAATGATCTTTTCATTGAATTTTTCAAGGTTCGATACCTTCTTTTCGATAAAGTCAACCAACGCTTGATCAATATTAAAATTAACTGATTGCACAAATACTTTCATAGTTAATGGTTTTTAACGCTCCTTGGATGAGCTTGGTTATACATTTTTTTTAATTCACTTAAGCTGTTCTGCGTGTAAACTTGAGTAGATGCTAAACTGGAATGTCCAAGTAATTCTTTCACCGAATTCAGATCTGCTCCCTCATTTAATAAGTGTGTCGCAAAGGAATGCCTCAAGGTATGGGGACTTTTTTTCACTTTACTGGACACCTTACTAAAATAATCATTTATTAAACGATAAACTAATGTTGGATATATTTTCTCCCCTTTTTCTGTAATAAAAAAATAGTCTTCCACAGGATGCTGAGCTCTTCTCAATAAACTGTATTTCTCTATACTAGGTTTCAATGAATTTAATAACGGAATAAATCTTTCCTTATTTCTTTTTCCAAGCACTTTTATCAATGTACCACCAACATCTATATCAGATACTTTCAAATTAATCAATTCGGCACGTCTAATTCCGGTACTGTACAAAAGCTCCACAATCAGGCCATTTCTCACCGAAGTAAAATCCTCCGCCTCCCTCATCATTTCAATGACCTCTTCTATTTCTCTTTGATTAAAAGGAACATTTACTCTTTTTGCCATTTTTAAAGGCTTATGATGTTTCATTGGATTTTCAGTAATTAATTTGGATTTCATCAGAAACACATAGAAAGATCTGAGTGTGCTCATCTTCCTGTTTATTGACCTGTTACTCAGCTCCTGATCCACCAAAGCCAATATCCATTGCCTAACGAATGAATAATCTAGATTTTCAAGATCTTCTCTGTTAAAGTTCTCCTGACAAAAAGATAGAAAACTCTCCAGATCTTTCCGATATGCTAAAAGTGTGTTGGGAGAATATTTCTTCTCAAAAATCAAATAGTCTAAAAAAGCTTTTAAGGTCAAACAGTTTTATTTTGGGAGAATAATTAATTAGTCGTTTTTACCTAACACAAATTTAGCCATTTTTAAACTGTTTAAACGATAAAAATAAAAAAACCGCTTAATTATCTTAAGCGGTTTATACTGTCTTCGACAAGAATTTATCCTTTCTCTTCTTCGGTTCTAATACCTTGAATATATTTGGCTTTCAATTTCTGTTGTCTCTTTAATACAGATGGTTTTGTGAATTGCTTACGCTCACGCAAGTTTTTCATTGTCTTAGTGCTGTCAAATTTTCTTTTGAATTTTTTTAAAGCCCTATCTATGTTCTCACCATCCTTTACCGGGATTATTAACATTGCGATGCACCTCCTTTCATCTGTCCGCTTTTAATTGTTTATATACGTTTTCGAGGGCGCAAATGTACAAATTAATTCTAATTCTTAATGATGCTGAACAATATTTTAATTACTTTTAACAATAATTAAGTAGAAAAATGGAAAATATAACATTAAATGAGGTAAAACCCATGAGCCCAACAGATTGGGCCATTACCGTTTTTATAACGTCTCTCCCTTTAGTGGGTTTGATTATGCTTTTGATCTGGGCTTTTGGGGATCACAGCAATATCCACAGACAGAATTATGCCAAGGGTAGCCTGATCCTTATGCTCATTGGCATAGGAATTGCCTTGATCTTTTTACTCTTTTTTGGCGGAATTGCCATCATGACCAATCTATTTAATTGATCTAATCCTTTTTCTTAAATAATTTTTTAAAAAAAGATTCCTTTTTATTGACCTCCTTTTTGGCTTTTCTCCCTGCCTTTTCTGATGTCATATTTGGTTTACCAAAAATTTTGTCGAAGAATTTTTCAACATTACTGTCTTCGACAAAATCCTCACATGCCATACTTTCCATTTCTTGATCAGATAATGGTTCAAAATTTGTCAAATAACTAGGTGATAATGTTTTACTTTGCTGAATCTCTTTTAGTGTATAACCAACCAATGGCAAAGCCAACTTCCCTCCGGAACCCAAGGCCCCTGAATTAAAATGGAGACTTGGAGAATTGCAACCTACGCGCGAAACCAATACTAAATTAGGAGTAAATCCTGCAAACCAGGCATCGGCATAATCCTGTGAAGTACCTGTTTTACCCGCGAATTCCTTGGTTACCCCAAATTGAGTAGAAATTGCCTTCCCGGTTCCTTCCATCACGGCCTTCCTCAACATGGTGCTCATCAAAGTACTGGTATTTTCGCTCATCACGACATCTCGTTTTTGGGCAGGCATATGCTCATATATCGTTATACCCTCAGCAGTTTTAATGCTTACTACACTATATGGCTGAATTTTTCTTCCTCCATTGGCAAATGCGGCATAGGCCGTGGCCAATTCATAAATACTGGCACTCGAAGATCCTAAGGCAACCGAAGGATTCGTTTCCAATTGCTGACTGAACCCCAAGTTCGACCACATGGAATGCAGTTCTTTAAACGGCAACGACAAAAACAATCTCACCGTAGGCACATTCATAGATTTTGCCAGTGCAGCAGCAACAGAATACCTGCCTCCGAATGAATTGTCATAATTTCTGGGAGTCCAGTTGTCAAAATCGGTTAGTACCAAAGAATCATTGCTGATATAATTACATGGCTCAATCCCATTTTCCAGGGCTGCCGCGTAAAGAATAGGTTTAAAAGTAGAAGCAATCTGTCTTTGGGCATATATCTGCTCATAGGGATATCTCCTGAAATCTATCCCTCCAACCCATACTTTGATGCCTCCTGAATTCGGATCTAATCCTAACATACCTGCATGTAACAAGCCCAGATCTCTCTTGATACTGTCAAGAAGTGAAATTGAATCGGAAGTAAACCCTTCCCATGAAAATATTTCACGCTTCCTTTTTTCTTCAAGGTGTTTAAATTTACCCTTCTCTAAAATCTTTTCTGACAATGAGTTCAGCATTTTTTTTCCCGATCCCTTACTCAACTGCCTATCAAGAAGAGGTTGCATTTTTGACAGATGTTTCTGAAAAGCCGAAAGTGCGTATGTCTGCATTTCCAGGTTTAAACTGGTCTGTATCTCTAATCCATCTGAATAAATACGGTAAGTAGTGCCATCCTTTTGGTTGATACTATCAATTATTTTTTCTGCTTCTCGCTTTACCTGCTGCAAAAAATAGTTTGCCTTACCATGGCTTTTCAAATTTGCATAATCCAGAATGAGGGGTAATTTTTGAATTGAGTCTTTCAAGGACTCATTGAGAAAATCATATTTATACATTTGCTCAAGTACCGTATTCCTCCTATTCAAGGCGTGATCAGGATACAACCTTGGGTTGTAATATGTGTTCGCTTTTAGCATCCCAACCAAGACTGCACTCTCTTGAATGTTCAAATCTTGGACCTGTTTATTGAAATAACGACGTGAAGCACTTTCAATTCCGTAAATATCCTCTCCAAAAGGAACCGTATTGAGATATAGTTTTAAAATATCCTGTTTGCTGTAAATATGCTCAAGGCGGTTGGCAAGAATAATTTCTTTCGATTTGTTGACTGCAGTTGTGAGTGGCCCAAAACTTTTTCTCCCATACATGTTCTTTGCTAATTGTTGCGTAAGTGTGCTACCTCCTCCGGCACTTTCTTGCTGAAAAATAATGCTCTTAACCAACACCCTCATTAAACTGCGCGTATCTATTCCTTGATGATCATAAAAACGCACATCCTCAGTGGCCAATAAGGCATTGATTAGATCCTGGGGTATCTGTTCAAATTCAACATTGGTCCTGTTTTGAACAAAGTATTTACCCAACAACTCTCCTTCTTCCGAATAGACCAGTGAAGCGGTTTCATTCTTGAATTCTCTCAATTCTTCCTTATTGTACAGGTGCCCAAAAACACCAAAATAGACTCCGGTAAAGAAAAGAGCCATCACCAAAAAAAAGGCCAGAACTATTAGGAGAAAATATTTAAGAAACCTCATAAATCAAATCAAAATCAGGCAAATGTAAGACCAAAAAAAGAAGAACCTTTTGAGTTCTTCCTATTTTAACAAAAATTACGAGATTATTTTAAATTTCTTTGGATTTTGTCAATGGCATTTTCGATCGATTTTTCAGGTTCGATGATATTGTACTCACCCCAAAAATCAGGATCGGCAAAGCCTGAGGTCTCATCAACTAAAATCACATTCGATTTCAGTTTTTCAGTGTTTTTTAAACTTACATTGTCCGCATTCTTCTTCCAATCTGTAATGGCCATCTCAATAACTACACCATAATTCGAATTGAATAATTTCTTCTTCCAGTTAACCTTAAATCCAAGTTCTAACCGACTGTAACTTTGAAACCATCTACCGTTATTTTCTTTATAGTCTATTTGATAGTTGGCAGTTGTAGGTGTTACATCGGCATTACTGGGCTTTCTTTTAACAAAAAATCTACTTGCCAGAGCCTTATTCTCTAAATTCAAGCTAATATCCACTTTTGTAATGGCATAACTTTGCGCATCAATATAAAGCTTGCCATAAAACATGGGCTCTTCAATGCTCGGCAATTGTCTAAAGCTAATGATGTGGGTTGGACGGTTGTTTAAATTGGTAATATTTGTATAACTAAACGAATAATTTCTCAAACTTTCCTCGTCTAAGATCAGGTTTCTGTTTTTGGCAATATCAAACCTCATAGTGTTGTAAGGACCCCCTTGTAATTTGAGAACCAGGGTATCTAATTTTTTATAATCCGTACTTTTTCTAGATTTAAACAAACGGGCATAATCCTCCGTTTTTGAAGTATAGGGCTGTTTGTAGATCTCAACAACGGCTTCTGAAAGTGAGGCATATTTTTTTCCTTTGCTGATAGATTCCCGGTAAAAAGCAGTCATAATTAAAGGTTCATCAGTATAGTTATTCTTTATTCTCGCCACCGCCTCTCTCACAATCTTTTCAGGATCTCTGGTCGTTATATTTACCTCTTTAAGTTGCTCAATAGACTCTGTCAGTCTGATCACATTCTTTTGTGCATTTAAACTTTCCAACGAAACTATTTTATTGTTAAATCCCAAATAAGCAATACGCAAATTATTCTTGCTCAAATCTGATGGCACTTTTAAAGAAAATTCGCCTTCACTGTTGCTCACGGTGGAAATATTTGACCCCTCTACAGAAATACTGGCATATTCAAGGGTTTTTCCCGATTTATCAGAAACGATTATTCCTGTAAATTCGACAAAATCTTCAGTTTCCTGAGCGTAAATATTAGGTTGAAATGCAAAAATTAGACTTAAAAAAAAGATAAACAATGTGCTTTTAAAACGCACCCGCTTTTCAATTGCTGTATATTGTATCATGATTTTGAACTTTAGTTTTAATGATTTACTAAAATACAAAATGATTAAGACTTTTTTTTAGAAATGAGCATCAATAATTGTTAATGAAATGGTAATTATTGATTTCTACTGTACATTAAGGGACTAAAAGCCATAGCCGCTAGCAGGACTGTGTCGCCAATCTTAAACCGATTACTATCTTCTTCTTCACCAACTACTTTGACAATTTCTTGCCCTGAAAGCACCGTGAATATGGTTAGAAAATCTTGTTTTTCAATATTTAATATCTCCCCTGTGAGTTGAAATTTACCGCTGACATTACTTTTAAAAAGTAATGTTTTGGGATTTCCTATTTCCTTTATTTTCCCTTTTTCTAAGATGATCAATAAATCAGACATTTTGACAATTTCACCTATATCATGACTGACCATAATTGTTGTAAGCTCAAATTTCTTATGTAATGTCAGTATATATTCCTGCAACTCATGTCTCATTTCTAAGTCTAAAGCCGAAAGGGGTTCATCTAAGATCAAGATATCGGGTTTTTGCGCAAGTGCCCGTGCTACTGCCACCCGCTGTTTTTGTCCGCCTGAGAGGAATTCCGGTTTTCTTTGCCCTAGTTCACCCAAGCCACATACCTCGATCAATTCTTCTATCATTTTTGGATTTTTTTGATTTGAAGCATAGATCAGATTCTCCTTTACTGTCATATTGGGGAAAAGTGCATAATCTTGAAAGACAAAACCTATATTTCTTTTTTGAGGTGGTAAATGGATGCTTTTCTGTTCGTTGAACCAAATCTGATTTTTTACTTTTATTTCTCCTGTTTCGGGTTTCAACAAGCCTGCCAGAATTTTCAAAAATGAGGTCTTCCCTGCTCCGGATTTACCCAATATACTGACGAAATTTCCTTTTTCAATCTGAAGATCAAGCTTCAGTTCGAAATGACCATTGGCCGCATGCAGTTGCTTTTTTATGGAGACATCAATCATTACCAAATACTTTTAGAGGATTTCCTGTTCACGAAATAAACAAACAACAATATAACAAAGGTAAGTGCAAATAAAATAAAGGAATAAGAATTTGCCTCTGCATAATTTAGTGCTTCAACCTTATCATAAATAGCAATAGAGGCCACTTTCGTTTTTTCGGGAATATTTCCCCCAATCATCAATACTACGCCAAACTCGCCTATGGTATGGGCAAAGGCGAGAACAATTCCCGTAAGTAAAGAAGCCCTCATGTTCGGTAAAAGTACCTTTCTCAGGGTCGTTAACTTAGATTTCCCCATTAAATACGAAGCCTCTTTTAAGTCCTCAGGAATATGTATAAATCCGGCTTGTATAGGATGAACCATAAAAGGTAAACTGTAAATAACAGAGGCTAACACCAATCCTTCAAAAGAAAAAACAAAACGGAGACCAAAATACTCATCCAAAAAATGACCGAAACTGTTAGCAGGACTAAATGCCACCAACATATAAAAACCAATAACAGTAGGGGGCAAAACCAATGGCATGCTCACCAATGCTTCAAAAATAGGTTTAAATTTTGTCTTAGTTTCAGATAACCAATAGGCCAAGGGTATGGCGATGAGCAATAACAATAAGGTAGTAATCGCCGCGAGCTTGAAGGTGAGTATTAAGGGAGACCAATCAATCATGATAGAGCATTATTTCATTGGTTTTAACCATGGCACAAATTTCCTGCCCCACACTTAAATTGAGTTGCTTTACCGCATTCGCTGTAATAATAGAGATAATCAAACCTAAGTTGGTCTCAATTGTCAATCGGCACAATAATTCATCTTTGTCTAAAGCCATGATTTTTCCTGTCATTCTATTTTGCAAACTGATAGGAAGGTTCTTTTCAAGGGCAATAACAACTTCGGTTTCCTTAAAAACCACTTTTACCGGATGGCCAATCTCGAGATAATGTGCCGTTTCAGGAGTATCTATTACAATGGCAGAAAAGAGCACTTGATCTACTTCTACTTTTACCAAGGAGATGGATTTACTGCACACAATTTCTTTTATATGTCCCTTGAGTTCATTCATACTTCATAGCCGTACTTTTTGAGGATTTCCCTTCCTTTGATCGAAAAAATAAAGTTGTAAAATTTTTCAGCTCCTTCCATATTTTCACTGTTCTTTAAAATCAAAATACCCTGTGATATCTCATTGTACGCTGTGGGTGGAATTTCTTTCCAAGTTCCTTTATTTCTTAGGTTTTCATCTAAAACCGAAGATTTTGAAGTAAAACCTACCTCGGCCACACCGGTATAAATAAACTGATTGGTTTGAGAAATGCTTTCTCCAAAAACAAGTTTATCCTGCACCAATTCCCACATGCCCTTTTTTCTTAATAATTCCTTTGCCGGTATCCCATAGGGAGCCAAATCGGGATTAGCCATTGCAATATGTCTGATCCTGGGATCTGTCAATCCCTCTACCGTCAAATCCATTTTTTTCATCGACCATAATACCAGGATACCCTTTGCATAAACCTCAGGCTCTTTATATCCAAATCCTTCTTGAAACAAATAATTTGGATAATACATATCTGCCGATAAAAAAAGATCAAAAGGTGCTCCTTCAGTTATTTGGGCGGTTAACTTTCCAGAAGATGAAACACTTACACTGCAATCTATACCTGTTTCTTGTGTAAAAGCCTCCATCAGTTCAGGAATAACAAATTGCAAATTAGCGGCAGCAGCAATGGCAATCTTCTTTTTTCCATCCATAACCTTATCGCAAGAATTAAAAACCGACAGAAAGGTTGATAAAAGGAAGATGAAAACAAAATTCTTAACAAGCAATTTCAAATCAAAATATTTATATGCAATTTAAGCTTTTTTATATGTTCTTTTATTCAGAAAATAAATAAGTGCACCCACCGCCAAAGCAATCATTACCGTAAAGAATTCACTTTTATTAGAATTTGAGAGTAACCACAATGAAATAAACATCACAAAAATGGCCAGACCATTTCCTCCCTTTATACGAAGAGAATTTTCAACTCCAAATCCAATCTTTCTCAGTTTAACCATCGTCAGGGCTGTCATAAAAATAATCATCACTTTCGTAATCACACTTAATCCCAAAGCATAGTAAAAAGTATTACTAATTGAAACAATCAACACAAGGAACGAAAATATCACAATAGATAGATTAGGGATTGCTGTTTTGTGATGAATTCTTGAGAATATTTTAGGTAATTGCTTTTTTTTACTCATAGCAAAGGGAATTCTCGATCCTATGAGGACAATGGAATGAAGTGTACCCAAAATAGAAAGAAGTGCACCCAAACTTATGAATCCCCCTCCTAAGGTACCGGAAAATTGAAAGGCTGCCTCAGCCAATGGTTTATCACTTTTGGCTAAATCAGGCAATGTTCCCATACAAACCACTTGTATTAGCAAATAAAACGAAGCGACAATTAAAATACTGACAATCAAAGCAAAAGGTATCGTTTTCTTTGGATTTTTAACTTCTCCCGTATTGACCAAAATTGCTTCAAACCCGGTAAAAGCAAAGACCAATACCAAAATAGAAGCCGATAAATTGGACTGGGAAGGAATTTCTGTATGACTGAACAGCAGGTCAGTATCGATATAAAACAATCCGACTGCAATAAATAAAAATAAAGCCGTGAGTTTTGTAATGGTAAGAAAATTACTGGCTAATTTTGCATCTCTAACTCCCCTGTAATTAAGCAGAAATAAGAAAACAGTCACCAGCGTAATCGTTAGATACCTAATCATACGCTCTTCAAAAACTGGTGAAAAAAAAGATAAATAGGTAACCAATAAATTAACGAGGGCGGCGTAGGTTGCAATTCGAGAAATAAATAACAGCCAGCCCACAAAAAAACCCCATAAAGGACCTAATGTCTGATGAACATATAAATAGGGTCCACCCGTATTTTTAAACTGACTCGATACTTCGGCAAAAACCAGTACCACGCAAAAAATGATGATGGCACAAAAGATCATAGCGGCTAAACTCCAAAATCCAGAAAGGGCGTAGATCTTAGACGGTAAGCCAAAAATTCCGGCACCGATAATACCATTGATGATTAAAAATACCAAATCCCATTTACCAAACTCTCTTTTTAAAGTCGTCAAGGGTGTATCCTTTTAAAATCAAGGTCCTGAAAATCAAAACTAAAATCTATATTTGGAGAAATTCCCAGCATTTTTATACCCTCTGCGAGATGATTTTTACCCATTTGAAAAATAACAAAGGCATCGGCGTTCATATCTTGGTACTCCCATTTTACAGCAAATGTATGATCTTTATAAAATTCCATTTCACCATTTAATTTTGGCGAACGATGGGATTTAATATGCATTTTATCACCAGCCATAAAAACCTCTACTTTTCCAAACCAAGGATCTTCATATAGCCCCAAATACTTTTGATCCTCTATTTTATTTAACTTCTTAGATTGAACTGTTCGCCAAACTTCTTCCGTAATAAGATCACCCGCTTTATTAGTTTGTTCCAATCTATCCAAGTAAAAATTGAGCCAATCTGTCCTTTCTACGGGCAAATAGGCGTCGATAATACTATTACTCACTGCATTAAAAAGAGCTCCTCCCCCTGGTTCTGTATTTGTTAAAACGATAACGCCCAAATTAAGATCGGGAATGATAACTGTTTTAGACAACATCCCGGGCAAACCGCCCGTATGTGAGACATGGAGATTCCCTTTTACATCTTTCAAAAACCAACCCAAGCCATATCCGTAAAAATGTGTTTGATATTGATCTTTAAGCGGTGTTTTCAAAGATGTGTGAATTCGCCACATCTCTCGATGCGACTCTTCTGAAAATAAATTTTGAGAAAGATCATTTCCATACTTCCCTCGATTGAGTTGTACAAAAAGCCATTGTGTGAGGTCATGTATATTCGCGTAAATTCCTCCGGGTGCTGCATTCACATTTTTTGTAAAATGCGCTATTTCTCTTATCGCCCCGTCCTCTGCGTTGTGTGGTGAAGCCAAACTTTCACCATCTTTAATTCTTGGCCAGAAACTATAGGTCTGATTCATGCCCAAAGGTTCAAAAATTCTTTTTTCAATAAAAGACTCAAAAGAATCACCCGTTACTCTAGCCACTACTTCTCCTGCCACATAATACAGTATATTATCATAATCAAATTGTGTTCGAAAGGCAGATTGTGGTTCAAAGTGTTGGAAAACACCCAAAATATCATTCATTGAAAAATCGGAACCATCCGGGAAAAACATCAAGTCCCCGGCACCTAAACCTAAACCACTTCTATGAGTGAGCAGATCTTGAATATTGAAATTCTCAGTCACATAGTCATTGTATAAAGTAAATTCGGGTATGTATTTGACAACCTTATCCGTCCACTTCATCTTCTCTTCATCTACCAAAATGGCCAAGGCTGCCGATGTAAATGCCTTGGAATTGGAAGCGATGGCAAAATTAGTGTATTCATCTACCTTTTCCTTGGTCTCAACGGACTTTACGCCATATCCTTTTTTATGTACAACTTTTCCGTCTTTTACAACCAACACAGCTACGCCAGCCACGTTCATCTTAGACATAGATTCTTCAACAAGACTGTCAATTTGGTCACTGCCAAGTTGCGCAAATCCAACGAATGAAAAAAGAAATAGACTACATCGTAGAATAAACTTCTGCTTTTTTTGCATCATGTTTTACTTCTTGGGAAGTATTTTAAGGATACCCACATGTTCTACTGCTACATAAATATAACCATCCGGGCCCTGACGCACATTTCTCACCCTACCTATATCCTCCAATAACTTGATACGCTCTGTTACTTTATTGTTCTTTAAGACCAACATTTCAAGGTATTTAAACTTTAAGGAACCAACCAACAAATTCCCTTTCCAACCCGGGTAAAGGTCACTGGTAACAATTTCCATTCCACTTGGAGCAATTGAAGGTACCCAATAGTGCAATGGCTGCTCCATGCCGGGCATAGCCGTTTTATCGGTTATGGGTGTGCCGTTATAATTGATCCCATAGGTGATCACCGGCCAACCGTAATTGGCGCCCTTCTTGACAATATTGATCTCGTCACCCCCTTGCGGACCATGCTCATTAACCCAAATTCCCTTAGTCATTGGATTAAAAATCATCCCTTGAGGATTTCTGTGACCGTAAGAAAAAATAGCTTTTTTAGCTTTAGGATCATTGACAAATGGGTTATCCGCCGGAATAGATCCATCTTCATTTAAACGATATATTTTTCCCCCATCTCTCGAGAGATCCTGTGGATTGACATCATTTTCACCGCGATCTCCTATACTGAAATACAAAAATCCTTTGTCATCGAATCTCACCCTGGATCCGAAATGCTGTACCTTTTTTGTATTGGGCATCGCTTTGTATAAAACCTCTACATTGGTCATCGCATCCTTGTCTAACTTTGCCCGAGCAAGCGCCGTATTCCCTCCTTCACCGCCTCCTTCAGAAGATCCATAAGTAAAATAGATCCAACCTGTCTCTTTGTAATTGGGATGAACTTCTATGTCTAGTAATCCTCCCTGTCCGTTTCTATATATTTTCGGAACATTTTGAAGGGTGATCTGTTCACCATTTTTGTACTTATATATATTTCCGTTGATCTCTGTTACCAGCATACTGCCATCCGGCAACCAGGTCATACCCCAAGGGATATCAGCCCCTTTTGCCACTACTTCATACGTATAATTCTTCGGATCAGATTTTACCAGATCATCGTTTAATTTCTCGTGGTCTTGAGAACAGGCCAAGAAACAAGGCAACAACATGACTAAATAAATAATTTTTTTTCTCATCGGATTTTTATTTTGCCTACTAAAAAAGTTCCAGCCCAAATTAGCAAATTCTATCCAAACCATAAAATATACTTCCATTTTTACTAACTTCGAATAAAAATTAATATCATGATCAAAAAAATATTGATCGCTTTGCTTGCGGTCTTCTTCATCATCCAGTTTTTCAGACCAGAAAAAAACAACTCCAATGATCTCAGTAATGATGTTTCAAAAAAATACACTGTGCCTCAGGAAGTAGGCAATATCCTCAAAACAGCCTGTAACGATTGTCATTCAAATAAGACCGAGTATCCTTGGTATGCAAACATACAACCTGTGGCTTGGTGGCTCAATGACCATATAGTAGATGGCAAAAAACACCTGAATTTTTCTGATTTTACAAAATTACCGATTGCGGTTCAGAATCATAAATTTGAGGAAGTAGTAGAAGTAATCGAAGAAAATGAAATGCCTTTAGAATCCTATACTTATTTGGGTCTGCACAAAGAAGCGAATTTAAGTGCAGAAGAAAAAGAAACGCTTATGAATTGGGCGAAATCACAAATGGCCTATTTAAAGGCAAATTATCCCGCAGACAGTCTGGTTTTAAAGCGCAGGTAAAAAAAATTCTATTCGTACATTTCGTTTACATCTATGGCGCATAGGTCTGTCATGACTTTGGCTATTTTTTGAGTCACTGCCTTAAAAAATATTTCTCCTTTTTCAACTGTGGCTTTTTTCGGATTTCCAACACCCGTATCCCGAGTGATTTTAGACCATTTGCGCTCCGTCCACAACCAACTCTCAGTGAATTCAGTTATTTTATGCTTCCTCTCCTCGCCATCACCCCATTCGCTCTTTGGTAAAACCAGTTCAGGTTTAAGATACAAAATCAAACTAGTTTCCATTTCTTCGGCATGATCTCCATTTAGCTCGAAAAAATCTGCGCGATTCATGGCCTGAAACCAATTACTTGTGGCCAAAAACATTTTTGGAAAGGCCAAGCCAAGCTCTCTTAACATCGTTTTAAAATCGTTACCACCATGACTATTTAAAATCAATAATTTAAAAACTCCCTGTCTGTTTAAGACGGTAATGATATCTCTTAAAATAGCCAGTTGGGTAGAAGGGTTTAAGTTAATATCCAAATAAATATCACTCTGACCGGTATTTACACCAAATGGAATTGTAGGTAAAAGAATGACTTTAGACCCATTCTCCCAAGCAATTCTGGTCGCTTCTGCTCCTATTGAATCGGCTTCGATATTGTCAGTGGCATAGGGTAAATGCCAATTGTGTGCCTCAGTTGCACCCCAGGGTAAAACGGCCAACTCTATTTTTTCATTTTTTAAATGTTTCCAATTGGTCTCAGCTAAAATGTAGGGTCTTATCATTCCATCTTGTATTACGTTATATTTAAAATCAATCAAAAGGTAAGCGTTTGATGACACCTTCCTTTCTAGTCATCAGTTCTTGATCGGCCTTTGCTCTTCTCTTATCCCTTTTGGCAAAAAAATATTTGTACTTCGCATTGGTGAGATCAAAATCATTTCCCTTGGCAGTACCTGTTACATCAATGCCCATTTTTACCAATGGCACAGGAGTTTTCAGTACTGAAATATGGAAGGAATAATTTCCATTGAGCCTTTGAACACCACCCACTGCAATGCGATACCTGTCTACTTCAAATTCTGAAGGAAAGACTTCCAACGCTTTATCCTTGTATTGAAGTGCAAACGACATTTCATCGATCACATTCCTCTCCTTATCTTTAAAAAAAAGCAATTTGGCTAACTTCCTAAAAGTTTCGCTGTCCATGATCACCATGTTTTTTCCTAAAATTCTGGCGATCAGTTCCAATTTATTGGCCGACATACCTAAATTCGCGTCCATATCAGCCCTGCCCTTCATCCTGAAGTTGACATTTCCTTCGAAGGAATTCGCCATGGGCATGATAGAATCCAAAACAGGAAACATATCGATCAAATTAGCTAAATCAATATCGATTAACTTAAAGTCCATCACTAAATTTGCTCGCTCCTTGGTTTTTGCTTCATAAGTAGAGGAGGTAAACATTTTGGCCCCATTGGTGATCATGTTCAAACTGTTCATGGCCAATTTTTGGTCCTTTAAAGTCACTTGTCCCTTTAAATTTTTTAATGTCAGCTTACCTAATTCAGCCTTTTCGATATACGTATTCCATACAAACTCAACTCCCTTGGGCACCACAAAAACCGAAGCACTATCGGCCGTCTCTACCTCAGATATAGTAACCAATTGAGCATTGGGATCAATTTCTTCCGTCTTTTCATTCTTCTCCCCGGCATTAAGGGCCTTGATTATCTGATTGACATCTGTAAAGTTAGAGCGCACAGTTAAATCTCCCTTCATCAATTCATCTCTAAAAAATCGTCCTCCAAAATTGTAGAGTTTTCCAGTAGCAGTAAAATCGGAACGTCCGAGATTGAGATGAGCTTTTTCCAAACGTATTTCGCCTTCCTCAAGTTTGATTTTTGTTTCGGGCATTTTAATTTCTAAAGGAAAGGAGGAAGCATAGAGGACCAAACTTTCAAAAGTTAATTCTCCATCCAATGGCCACAAATTCTTTTCGTTTTTTTCTGTGGACAAATTATAACTTCCTTTTTTTATTCCAAAATAATTGCTTTTTGATTGAATACCTGCTGAATCGATTTGCATCTTTGTTTGAAAGGAGGGCATCGTTGCATTTCTTTTTGAAGGACCGATAAAGAGGTCTCCCTTAGCCCAGGTTATCCTTGATCTAACGCTATCTCCCATTTGTAACTTCGCTTTTCTTATCTCGAAATTCGACTTCACTCTTCTTAAAGAAAGAGAATCTTTTACTGGTATAGCTCCGTATTCTAGCAATATTCTTTCCGAGCTGAGTTGTAAATGAGAATTTCGGTGGATTATCAGGTCACTAATGTTAATTCTTCCTCCTCTTACTTTAACACCTGCTTCATTTAAAAATTTGCTATTTTCTTTTTGGATAAATTCAATCTTACTATTTCCGGTGCCAAACAAATTGTTTTTTAATTTGTTTTCGGCTACGAAATCTTCCAATGTAAAAAAACCATTACCCTGAATATTTCCGTAGTTCGAATTTTTAATATCTTCTTTGGTGAAGGAAATTTCTAATTTACTGTCAAAATTACCTTTTAGCCTTATTCCCTCTTTAAATGGTATAGTTTTTTGTAGCTCGCCCAAATCGATTTTGCCGTCCAAATTCGCGTCTAAAGACGTATTACCTAAAATATTCGAGGCAAGAGCCTTGATCTTTATGGAAGTATTCTTGCCTAAAATTTCACAATTGTCGAGTTTTAAAAAAGATTTTTCTGTATTCAACGGATCGATGAAAACATTCAAATCAGCTTGTAACTTATCTAATTTATTAGGCCTTCCTTGATAAGCTATTTCGCCGTTTTTAATTTTTAACGCAACATCAATAGCAGGGTATATTTCTTTACCGTAGTCTCCCTTAACTTTTCCATTCAAATCAATATCTCCCTTGGTTTGAGGTAAAGTCTTGTTATCAATCATACTGGCCGGTATCAGACCCAATAAATTTTCCAAACTGGCATTTTCAAGACCAAAAACCAAATCCAACTCTAAAACTTTCTTTTCTTGATGAAGCAAAACGTCTCCACTCACTACAAACGCGGCATCATTAATGATTAAACCCGTTTTCTCCGTATGTAAGGCTTTAGTCAATCTGTCAACTTCAAGCTTTGAGACAATACCAAGTCCAAAATCATGCAATAAAGAATCGCCTTGTTTAAAAATATGCGAGGATTCCGATCTGCAGTCCAGATCTAACAAAATCTTTTCGGGATTATACTTTGCCTTAAGTCCTAATTCAAGACCTTCCAGACTTGAAAAGAGGTCAGTTAAACTGTTTTCAAAAAAAACATATCCATCTTTGATCTGAACATCCCTAATATCTATATTAGCCTCAAAATCACTTTTTTCTTGAGTTTTTTCTGATTCCGTTTTTATGGAATCCGTATTTTTTAAAATGTCCCAGTTCACATTTCCCTCAGGGCTTATATAAGCATAGATTTGGGGTTTTTCGATTACCAGCTGATCAACTACAATTTTATTCCTCAAAAAGGCCCAGGGGTTAACGCTTAACAGACAACGATTAAAAATTACGAGTGAATCTCGCCTTAAAATAGCCTTATTCTGAACCATATCATTTAAATGATTAACAATCGAGCCATGCGCTACCTCGAGCGTAAAATTTGGAAAAGTTTTAAAAAAGCTGAGTTCAATACTTTCTGCATGCAGCTCAGCATTTAAATTCTTATTGATGGCCTCAACTACTTTGGGTGTAATTTTTTCCGGAGTAAAAACAAAATTAAGGGCGATGCCGATAATGACAAAGACCAAAAGTAGAAGTCCAACCAATATCTTGCCAAGTGTAATAGCTGTTTTTTTGAGGGAAAAATCCATATGAGATTTGGTTGAATGTTTGAATTTTAAAGTTAAATAATTTTGTCGAATTGATAGAAAGGCAAACTTTTTTAACGACTCGGTTTCTTCCGAAATGACCCTATTTTTCAGCCGGATAATGGAAAAAATGACCTATTTCAAAACTTCATATCCTCAACCTAAAATGTTCAAAAACACTTTACTAAAAAATTAAGAAAGAGGTACCTCTTTCTTAATTTTGATCTAGTACTTAAAGATTGTTTTTCCTTCCTTAATGGTTTCTAAGACTAAAATATCTTTAAGTGTCATCGGATCGACCTTTAAAGGATTCTTATCCAAGATCACCAAATCAGCTAATTTACCCTCTTTTAAAGTTCCTTTTTGCTTTTCTTCAAAAAATTGGTATGCACCCCAAATGGTGATCGATTTTAGCGCTTCATAGACTGACAACCTTTCGTCAGGTCCCATCACCTTACCGCTCCTGCTCAACCGATTCGAAGTTGTCCATAGGATCATCATCAAATTGGGCAGAGCCACCGGTGCATCTGTATGACTGGTAACATGTAATCCCTTTTTCAATGCTGATTTGATAGGACTAATCTGTTGTGCTTTTTCAGGACCTATGATCTGATCATACCAATCACCCCAATAAAAAGTATGCATAGGAAAAAATGAACCGATCACATCATATTTTTTTAGACTATCCAATTGATCCATCCTGATCAATTGCCCGTGTATGAGTGAAGTTCGCCTTTCCTTATTTCCGTATTTGATGGAAGCTTTGTTCAATGTGCGAAAAAGCTGATCTGCAGCAGCATCACCATTACAATGGATACTCAGTTGCCAATTATTGACAAAGGCTGTATCGACAATTTTTTGCACCTCTTCATCATCCGGAATTACGGGATATCCCATATACCCTTGTTTCTGGCCATCAGGCGGCAGCAAATAGGGCATGGTTCTCCAGGCTGTCCTACCTTGCGGGGAGCCATCGAGGGTAAGTTTTAAACCGGCAATGCGGTAATGGTCTTTATACCGATTGCTTCTCCAATCTGTATCCATATAAGATGCGAAAGCATAATCTACGAGAGAAGCAACGTCTATATAAAATTTGCCTCGTTTTGCATAGTCCGCCATCTGTTCGTGATTAGACATGACACGTCCTTCCACCGCGGTGGTATAGCCAAAACTTGCCGCCATTTTTTGACCCTCGTCCATATAGTAATCGGCCAATTCAGGTTCGACCGGGCTTATATTTTTGATCATAATTGGTATGGCGGCCAATTCTTCCAAAACACCATTGGGCTCATTTGAACCGGGCATTCTCCTTATAACACCACCTTCCGGATTTGGCGTACTTGCATTTATGCCTATCTTTTCCAGACCTTTTGAGTTGACCACACAAAAATGCCCTGATATATGGACAATCATAACAGGTAAATCTTTTGACACCTCATCCAGATCAGTTTTGGTCGGAAATCTTTTTTCTTCCAATACGGCGTCATCAAACCCCATTCCAAGGATCCAACCCTGGGTTTTATCCGTTCCATTTTTGGCATACCAATCTTTTAATTCCGAAATTATATCTGGAATATTATCGCTCTTTCCATCAGGACTAGCGAGCAAATTTGCAGTAACCGCCTGAGCACCAAATCCATAAAAATGGGCGTGTGCGTCAAAGAATCCCGGTACCAGGGTTTTTCCCTGAAGATCTACCTCATCAGCTTTTCCTTCAATTTTTTTCAAGGCATCGGCTTTAGAACCTACAAAAACAATCTTCCCTTCCTTTTGTACAAGTGCTTCTGCATAGGTAGGTTCATCACCCTCCATGGTTAAAATATCTCCGCCATAATACACGGTTTGATTGAGTTTATGGGTTGTCACATTTGCATCTTCTCTATTTTTATCCGGCTTACAACTGAGAATAAAAAATATGCAAAAGATCAGTAAAGCAAATTTTTTCATAAAGTACGTTTAAGGTAAGTACCTCAAAAATACAAATTTCAAGATGAAAAAAGATCATCCTTTCTTGTAAGTTCTACATAAAATTGATCAAAGAATTTCTTCAATCTTTTCAGACTCTCCCAAAGGATTGGTCATAAAAGCATAAATAAAGGCAAAAGTAAAAAGGATGTACATAGTTGCCAGGATCAACAAATAGGTATTGAGCATTCCCACTGAAAATTTAACCAGTGTAATGCTGCTCACCATAAAATGAATGAGATTGATCATCAATAATGGACGGGCATAAATACCACCTATTACCCTATTCTTCGACATCCAATTCAAAATGGCCAGTCCGAAATACAGTGAACCTGCCAATTGAATTATCAAAATTGTAAAAGGTAATTGGTCCTGATCGAAAAAGACTAATACTTCCTGAGGAAAAAAGGAAAGTACAACGCCTAAGACTCCTAAAAAACAAGCGCTGAAAATCAATAATAATTTAGAAAACATCGTATAGCAATTTTTAAATTTTTAAGATCCTTGGTTTAAGTGAGCCATTTCTTTTTGATTCCATAATCTGCGAACCAAACCAGAAAGGCACCGATGAGGATAACCAGCACAGGCATGACCACAGCGACGGGACCGTATACCTCGGTTGCCTTGGCAACCAATAAACTGTGAGTCATCTGCGCCAAAATAGAGATCAGGGAAACGACAAATACCGGCCTGGCCCATTTTCTTTTCATCACTAGTCCAATACAGCCCAACACACCAGTGAGTACAGAGACAGCATAGGCCACATGGGTCCACAGCGGATATTTCCCATATAATTCGGCCTCATTTGGTGGCAAGACAGATAAGGCTTCAGGTGAATTCGAAATGGCTATATGTTGGTAAAAGGAGGCCACACCCATCAAGTTCCACAATAAAAACAGAACGGACAATATCAGATACCAACCGGGCATTTTAATTGATTTATTTTCCATAATTTTTTTAGTTAAAGATCACAATTTACCATCCAATTGATCCCGAATTGGTCTGTAAGCATCCCAAAATAGGCATTCCAGAAAGTGGTAGCCAAAGGCATGGTTACTTTCCCCTTGACGCCCAGGGCTTTAAAAAACGCTTCTGCTTCTGCCTTGTCTTTGGTATTGATCGAAATAGAAAAGTTATTTCCCTGAACAAATTGATCATCCATAAATGAAGGACCATCGCTCCCCATTAAAACAGTTTCTCCGCTTATTGGAAGCGTAACGTGCATCACCCTTTTCAGATCCTCTTTTGTTAAAGGAGGCATCCCTTCCTGGGGCGGCATATCCGCAAAAGTGCTGAGCATGGCAAAATCCTTTCCAAAAACCTGTTTATAAAATTCAAAAGCCTTTAGACAATTGCCTTTAAACGTGAGATAAATATTGATCAT
>CAZWAN010000009.1:0-52950 GCA_964631875.1 uncultured Flavobacteriaceae bacterium
GAAGAATTCTCTTCGGCTTTTTTATTTCAGGCAGCTACAAGGGATATGTTTGGCGGGTGATCGGGGCGCCACCCGGCCAGTTCGCTAAAAATGTCTGCCAGACATTTTTTAGGTAGGTTGTCCTTTGTGTGGTTCATGCATTAAAGACTTGTTTCGATTTCTTTTGTTTCATACACTATCCATACATTATACATACACTGTCCATATACTAAACCCACCAAAAATAATTACGCCTAGTCATGTATCAATTGTGATCAATTAGACCCTATCATTTTTGCATTTAGGATGCGAGACATTCCGTGGTATGCAACCAGCTTTGGCCTAAAGGATCTTCAAAATAAAATATTTTCTAATGACTAAAAAAAAATCTCCGCTCAGTTTTTACATTTTGATTAATTTCTTTAAATTGGACTTTTAAATAAAAATAAAAACTTCAAACCTTACACTATGAAAATCAATTTTTATTACAGCCTAGTGGCCGTATTTTTCTTCAGTTTATCCCTAAGTGCTCAATGGAACAAAAATGAAACCTATGTGATTCGCAATGTAGGTTCGGGACAAGTTTTAAGTGCTAAAGATGGAGATCTAAAAAAACAGGGATGCAAGATGGTGATGCATATGCAAAACAATTCGGAAAATCAGTTATGGTCTGTTGAGACATTGGAGAGTGGTAAAATCTCAATTAGAAACAAAAAAAACAAGCATGCGCTTACCTTGAACAGACAGAAGGAGAAAAAAAGTGGAGAGCCTGTTGCCTTGTTCGACTGGGGGGGTAATGACGGGCAGAAATGGCGATTTGAAAACGTGGGACACAACGAATACGTGATCAGAAACATCAAAAATAATTTTGTTCTAGATTCCAATAGAAATGGTCAGTACAACAAAAGTGGTGAAGTTGTCTTGACAGATTCCAACGGTGGGCCTGATCAAAAATGGGTCATAGAGAATATCAATATGAGATAACATTTACTGTAGAAAAGAAATTAACCATAAAATTATATTAAATGAAAAGATTACAAAGATTCATGTTAAGTACAGGGGCTATTTTGATGGTGGCATTTTCCTTGACCGCTCAAAATAGTCGAGAATTTGCCTCTTTAATTGGTGAGAAAGCCCAATACATTGATCAGGATTTTGGAAAAAAAGGATTTATGCACATGAAAACGGAAAAGAGCGGATACAGCTCATATAGCTATTGGTGGAATTACAACTCAAAAAAATGTGTATGCGCAAGAACAACGGATGGAAGAATAGCCTCTGTGGTTGATGCTATGCCTTTTGATTGTAACCAACCCGATACGAACAGCAGTTATAACTATAATTATAATAATGGTCATAATGCCCACCACCATGACAATGGATATCATTACAATAACAATGCTGAAGATGTGGCCTTTGACAAGGGTTATAAAGACGGATTATACGGAAAGAGTTATCACAATTACTATGGATCTAACATTGAGATGAGCGCCTATAGCAGTGGTTATAATAAAGGTGTTAACGAGAGAAATAGCAGAACGGAGTATCATTCCGGTTATGGTGGTTATCAATCTTATGTTGGGGTAGATCATTTAGTTGGCGAAAATACAGATAGCGCTTTTCGTAAATTACAATCTGAAGGATTTGTAAGACAAAATGAAAGAACGCAAAATGGAAGGAAAAGGGTTAATTGGTATAACAGTAGAACCGGGCAGTGTATCAAAACCATTTTAGATAATGGCAGAATTTTTAAGGTAGAAAAATCGGATGGTTGTGATTGATCACTTTAGATACCGTATTGTAAAAAAGCCTGTTATTTCTTGCAGGCTTTTTTTATACATATTTTTGAAGTAAAGCATGCTATATTAAACAATTTATCTCTAAATTTACTACAGTAGCAGAACTACTAAAAAATCAACTGTTTTAGGTGAATTAGAATTAAATCAATCAAATTTTCGGACCTCACACTTTGATTTTTTTGTTGGCTGTACATAACAGGATTCACTATTGATCAAAAAATTTAACCTAGGTTTCTATAATTGAAACTCAATAAAAGATTATTGAAGAAATTAGAATGAAACAAAAAAATGAACACTTTTAAATTAACCAAAATCAAAAAAAACATGAAAAAATTATTGACTTACTTCGGTGTGACACTTGTTTTAATGGTGTCTGTTACACTAAAAGCCCAAACTCCCAGAGAGTTTACAGATCTCGTGGGAGAAAAAGCTGCTTATATAGACCAAGATATGGGCAAACGCGGCTATATGCATATTAAAACGGAAAAGTCTGGCTATGATTCTTATACCTATTGGTGGAACGACAACGTAGGAAAATGTGTCGTTGTAAGAACAAGTGATGGAAGAATAGCGTCTGTTGCAGATGCGATGGCATTAAGTTGCAACAAAGAAGATAATAGGGGTGGGGGCAATGCCCAAGATAGGGCATATGACAAAGGTTTTAGTGACGGTTTATACAATGTGAGTTATCATAATTACTATTCCTCAAATGTAGAAAAAGAGGCTTACAGTAATGGGTATACAGAAGGGGTAGCTGAAAGGAGCTCAAGAACAAGTCATCACTCCGGGCAAGGGGGATATCAACCTTATGTTGCTACAGACCATTTGGTTGGGAAATCTACCGATGAGGCATTTCGCAGTTTGCAATCCGGGGGTTTTGTCAAGCAAAATGAAAGAACGCAAAATGGAAGGAAAAGGGTTAATTGGTATAACAGTAGAACCGGGCAGTGTATCAAAACCATTTTAGATAATGGCAGAATTTTTAAGGTGGAAAAATCGGATGGTTGTGATTGATTTCAACTAAAATTTACAATTGAATAAATTTAAAAAACCTCCACATATGAAAAGTATGGGAGGTTTTTTTGTGCTTAGTAAGTCTGTAAAGTGTATCTCGTATCATTGTAATCAGGATAAACTTTTTTGTGTGGTCTCATTAATTATCTCTATTTTTAGTCATGTATAATTGAAATTGAAAATCATCTGTTTATGAAGGCAAGTAGACGCAAATTCATTAAATCTATCGGAAAATCCTCTTTGGTTTTAGGGGCATTACCCATCATGGGATTCAATAATGATCAAAAAATTGAACAAAGGATGCTCCAACGGACCAAAAAAGTGACTGCGAATGATAAAATAAGGATTGCCGGAATAGGTACAGGTATCATGGGTCACAATAATTTAGATTCTGCATTAAAAGTGCCAGGAGTTGAGTTGGTTGCGGCTTGCGACCTTTATAGCGGACGTTTGACTCATGTTCAAGAAAAGTATGGTAAACAAATTGCCATTACACGGGATTATAACGAAATTTTAACCAGAAAAGACATAGATGCCGTGGTCATTTCTACTTCCGATCATTTTCACGCGAGAATCGCTACGGAAGCCATGAAAAATGGGAAACATGTGTATTGTGAAAAACCCATGGTCAAAAGTGTCCAAGAGGGATTACCCTTATTGGGTCAATATAGAAAAAGTAAGGTCATCTTTCAAGTAGGAAGTCAGCCCATCAGTGGTTTGGCTTATGCCAAAGCTAAAGAACTTTATAAAAATGGGGCGATAGGCAATTTGAATTGTATAGAAGCTGCCTATGATCGTCAAAGCGCACTAGGGGCCTGGCAATATACTTTACCTACAGATGCTTCGACTAAAACTGTTGATTGGGATACTTATTTATCGGGAATGCCGGCAGAACCTTTTGATCCATTGAAATTTTTTAGGTGGAGGAACTATAAAGAATTTGGTACGGGTGTAGCCGGGGATCTTTTTGTTCATTTATTAACAGCTATCCATTATATTTTAGAATCGAACGGACCCAATACCATATTTTCTTCGGGTCAGTTGAGCTATTGGAAAGATGGCAGAAACGTACCCGATGTCTTAGCGGCTATCATGGAATACCCACAAAGTCAAAATCATCCTCAATTTCAATTGACTTTGCGCGTAAACTTTGCCAGTGGGAAAGGGCCTACTAATTTTGTCCGATTTATCGGAGATGAGGGGGTGATGGAGGTTTCAGGAAATTCGGTCACTATTCATCACAGCATCATGGCAGAGGCCCCTGAAATTGGCGGATGGGACGCTTTGGGAACCTATCCGGATGCCATGCAAAAGGAAATTATGAACCAGTATAACAAAAAATATACCCAGGCGCAAAAAGTTAGACCTACTAAAGAACCGATCCAATTTATTGCCGAGGATCAGGATGCACATCTCGATCATTTTGCCGATTTCTTTGATGGTATACGCAATGGAAATCCTGTGATCGAACCGCCAGAAATGGGATTCAGAGCCTGTGCGCCCTGTTTACTTTGCAACGACAGTTATTTTTCGAAAAAGGTGATGCATTGGGATCCGGATCATATGTTCGTCAAGTAAAAACTAAAATCTATTATTGTAGTTGATGGCTTGTTCTATATGCGCTAAATGATGGTCACAATGCCAGGCATATAACCCGATCACTTGTTCTAAGGCAAAGATCTTTCTGTGCTCGGGATGCATAAAAGTTCGGTCGAGTTGGTTTTTGTTCAAACTTTTTAACAGAACCGTCCAACGGGCATGGACACCCTCTATAATTTTTAAGGATTCTTTGGGCGATACATCCAAGTAATCTGCCTGTTGTGCCCAACGATCCTCTGCATAGGGTTTAATGATCGGTTGTTCTTCGGTGAGCGCCAGTTTAAATCGGATAAAACTGTTCATATGGCTATCTGCGCAATGGTGAACTACTTGATTAATGCTCCACCCGTTGGGTCGATAAGCCCATTTGAGTTGTTCCTCACTAAGATCCTCAATGGCACCGGCTATCTTTTCAGGAAATTTTTCGATCACAGCAATCCAACTTTTGATCTGTTTATCGGAAATTTCTATGGTTGGGTCATATGGTCCGATGGGATATTTTAATTCTTCTAAAGGCTGACTCATCATTTTATTTTAATAAGGAACAAGTTAAGTTTTTTTTACAGGCTGTATACATACGGAAAACGTATTTAATCCTTTTGATTTTTTGAACATATCCTGTTCAAAATTCATTTTACCCAGATAAGGATATTGAGTGATGGGCTCAATACAAAGCATATTGTTCACTTCTGTCCAGCACATAAAATGACCAAAACCTATGGTCTTTATTTTTAGATCAAATCCCTCCTGTTTTTTTAATAGGATCTCCTCACAATCCAAAACAGGAAATGCTTTGGAGCCACCGGCTTTAATTTCAGATAGGTTTATTTTTTGATTATTGGCGCTGATCGTTTCTTTTCCGCTTCCGGACAAAAGAAAGGCCGGATGGTAGCCCAGCATAAATGGCATATCTCGCTCAGATTCGATCAGAAATTCAATGAATAACTGATTTTCATCGAGGATAAATGATTTTTGAAAATGGAAATCATAGGGCCAAGAAACCTTTTCCAGAGGGGATTTTTCGGGATATTTGCTATTTTTTACTGAAGTATTCGCTTTATAATTCTTTTCATAAACGGCAGTAGTCTCATCAAATTTAACCAGGGTATAGGGCAATTCTCTTAACAGCCCGTGCTGGTCCTGAAAACTTGCTCCCTTCGGTGATGGAATCACAAAATTATTCTGCGCTGTGGGGCCTATCACCGGGAACATCTCCGTATCTGAATTTCGCCATCCCGGAGAACCTTTTTGGTGGATGAATTCCTGATTATCCATAGAATAACCAACAAGTTCGCCTTCTTCAATGCCTACTATTGATTTGTTATGTGTCAGTTTTAATTGATTCATTATGATTTTTTTACATCAGAAGGATGGTTGATCTTCATTTCATGCAACCGTTTTTATGTTGTTGTTCAAAGAAAATTTATCCTCATTACTCAATTATTCGAATTTCGTTAATTAGGATCGGTTTTAACAACATTTGCTCTTCGTTTTCTCCTTGCTGAATTTTTTCAACGATCTCTATACCCTCTGTCACCTGCCCGAAAGCAGCAAATCCAAAACCATCGGGGTTTCTTTTACCTCCAAAATCTAACTCAGGTTCATCCCTTACACAAATAAAAAAACTGCTTTGGGCAGAGTCGGGCTCACCTCTTGCCATGGAAACAGTTCCTTTAAGATGCTTTAAACCTGTTGTCCGGGTTGTTTCAATGGGGATTGGTAAAAACATTTTGTCTTCGGGCACATCACCACCCTGAATGACCTGAATTTGAATTTCTCTTTCTGCTTCATTCTCCGGGGTACAAACCCGGAAAAAGGAACTTCCGTCATAACTTTTATTGCGAACATAATTCAAGAAATTAGTAACGGTTTTTGGGGCCTTTTCAGGATAGAGCACAAGTTTTATTTGGCCAATTTCCGTTTGTATCTCGCATTGAATTTCCTTTTGCGCATTGGCAAGTGAAAGGGTAAAGATCAAAATTAATGCTAAAAAATTATTCATGGTGAGGCTGTTATGGTTATGGTTGATCTATTTGAGGGCCTTGTTTTCAATGTACTATATCTCCTTTCTCGGAGAAAAAAGTTCATCGGCCATTGCTCGGTGTTGGAAGATTGTTAGCCCATTTTTCCGTCGCCGTCAATGTCTTTTATGACATGCTTTTCCAGCTCAATCAATGTTTTTCTCAACAAGGCCTTGGTGGCTTTTAGTTCTTCTTCCAAAATATCTACACGTTCTTCTATGCTGTTGGCCTTGTCTTTTTGTTTTTGAATTTCATCTTGTTGAATTAAATCCCAAAAAATTCCCATAAACAGAGTATTAAAAGTTAGTATAAATCAATAAAAGTTAAATATAGCCAAAAAAAGGGACCAAATGGTATGAATCGGAGATCAGCAGATCCTTGCATTGCGATTTCTTTTATCGCTTCTGTCATTTCAAAAGGGTCGAGATTCGTTTTATTTATTTTTGACTATTTTGATAAATCATCTGTTTTTTCTAATTCTAATTCAAGCAGTTCAAGTATTTTTTGGTTATTCTTTTTTACAAGTTCCAGTTCAAGTACAGCTTCTTCTGTAAAAGTGTGTCTTTCTGATATATAATCCTCAAACAAAGGATCGTTTAGCAATGCTCTGTAATCTGAAGGTGTTTTACTCTTCCCGAGATCCGGGTGCTCCATACTCCGATAGTCTATACTTCGTACAAATCTGTCTATCACAGTTTTACCCTGTAGCCTTAGATCGATACTTCGATCTTCATTTTCTTTGGCATCGGCAACCACATCTTGCCAGCTAAAAAGTAAATTGACCAAGGAATCATTTTGAATTAGGTGAATATCACCGGAAGACATCCCTGAGCGCAAAGCACCATTTTGTGGATCAAAAGTCCAAAGCCAACTGGTATTTTGCAATAAAACTCGGAGTGAATCAGTAAATTGAAGGACCGGATCATCCGATGGCAGATGTAAGATGCGTCCGGTACTTTTTATAACCCTTTGGTCATAAGAAATCACTTCCTCCAATTGCTTAAGGTTTAAATTAAATTCGGTTCGTAGCGCCTTTAACAAGGCATTTTTCCTCAAATCGGATTTTCGATGATCGTTCCAATTGTTGATTTGCAGGGCAATCAAAATCCCGATGACCACCAAAATGATTTCGCCGATCGCATAGCGCAGATACTGTAGAGGTCTGTTGTCGTCCGCCATTTTTTTACGAATTTTTCTAAAGAAGTTGATCATTTACAATTGTTTTTTATTCAAGTAAATTTTCAAACTATCCAACAACTCATTACAAGCATTTTGAGTTTCTATGGCAGTCTTATTTCTTCCGGAGGCATAATTTACCCGAATATTGTTTCTAATCTCCTTTTCCTTGAATAATTCAGTTAATTCTTGTACAGTAGGGTTGTCAATATCGTAAAGATAGGTCTTGCCCATTTCTTGTAGTTGACGTGTTGATGAAACAAATAGTAATTCATCTTGTTCAAAAAGATCGTATTGATTATAGAGTGCGATCACTTTTCTTTTGATCTCTTGATTCGAAATCAGATCCAGACGACCGCTATTTTTCATTTCTTCTACTGTTATTTTAGTGGGATTAAAGACACGAAAGGGAGACCATTGTGATTCGAAAAAAATTATCAAGGAATCTGGTTCAACCGGTTTGCCATTAAAATGTGCCTTTAATTTCACTTTCATTCGGGCAGTTTCGTTGGTCTCTCTGGTCAGGTTCACCAGAGCAATTGAATCTTTTTGAAGGTCAGAAATCAGGTCTGCAATATATCGCAATTCGAGTTTTTCGTTTTTTTTGGTTTCATTCCAATTGTTGATTTGCAGGGCAATCAAAATCCCGATGACCACCAAAATGATTTCGCCGATCGCATAGCGCAGATACTGTAAAGGTCTGTTACCATCCGCCATTTTTTTACGAATTTTTCTAAAGAAGTTAATCATTTGCCCTGTTTCGTATTTCTATATTCAAAAGATCCAACAACTCGTTGGCGTCGTCCCTAAAATGTTCGAGTCTAATTTTTCCATTGCTAAATTGTCTGTCTCTCAGATCTAAAAAATGCAACAGGCGTTGGTCATTAAAATCGTTCAATTTATATCTGACAGGAGCAATAGAATATCCCTCCTTTTCTTTTAGAACATCAAATTCATAAAGTTGCCAGGCTAAATCATCTTGGGTGTTGTATATATCCTGGTTTGCCGTGTATTCTATAAGTTTTTCGGTTCTTGGGATCACAAAATCATAAAAATAAATCAGTGCATCTCTTAAAGAATCATTTTTTACCTGGTCTAATCCTGAAAATTTTAGCGTTTCATAAGCCCCTTTAGAGTACTGAAATATGAAGCCGAATTTGTGTTTGTTCGCAAATTCAATGACTGTCGAAGAATCCAAATTGTCTTCCTGAAGCATTTTCATCAAGGTATTGTTGATGGAATCATTTAATTTTAATCGGGTATCGAGCAGCATTTGAATATAATTGTTGTCGTTTTCAATGGATTTTTTGATTTCCTTCAACATCTTTAATTCAAAACGATTTGATTTTTTGTTTTCGTTCCAATTGTTAATTTGCAGCGCAATTAAAATCCCGATGACCACCAAAATAATTTCACCGATGGCATAGCGCAAATACTGTAGTGGCCTGTTGTCTTCTGCCATTTTTTTTCTGATTTTTCTAAAAAAAGTGATCATAGGTTTTGCTTTTTGATAAGAAGCCTTAACTTGGATATTTCTTCCACAGCATTTTCCATTCGTCTAATTGCTCCGGCGCGATTATCTTGAAAGATCTTGAATAGCACGATAGAGGAAGGAGATTCAAAAAACACTTTTGGATCGCGAGGTACAATTCTCTGTAGATACACAAAGTCAATAAATTCAGCCTTAGCCACCGGAACCCAATCATTATTGAAGGAGTTTTCCACATCTTTGTTCGATTGGTAAACTTTAAACAGGCTTTGATCATAATATTCGATTAAGCCAAGTTGCAGTTCTTTGTCGGAGATGCTTTCTATACCTTTTGATTTCAGTACCTCGAAGGCAGATGACTGAGATTTAAAGCGCTGAAAATTGATGATCTTTCCCAACCAGATGAAGAGTTGCTCATTATAGTTGCCCAGCGCCACTTGAGTCAGTAAAGAATCGGTGAGTTGATTTCCTGTTTTTGCATTGATCAGTTCAACAGAGATCAATACTGAATCTTTCATCAGATTCTGATCGAGGAGGTTCAGTATTTCGCGTTCGAATGCCTTATTTTTTTTATGTTCATTCCAATTATTGACCTGCAAAGCCAGCAATATCCCGATCATAACCAGTACGATCTCTCCCACTGCGTAAGCCAGGTATCTCGATATTTGCGTTTTTGTTTTACCAGGAGGAGACTGCTGGATTAGTTTTTGGCGGATCTTTCTAAAAAATGTGATCATTTTTGTTCAATTTCCCGGTTTAAAATTTCTGTGATCTCACTGATCTATGATTTGGTCTGATTAAATAGGTCAATGATATAGGTGTAATTGATTTTGTAAAAAAGGCTGTCTGTTTGGAAGAAACCATCGTTAACTTTGAAATCTGTGAGCAGGCCATTGGCAATGGTAACGGATTTAGCCTCTGATCTAATACGGTCATTCAAATTGCCTATTTGCTGGGCAAGATCGGATTGTATACCCGCATAAAAGTACTGTTCCTTGCTTTTATTTTGCACTTCTTTTTGCCAGTTATTGATCTGAAGCGCGATCAAAATTCCTATGACAACGAGCACGATCTCTCCGAGGGCGTATTTTACATAATTGCCCATCTTATTGTTCTCCAGTAGATTTTGTCGAAATTTACGAAACAATGGGATCATGACCGAAAGTGCTTATTCATTGGATTTGTATTTATCAAACCAGGCTAGTATAGCCGCTATTTTAGCAACTAAATTAGAGGGGCGGTTGGCAATGCCATGGGAAGCGCCCGGAATGCGCACCATAGCTGTTTCAACATTTTCCAGTTTCAAAGCGGCATACAATTGTTCGGATTCGGCAATAGGGGTTCTATAGTCTTCTTCCCCTGTTAGAAGCATAGTTGGTGTTTTGATATTGCCTACATAGGAGAGTGGAGACCGCTTTAAATAAGAACTTGGATCTTCCCAGGGTTTGTTGGGAAACCAGTATTTATAAAAGAAAGGCGTGCCGTCTGCATATAGTACAAAGCTATACCAATTGATCACCGGTTTAGCCACTACCGCAGCCTTGAATCGATCTGTCTTTCCAACGATCCATGCCGTGAGCACACCACCGCCACTTCCTCCGGTAACAAATAAATTTTCATGATCCACATAACCTTTTGCTATAACGGCATCAACACCCGACATCAAGTCGTCATAATCATGGTTAGGGTAATCGTGGTGGATGAGGTTGCCAAATTCTTCGCCATACCCCGTACTTCCTCTCGGATTGGCATAAAGCACCACATACCCTGCCGAAGCAAAGGCTTGAATTTCGGCCGAATAGACTGCTCCATAGCTGGCAAAAGGACCGCCATGAATTTCTAAGATGAATGGATACTTTTTGTTTTTGTCGAAATTAGGTGGTTTTACAATCCAGCCCTGAATTTTTCTTTGATCGAACGAAGAATTCCACCAAATATCTTCCACCTCACCTATATTCTTAAAAGAGAATATATCCTCGTTTAAAGAGGTTAATCTTTTCGTTCCTTTGCTATCGGTTACAGCCAGATCTGCGGGATGCTCGGGTGTACCCAAAGTATAGGCGAACTGATCTTTGTCTGAAACTGAGAATTGCGCTTCATTGTAGGGCCTACCTAAAGACAAACCTCCCAGATTTTCTACTTTTACGCTTACCTTGCCCGATAAACTAAGATGTGCGAGTTTAGTTTTGCCTTGGTCATCAAATTGAAAATAAAGGCCCTTTCCGTCTTTGCTCCATCTTATGTTTTGCACATCTCTGTCAAAATCTTTAGATAAATTCTTAAGATCTGTCCCATCTGTGTTCATCACGTAGCAATCTGTAATTTGATACCCTTGGTGTTTATCATCAAAACCAACAAATGCAATTTTTTTACCGTCAGGTGAAACAGCGGGATTTCTGTCAGGACCATATCTCGATGTCAGCGTTTTAATAGCATGAGTACTCAAATCAATTTCGAAGATTTCGCTGTTTAAAGGCTCAAGCTCTTCGTCTTTATGCATGTTGGCACTAAAAATTAGCGACCGGCCGTCTTTTGACCAAACAGGTGCCCCGTGATCAAAATCAGCAGAGGTAATTTGTCTGGGTGTCCCGCCACTGATCGGCAGAGTAAAGAGCTGATCATTTCCCGATTTTAAATAACCTGCACCATCTCCGCGGTAATTCATTTGATCGATAAAAGTAGGAGAGGTGTTCCAATTTGCGCCCTCCGGTTTTGCCGGCATTTGAATAATAGAAGCGTGCTCTTTGGGAACGAACATATTAAAGGCAAGGAACCTATCATCGTAAGACCATGAAACTTCGCCGGGGGTCTGGGGCGAATTAGTGAGTGGCACAATTTCTTTGGTGTCCATCCACATCATGTATAACTTCATTTTACTATCCTTCTTGTTCGATTTGTATACAATTTTATCGCCTTGATGTGACCAGCGAGGAGCAAAATCATTTTGATTACCTGTAGTTAATGGTCTGTTTTTGGACCCATCAAAATTGATAATCCAAAGATTGGACAGGTTCTTGTCGGTCATGACATCTTTAAAGTTTCTCACGTAAACAACTTTTAATCCATCCGGTGAAATTTGAGGATCGGATATATACTCCATATTAAAAATATCAAGAAGTTCTAAGTTCGTTTTAGTTTGACCTGATGTGGTTAAACCGGTAAGAACAAAAAGAAAAAATAAGGTTAAACATTTTTTCATAAGGTCATTTTTTTCGATTGGAATTTATTTTTGACAAAATTTGGTTGGCCAGTTCTATGGTTTCCGTATACAAAACGACTTGCTGCTTCATTTGAAAAGTTCTTCCAAAGATCAATCCTTCCAATTGTTTGTCTTGCAAAAACTCGTTTTGGTCAAAAGGCTCGGTCTGTCGGGTGTCATCTGCATAATAATCGGAAAGGGATCCCCATGGATTATCTTTATTTAAAACATGGCTGTAATGTTCAAAGAAGTAAGGTTCGTATCTGTTTTTGATAAAGGTATTGGATATTTCTTCCCTTACGGCGATTCTGTCCAATAGTGTATAATAATGAAATATATCCGATTGCAAATTACTTTTTAAGGTGGAGAATTCGCCGGAATTATTTAGCGTTTCCAGTCCATTTTTACTGGGATTAATTCTGTATTCCAGCAATGCCGACATAATATATTTTGGGGTGTTTGCATCGACTGGATTGACCATTTTGAATTGTTGAGATAATTTTCCAACATTTAAAAGACAAGAGTCTATTTTTGTTCTGACATCTTGGAGTTGAATGAGATCGTCTTCCAAATTTTCGGCGAGTAATTGTAAATGTTCACTGGCTGAGTTCAATTTTTTTTGATGCTCATTCCAGTTATTGATTTGAAGAGCTATCATAATACCAATTACAACCAAAACAATTTCTCCAATGGCATAACGCAAATATTTTGATATTTTATTTTCTTCTGCCAGTTGTTTTCTGAGCTTTCTAAAAACAGGGATCATAAGGAAGCCAATGCAGATTTAAGCTTTTCCATTCTTTTTACTGCCAATGTTCTATTGGGCGCTCTTTTTAGCGTTTCATCATACTGAATTAATGCTTCCTCTGTTCTATTTTGTACGACTAGCCAATCTGCGTACAGTTCATGAGTAGGTTTCTGGATGAACGGAGGACCATAATTATAGCTCAAAGTATCGTCCAATAAAATTGATTTTTTTAAATGATCCTCTGTGGCAACAGGATCCATATTGAGCCACGCTTTTAAGGCGAGTAATTGCTCGAGCATCACCTGTGTTTCTGTTAAATTGGATGGAGTTGTATCATCCCGTTCTACACCTGAACAAAACGAAACATCGTCATAGGTAACCAAAAATGATTCTTTATCGAAATCATTTCTGATCGATTCAATATTTTCGTCGAGCAGCTTTGAATTTCCTCGTTGAAATGCTTTCATTCCTTCCAAAAAATGGTATTGAGAGCGAATGGCTACATTCATATCGGCTATATCCACTGAAATATCTGCAATGGGGCTGTCCCAATTTTCTGTTTCAACTAAATAGGTGCCTTTTAAAAACACCAAATGTGTTCGTGCATATTTGGAGGGATTCTCCTCCGTAAAAATGACCATGTCTTGCACTAATTTTCGCGCATCTTCCTCTCTTCCTTGCTGTAAATAACCATATTCTAACCAATGATAGGCGTGATAACCCCTACCATCCTTTAAATTCTTTCTTTGCATTCTGTTCAAACTGGCTTGATAAGAGTTTTCATTACTACTCACCACCTTGTCCCACATACCCATGGCCACATAAATATGAGAGGGCATATGTAGGGCATGACTCGCATCAGGAGCTACCACTGCATAGGTATCTGCTGCACTTAAGGCATATTGCGCGTGGTAGGGGTCGTCATAAGCATGAATGAGGTAATGCAGGGCCCCGGGATGATTTGGGTTTTCCTTTAAGATTCCTTGGGCAATTTTTGCTCCCTTACCAAAGAGTTCATCATCTCTTCCATCTTCAACAGAACCCAAAAGTGACAAAGCATAAAATGCGGCAACCTCATGGTTTTCAGGATATTTTTTTAGCAGTTCGCCCATATAAAGGGCATAGTCTTTATCGCGTTGTTTTTTAGTAGCCTCTGTCTTATATAAAATTTGCACTCCTTCTAAAAAATGATTTTCCAGGGGTGTAATTTTGAGATCCTCATCTAAGGAAGTCAATTTGTTCAATGCGCTAATACCCTTATCATAATCTTGTTCATGCCATAAACTGTGGTTATAAGTCATGGCTTCTCCCCAATAGGCCATCGCCATTTTTGGATCCAATTCTTGAGCCTTTAAAAATTCCTCTCTGGCATCGGCATATTCAAAACTGTGCAAGAGCAAAAGGCCTTTTTCAAAATGAGGTAAGGCTTTTTTAGATCCGCTTACCTCGAGATCGACCACACCGAGATAATCTGTTTTTGCTAATTCTTTTTTACATGAAAAAAGCAAGACAATGAGCAAGAGCAAAAGGTGGGGTTTCATGATTTTTAAATTAGATGTTATGAAAATAAGCAAAAATGCCAAATAATGAAAAATTCTTTATTTAAATTAAGATAAAAAACTAACATACAATGTTTTAAATGATCATTGAACCAACCTATTAGAACAGTCAAATTCGGTTTATTCTTTGTTCTCTCTTGGGTCTTTTTTACTGTTTATATACAAAGCTATAAGCCTAAGCCCCAAACGGGCAAATAAGATAATGGCGATCACCGTCACAACATCGAGTCCGGTCATCGAAGAATTATGAATATCAAAGGTTGCTTAGTGTTTCTTTTTATCATGGAAAAAGTGCATTGATCTCTTTTTTAAGCGAATCAAAATCGATGGGTTTGGTAAAAAATTCTTTTGCGCCGGATGCGATGGCTTTGTCGTAATTTTCTTTATCGCCATAGGCTGAGATCATGCTTACTTTGATCTGAGGAAATCTCTTTTTCACCTGGTCTAATAATTCTAAACCTGTCATACCGGGCATATTAATATCTGAAAAGATATACATTACTTTTGGAGGCGTGGTTTTTTCCAAAATTTCCAAAGCTTCCTGTCCGGAAAAGGCAAAAACCAAATCAAGACCATTATTTCTTATTTCTCTTCTAAATTTTTGGCGGAAAAGCATTTCCACATCTTTTTCATCATCAACAACAAGTATTTTCATAATAACTGTCTTAGGGGGTTTATTGATTTTTTTGTATCGGGATATAAATAGAGAATTCTGTTCCCTCTCCTTGTTTTGTATCCAGTTCTATGGCACCTCCGTGGCCCGTGGTTACAATATCATATGCCAAAGACAAACCGAGACCGGTTCCTTTTCCGGTGGGTTTGGTGGTAAAAAAGGGTTGAAATATCTTGTCTTTTAATTCGGGCGGAATCCCTGTGCCATTGTCTTTAATTTTGATGAGTACTTGCTCTTTGAGATTTTTAGTACTAACCGTTACCAATGGTTTATAGTTTTCTTCCTTGCTTTCTGCTCTGGCACTTACCGCATAAAAAGCATTATTGATCAAGTTCAATACTACTCGACCCAGATCTTGCGGAATGATCTCAACTTTTGGTAAAGTTTCATCAAAATCAGTTGTAAAATCTGAATTAAAAGATTTGTCTTTCGCTCTCAATCCGTGGTAGGCCAAGCGCAAGTATTCGTCTGCCAGTACATTGATGTCTACCAATTCTTTTTTTCCTGAACTATTTCTGGAATGTTCAAGCATTCCTTTTACAATGCTACTGGCTCTTTTTCCGTGAAGTCCGATTTTTTCAAGATTTTGAATGATGTCTTTTGAGATGAGTTTGGCTTCTTCAATTTCTCCTTTATCGAGTTCTTCTACCATTTCTGCCATCAATTCTGAACTCACTTCCGAGAAATTATTGATAAAATTCATTGGGTTTTGGATCTCGTGAGCAATACCTGCCGTGAGCTCACCCAAACTGGCCATTTTTTCAGATTGTATCAGTTGGTTTTGTGTTTCTTTAAGCTCCGTATATGCCTTTTCAATTTCTTTGGCTTGTTTGAGTTCTTTGTCTTTGGATTTTTCTCGTTCTATCCTGATCGTTCTCGCTTTTTGATATTTATGAATAAGCCAGACGAGGAGCAAACCAAGAAGTGCATAGATCAAGTATGCCCACCAGGTTTGCCACCAGGGAGGGGTAATTTTAAAGGAAAAAGAGGCAGGTTTACTCCAGATGCCGTTGAAGCCTTTGGCAGCCACTTTAAAAGTGTACTCTCCGGGTGGAAGATCTCGGTAATTTTCACTGGTGGTATTTGTTATGATCGGACTCCATTGTTTGTCTATGCCTTCCAGGATGTAGCGATACACTACTTTGTCGGGATTGTTGAACTGCCTTCCGCTAAAATTAAAACTCAAATAATTCTGGTCTGCCGGTAAGCTGAGGTTTACAGGAAGTTGATAGGGTCCTTCAACCGTTTCCCAGGTTATGTTATGTGTACTTTGGTAACTTGAATCAATTTTTGATTTGTCTAGTATTGTAAAATCTTTTTTTCCGTATTGCCAAAGTGTATCTATCTCATCATATTTCTTTTGGATCTGATCTCTATTTTTAAATTTTAATTTTGTATCAAAAACATTCAGCGAGGTAACCGATACGGGATAAGCTACAGTATCTGGTTGCGGAACATCCATTACCATTAGGGCCTGGCGCTCGACACCTGCCCATAAACGGTCATTTTTATCAAAATTCAAGGTGTGCCAAAAGAAATCGACGAAATCCAAACCCTGGTTTTTCCCTATGGTCCTTGCCTGCCACCTGCTCTCGGTGCCCTGTTTTTTTTGGTCCAAAATGGTCAGTCCATTGGAGGAGGCTAAAAAAACCTCGTCATCTTTAAAGATAACATCGTATACATCATTCGCTGCCAAACCTTCTGCGGTAGTGAAGGTTGTCATTTCATGATTTGCCTCATCAATTCGCTGAACACCTTTATCAGTGACTATCCAAAGATTATTATCTTTATCAAATTCAAGGGCAAAAGTTCTATTTGATATGAGTCCTTGTTCTTCGGTCAGATGCCAACGCAGTTTTTTGACAGGGTCGATCTTATACAAGCCGTCCTGGCTATCACCGATCCAAATATAATCGTCATTTGATCTGGCAATCCATTGTTTTCTGGAGGTATTGAACAGAGAGTCTTTTGATTTTAAGGTTTTGTAGGTCGATCTATCTCGATCGTAATTTAAAATTTCTCCTGATGCAAAAATGAACCAAAATGATCCGGATGGTTTTTCAAGGATGGAAAAAAGGTTATTGAAGCCTTGTTCATTTCTTGTTTTTTGCGGTGTGATTGTTTCTTTTTCCGGGTCAATGATGCTAAAACCAGATCTTGAACCTACCCAAACCCTTCCTTTTTCATCGTTGTACAAGGTAGTTGTAAACTCATCCACCAATCCATCAGACGGACCAAAATGCTTGATGGTATTCTTGATAGGATCAAATACGTCTACGCCCTTGGCAGTGCCAATCCACATATTTCCATCTTCTGTTTCCAGGGTTGACGTAACGAAATCGTCGCTCAAACCATCTGCTGCATTGTAATTACCCAACCTTGCACCATTGAGATCGATTTTAAAAACCCCTCCGGGCGAATTTCCATTGCCTATCCAAATTTCTTCCTGATGATCCTGTTGAATATTGAATAACCAGTTATTTCCTGTCTGTGCATCATATTTTTCGAGTAGATTTTTTGCTTCATCAAAACGGTATATCCTTCCTTTGTTCGTGCCAAACCAAAATTTATTCAGATGATCTTGAAAAACAGTAGTAAAAAAGAAATCTTTTTCTAATTCCTGTTTCAATTTTAAATTGAAAGCTTTGGAATTTTCTATATCCAGAACTTGAATGGAACCAAGAGTGGATAACCACATTCTCCCCGATTTATCTTCAAACTGACTGAATACTTCGTTCGATGTCAAGCCCGATTCCGTCGTCAATTTTTTATTCAATCCATTTTCCAGGTCGATGATGTTCACTCCCATTTCGCCGGACAACCAAATCTGACCGTTCCTATCTTTAAACAATTCCCCAACATTTGCACTTAATAGCCCATTTTTTACCCCAAACTGCCAAATTTCTTTGTTGTCCAAATCTACAATGTCATAACCATGGGGCATGTTTGTAATCCACATTCTTCCATCTTTATCTTCTGCTATCCCGTATCTGGTTCCTGCAGGAAAGCTACTGGTCAATTCGTAGGCCAAACCGGACTTCCTATCTAACACCGTTATACCACCCTGTGCACATGCAGCCCATATCCGATCCTGCGAATCCTCATAAAACCACAGTGCAATTTTAGTTTCCACCCCTTGCTCTAAACCAAAGATGTTGATGTTTTCAGAATCGTAATTGGCTATCCCCACATTTAAACCAAACCATATCAAACCGGACTTATCAATAAAATAATTCGAGGCAGCACTGGGTAATCCAAAATTGGCATCGAAAGTCTTAACACCTCTTGTTGCGTTCGTGGCATTCACCATGTTTCCGGCTTTTACAATTTTTGGTTCACCTATTACAGAAATTTTAACCTGTAAAGGCTTTTTGGGCAAACTATCCAAATGAAATGGTTCATCCGGTACGGCATCCCAATCAAAATCCCGTGAAGTTATAGTGGTTGCATTGGGGAAGATTTGATCAATGACGAAAGGTTTGGAGGGTAGTTTTTCCCAATCAAATTTTTTGGGAGTTGCAGAACCGACGGGTTGAATATCCTCGGGTTGCCAATACAAAGTATCCGGTTCGGGAAAGGAAAAATCCATTACTTCGGGTTGTCCGTATTCATTGTCCTGCGAAGGCAATGGTGGAGCCTCTTTTTTTCTCTGGCACGACAGCGCGATCAAAGCAAAGCAGAGAAAAATAAATGACCTTCGAAAATAGTTGTTAAGGCAGTGCATAGGTTTGAATAGTTTGAAGAATTATTTGGATTAATTCCTTTAAATTAAGGTTTATCATTGATCTCTCTTGCCAATTCTTGATCCCGCTTCTATCGGGAAAGAATCGTTTTATTCTTGCATACAATCAAATGGCTAACCAATTTTAGTAAATATAATAAAATATTCTAAACCTTTGAATCTGACAGACTTATTGGTTACATAATTATCAAATCAAAAACCTGGCGATCAAAAAACAGAATTTATTCGTTCGTTCTTTTGCTATTCCAAGACCTCATAAATGGTAATTGGATTTGCCTTGTTTTTTACAGTGATCTCTCCCACTTTTTCACAACGAAATGATTCTTTTACTTGTTGGTAACATTTTTCACTGATAATGATTTGATTTTCTTTGGCTGCATCCTGTAATCTTGCCGCTGTGTTCACTGTGTCACCCATGACGGTATAGTCCAACCTTTTTAAACTGGTAGATCCAATATTTCCGGAGATCATTTCTCCACTTTTTATTCCGATAGACACTTTGGGTTTGAATTGTTGGTCTTCTCCAAAGGGGGGTAGACTCTCTATTTTAGAACGCAATGCCAGAGAAGCGTCTATGGCCCTGTCTAAGTGGTATTCACCCCTAAAAACAGCCATAATGGCATCGCCCATAAATTTATCGATATGTCCTTCCTGGGCAATGATCTCCTTTACCATTTCATCAAAATAAGCATTGATCAATTTTACCACAGCATCTGCACTGGCATTTTCACTGATTGCCGTAAAACCACATATATCTACAAAAAGTACGGTGGCTTCAATGGTCTCATTATCGGTCATCGTCGATTCGTATTCCTTACTTCCCATAAAATTCAGTACGTTTTCATCGACATACATTTTCAGGATATTATTTTCTCTGATGGCTTTCAGGGTTTCTTTGAGGTGTTTAGCGTGTTTGAGGGTTTTTTCCATGGTGAGGGTAAGGTCCTCAAAATTGATGGGTTTGGTAATAAAATCAAATGCCCCTCGGTTCATGGCCGTCCGGATGTTTTCCATATCACCATAAGCAGAAACGATAACCGATTTGATGAGCGGACTCATTTCACTGAGTTTGGATAACAGCGTGAGGCCGTCCATCTCAGGCATATTGATATCGCTGAGGACCACATCGACTTCCGGATCTGCCTGTATCTTCTCCAAGGCATCTCTCCCGTTTACGGCAAAGAGAAATTCGTATTCTTTTTGTCGTATTTCTTTACGAAACTTTTGTTTGATGAGCACTTCAAGATCCGTTTCATCATCAACCACCAATATTTTTGCCATGATCAAGATTTTTAAGGTGTTCTATAAATACTTTACTCATTTTTTTAGGAGCAATAGAAAACGCTTCAAATTACGCATTTCTTTTCAAAAAAAGATGATGGCATCTCTGCTCCGGCTAATAATTTTTATCAGTTCAATTCAAAGGAAGTGAAATAATAAACTTAGTCCCTTTACCTATTTCACTCTCCACATGTAATAAACCCCCGTGCGCTTTTACAATGTCATAACTCAAACTCAAACCCAAACCGGTACCTGAACCTGTTGGTTTGGTCGTAAAAAAAGGTTGAAAGATTTTGTCTTTGATGGAGTCGGGAATTCCGTTTCCATTATCAATAACTTTAATTTCGATTTTATTGGCAACTTGTTTCGTCTGTAAGGAGACTAAAGGTTCATAACCCTCAATTCCCTCTTTTGATTTTTCATTTACAGCATAGAATGCATTGTTGATAAGGTTGAGCAGAACCCTTCCGATATCAGGTGCAACCACATTTATTTTGGGCAGGTTTGGGTCTAATTCCAGTTCAATACCTGAATGAAAAGACTTGTCTTTGGCTCGGAGACCATGATAGGAAAGTTTTACAAATTCCTCCGCCAGAGCATTGATATCTGTAGGCGTTCTTTCGCCTGTATTTGTTCTGCTGTGCTCGAGCATCCCTTTTACAATGGCATCGGCGCGTTTACCGTGGTGATTTATTTTGACGAGGTTTTCCTTTAGATCAGCAAGAATTTCAGCAACCAATTCTTCATCTTTTTCTTCTTTTTTCTTTTGTCTTTCTTCTTCGATCTCATCGATTAATTCGGTACTCACTTCAGCAAAGTTGTTTACAAAATTGAGTGGGTTTTGTATCTCATGAGCAATACCAGCAGTGAGCTCACCTAAACTCGCCATCTTTTCGGATTGGATGAGTTGGGCTTGTGTTGCTTTAAGTTCTACCAAAGACTTTTGCAAGGCCTCATTGGTCTCTTCAATCGCTTTTCTTTTTTGCTCTAATTCCTCGATCGTTTCTTCGAGTAAAATAGCGGTGGTACGTTTTACTTTTTCTGTGCGCTCTAGTTTAAACTCAGCGATGGTCAGGGCATAGTCAGCATCTTTGACCGCCTTTAAAAGAAGGGTTTTTTGCTCAGAAGGTATTTGTTCCTGCTGTTCAATAATTTTAGTAATCGTTTGAAGGTGTTGGTTCATTTTGCGATGTTCGTTTTGTTAAGCCTATCACTTCGTTTACCTGCACCACAGGTTCATTGTCTGTATAATTTGGCCTATCTGCCATAAATACCGGGACAGAAGAACCGAATGAGGCGTCGAATTCTTCCATCGAATTGACATACAGATGGGCAATGGCTGCGAATGGGGCCAAAGATCCGGTTGCTTCACCCGGTTCTTTGTCATAATTGGCATCAACCAGTGCCGAGACCAATGATTTAGGCCCTGCGTGTTTCTTAAGGCAATCATCCATTTTATATTTTTTACCCTGAGTGTTGGCATAAAATACACTGATTTTGATCTTTTTTTGTTTTCCTCATTTCCGGTTTAATTCGTTTTATTTTTCTTTTAAGGCAATGCAACAGGTAGTCAGGTTATGCATTTCAAGATTCCCGCCGGTGGCTCTGCCCAGTTCCGCATTGGAAAACATACCTGCCATCGGTACCTTCCAAACATTTTTGATTCCCTCTAATTCCAAAGGCATCAAAGGGCCTAGCGACAAGATTCTACCTGCGCAACTAAATACCACCAAGGCATCTGCTTCGGGCATTTCTGTAGCCTTTAATTGCCGGACGCCCTTTACTACTTTTTCCATCACATCAAAATCAGGCGGAAGTGAGAAACGCACCTTTGATCCCTGCGGTACTGAACCACTGGTGTAAAAGGACCGATCTGACCAGTCGACAACCAATCCCGGCCGCATGACGGGATCTCCTTTTTCTCTTTGCAATTGCAAGGGGAAATTGGCTGCCATTTCAATTAGTACGTTTTTATTGTCGGGGGTAATATTTTCAAGTCCGCCATACTTCACTGTGATGTCCAATGCAGGAATGTTATCAACTGTGTACACATGATTTCCTTCGCTTTTGGTGACAGTTTTCTCTGTGCCCACGGCTTTCCAACCGCAGGTGGCAATTCCTTTTATTTTGACCTTTTCTTCGTCGATTGCGATACAAACAATTCCGGCTTCACTTTCTCGGTTATTGGTAAAGACGATGGTTTCAGAAAAGGAATAATCATCTCCGGCGCCCCCACCAAAGACATTTACTTCGGGGCCCACCACGTCTTCAAATCCAAACAAAATTTCTTCACCATCTACAGAGGCATCGCTAAGCCCTAAGAGAAAGGCCGGTGCAGGAAATTTTTGAGCCGCTTTTTTGGCGATACTTTTGGCGATTTCTCTATAATTTTTATCGGGGTATTCTTCGAAATAAACAGTAAAATAATCTTTATTCAGGTCCAGCAATAAGATGGCAGCGGAACCTTTTTCTGTTTGTTCATCAATAAACTCACCGTTGGTTGTACAACCAAAGATCGAAATTCCCTCTGCATCCAAAAGTTTAGTGATTGCATTCCTGTCCTGGCTTTTTGAGATAAAGCAAATAGCCAATGTAGGCCGAAAACCATCAGCCATACTATTGATTAAATTTAATTTAACTTCATCGGTTGATCTTCCTTTAATTGATTTCGCTTTCATAGGATGAATATAATTTATTTTATTTTTCTTTGATGACCACCCAACTATTGGTAGTAGAATGAAATTCCGGGCGTTCATGTAAAGCTCTTCCAAACTCACCATAGGTATAAAAGCCTATCATGGGTGTTTGCCATACTTCTGCTAACCCCTTGTTTTCCATATTGGCGAGAGGTCCCAATACGGTGAATCTTCCTGCACAAGAAAAAATTAACATGGCCTCTGCCGAGCTTTTCGATTGATCTTTTAATTCCCGCGCTTTATCTAATATTTCCTCAACAAAGTCGAAGTCGGGAGGCAGGGTAAAGCTCAATTTAGAACCTTGCCGCAATGATACATCGCAAACCAGGGCTTTACTTTCTTTGTCTACCATCATGGGCGTGGCCATCATCGGAGCCCCAGTTTCTCTTTCTACCAAGAAAGGGTAGTGTTGGGCTACATTTTCGAAGAGGTGGTATTTATCTTGTTTGTCGTCATAACTCGCACCCAGATATTTCAGATACATATCCAATGCCGGTTTATCATCAATGGTATGCAGGTAAGGTCCTTCACATTTTGTAATTGTCCTTGAAATGCCAATCGGTTTCCAACCCGAAATGGCCATACCTCGTAAACTCACTTTTTCCTGATCAAAAACAAGTGCTGCAATGCCCAGGTTCGTTTCAAACTTATCTGTAAAAATGTAGGAACCTTTTAACATCCAATCGTCTCCCGCCATCCCTCCGGTAATATTCGCATCAGGTCCGATCACTTCCTCCATGCTGCGGATGATCAGATCACCATCCAGGATGATATGATCTACAGACATCCCATTGGTACATAAGATAAAGCCGGGATCTTTGAATTTTTTTAAGGCATTTTTTGCGAGGTTCCTCGAAATTTCTTTTAGGTCATTTCCTTTGAGATCCTCGATCAATATGGTAAAATAACTGGGATCAATGTCCAATAACATGATGACCGATTCTCCATCGCTTTGATGCGACTCGGTAAATTCGCCACAGGAGGTAGCACCAAAAATTTCTATGCCTTCGTTCTTTAGTACGTCACAAATCCCTTGTCTGTCTTGCTTGATCGAAATAAAGGCGATGGCCAGGGTTGGCTTAAAATGATCGGCCATTGCCAAGTGCAAGGCTCTTTTTATTTGCTCGGAAGAATTTCCATAAATGGATTTTGCTTTCATATGATGATTTGTTTAGGGGTAATTCAACTTTAAATTCTGTTCCCAACACTTCTGCTGATATATATGTTTCGAGCCTACGGCTCTATATTTTTTGTTGTTCCTGCCATGGACTGAAGTCCATGTTTACCAAATAAATTCGCGGCTAGTCCACTCTTCTTACCTCATTTCTTTACTCCGATTTAAGCGCCACAAGCTAGGTCTAGTTTTGTAAAACCGGAATTCATTCCGGTACAAGTCCCTGTCGATCTTAACCAAGTGCCTTAGGCACGTAACATTTAGTTTAATCCTAAATTTTAATTTCAGGCAATAAAACGATAAATTCAGTCCCTTCACTTTCTTTGGTTTTTACGCGTAATTCTCCTCCATGTGCTTTGACAATATCATAACTCAAACTCAAGCCAAGGCCCGTGCCTGAACCCGTAGGTTTGGTAGTAAAAAAAGGCTGAAAGATCTTTTCTCTAATAGATTCGGGAATTCCATTGCCATTGTCTTTTACAGTAATCTGTATTTTGTTGTCAACTTTTTTTGTGTGCACAGATACAGTGGGTTCATACCCTTCAATTCCCTCTTTTGATTTTTCATTTACGGCATAAAAGGCGTTGGTGATGAGGTTTAACAAAACTCTGCCGATATCTTGTGGAACCACTTCCAATGTAGGAAGACCGGCTTCAAAGTCTTTTTTCATTTGGGCATTAAAGCTTTTATCTTTGGCTCGCAGCCCATGGTAGGCCAAGCGAAAATATTCATCTGCCAAAACATTGATATCGGTCAATTCTTTTTGACCTGAACCGGTTCTGGAATGCAGTAGCATTCCTTTGACAATCTCTCCGGCGCGTTTGCCATGGTGGTTGATCTTTTGTAAATTTTCTTTTAGATCTAAGAGGTTCTCAGTAACTAATTCTTCATTCCTCTCTTCCTGTTTTTTTTGTCTTTCCGCTTCAACTTCATCAATTAATTCGGTACTTACTTCTGCAAAATTATTGACAAAATTCAGCGGGTTCTGAATTTCATGGGCGATACCTGCGGTGAGCTCACCCAGACTGGCCATTTTTTCAGATTGAATGAGCTGGGCCTGGGTGGATTTTAATTCTGCATAGGCTTTTTCAATTTCTTTGGCCTGTTTGAGCTCTCTGTCTTTTGATTTTTCTCTTTCTATTCTGATCGTTCTGTTCTTCATGAATTTATGGATCATAAAACCTAAAAGAACCAACAATACACTATATAGCATGTATGCCCACCCGGTTCTCCACCACGGGGGGTTGATGATAATTTCCAAATTGGCCGTCTCATCACTCCAAACACCTTTGTCGTTAGCGGCTTTTACTTTAAAAACATATCTTCCCGGACTTAGATTCGGGTAAAAAGCCTCATTTTGTCCACCTACGGTTCTCCAGGTATCGTCATAGTTCTCCAATTGGTAGGCATATTCATTTTTAAGTGGATTCGAATAATGCAATCCTATAAATTGTAGTGAAATATTATTTTGATTATGCCCAAGCAGGATCTGTTCTGTTTGGTCGATCGGTTTTTTCAGCACGGAATCATCTCCCGGAAGAATCGATTTATTGAACAGCTTCAGGTCTGTTAAAAAGACCTTTGGCGGGTCGTTGTTGACATTAATATCACCCGGGTTAAAAAAGGTGATCCCATTCGATCCACCAAAAATAAAGAGGCCTTCAGCAGTTTTTAAACAAGCTCCATCTGAAAATTGAGAACCCTGGAGACCATCCATTACCGAGTAATTGTTGAAAATTTCTGCTTTTTTATCGAACCTGCTCAGGCCGTTAAAGGTACTTAACCACAGGGTTTCATTGTTTTCGTCGCCCAATATTCCCTGCACACTCATGGAAGGCAAGCCATCTTCCTGCTTATAATTTTTGATCGTTTTTGTTTTGAGGTCATACTTTACCAAACCACCCTGCCAAAGTCCTACCCATAAGATCCCGTCGGGGTCTTCATACAAGGCATTTACATCCTGGGTGATCAATGGATCTCCGGTGTAATCCTGAAAGGCGTGTCTTTCGATGGCGTCTGTATCATAGCGGTACAAAAACAAACCGTTGTCTGTTTGCAGCCAAAGTCCATTTTTCTGACTTACCAACATACCATTGATGTTGTTGTTCCTGCTGTCCGTACCCGGTAAACCCAATAAATCATAGTGTTTATAAGTTGGGTTATTTTTTTCTTTCCGATAAAGGCCCTTATTCGTGCCATACCATTCATTGCCTTTTGCATCTTTTTTGAAAGCCCGAATGACTATACTTTCCGGGAAATCGGAAAAATCAACCTTTTTTATCGAGCCGTTCTTTGGGAAATATTGAAGTTTGGATCCGCCAAAGGAAGACAGATAAATTTCATTTTCATTTTCCCAAAAAGTAGAGATATAAAAGTTTTCCGGCAACAATTGATTGGGGAATAATTGAATTTCTTTTTGAGCCATATCGAGTATATTTATGGCATTGTCGGTTCTCAACCAAATTTTACCCTCGGAAATTTCTGCGATCTGACCCACCCATCCCGCCAAGGTGTTTTTTACGGGGCTCATGCTTTTTAAGCTGGTAAAATCCGGTCGTTTTTCATACCTCAGCAGTCCTTTATTGGCGGTGCCGATCCATAGGTTACCGAAATCATCCATCGCTAAACTACTCACGTTTACTTTTTCAAATTCCTTATTTTCCCCTTTATTGAATGTGCTGAATTTTTCTAACCTTCTATCAAAATAAAAGATGCCGGCGTTGGTTCCTATCCACATATTGTCTGATCGATCGGGTGTCATTACGCAAAAACTGCGGTCTATGTTTTTTTTATGGGTTTCATTTTCCCACAGTTCGTAGGTCCCTGTAGCCCTGTCCAAGTCTATCAGGGTAGCATTGGTGGTCACCACGAACAGGTGGTCATCTTCGGTAAATACCAGGTCGGTAGGATATTCAGATCTTGCATAAAGCGCATCGTCAAGCAAATGAAATGCTTGCAATTGATCCTTCTCATCGATATAGTACATGCCTGTTCCTGTGAGTAACCAGATTTGTCCTGATGTGTCTTTCTTTATTTTGTATGTGTCTCGGAATGGTTTTCCATCGGGTCCGTTAAAGATCTTGATCTGGTCATCCGACGGATCCAAATACAATAACCAGGGATTATCCTCATTGGAATGCACATCAAAAAAAAGTCTGTTTTTCGCATCTTCCACTATATAGTTAATACTATAGCCATATAAGGGGTTTTTGCCAAACAAGGGATCTATCACAGCGGCATATACATATGATCTGAAAGATTTTGTTATCGGATCAAAAACTTCGAGAAAGCTAGGATTTGTTCCCACCCAAACCCTGTTTTGGTGGTCTTCCGTCAGGGCATAGATCAACATGCCCTGAATGGCAGTACTATCGGCCGGGTTACTGAAAAACTGTTTAAAGCTATACCCGTCATAGCGAGAGAGGCCATTTGGTGTACCGATCCATACATAACCTTTGTGATCGACGATCACCCTATTGACCGTTTCGCTTGACAGGCCGTCTTTTTCTGTAAGTTGTAAAAGGTTATCAGTGTTCAACTGAGCCATACTGATACTCGAAAAGAAAAATATTCCTAAAACAAATCTGTTAAAGATGTATGAATTGATGTTGAGTCTATCAATTTTCATGGCTTGATCTAATTTTCTAGAGGTAAACAAAGGCTAAATACGGTCTCTTTTATATTTTTATCGTTCTTCTCGGCAGGTCGACTTTCTACTTTTAATTCACCTCCATGGGCCTTGGCGATATCATAAGAAAGTGACAGACCGAGGCCTGTTCCTGAACCCGTGGGTTTGGTGGTAAAAAAAGGTTGGAAGATCTTTTCTTTGAGGGCCTCAGGAATTCCATCACCGTTGTCTTTTACACGAATCAAAATTTTGTTACCCTCTTTCTTGGTGCTGACGGATACTTTGGGTTCATAGTTTGTTTCGCCTTTTTTCTTTTTTTCATTTACGGCATAAAAGGCATTGGTAATGAGGTTCAATAAGACTCTACCAATATCTTGAGCAACAACTTTCATTTTAGGTAAATCTGCTTCAAAATCGCTTTCTATGTGTGCATTAAAATTTTTGTCTTTGGCCCTAAGACCGTGGTAGGCCAGACGTAAATATTCATCGGCAAGTACATTGAGATCTGTTAATTCTTTTTCTCCCGTGCTTGCCCTGGAATGTTGTAACATCCCTTTGACTATTTCGCCGGCGCGTTTGCCGTGAAAATTGATCTTTTTCAAATTTTCTTTAAGATCTGCCATGAGCTCAGAGACCAAAGCTTCATCTCTTTCTTCCCTTTTTTTATTTCTTTCTTCTTCGACCTCATCAATTAATTCGGTACTCACTTCCGAAAAATTATTGACAAAGTTTAATGGATTTTGGATCTCGTGGGCAATACCTGCCGTGAGTTCTCCCAGTGATGCCATCTTTTCAGCCTGGATCAGTTGGGCCTGAGCAGATTTCAGTTCTGTCAGTGCCCTTTCTGCTTTTTGTTTGGCTTCTTTGATGGCGATCAAGTCCTGCTCAGCTTGCAGTGCATTTGCTTCTGCTACTTTGAGGTCATTGAAACGCGTAAATGTCAAATTGAAGGCATGGGCAAAACGCTCGAGAATTTCCATGGATTCCCCGGGCTGTTCATCGGGGGAAGCCATACCGATAAAACCTTTGGAGAAAAAAGACATGGTTTGTACCCTTCTTTTTTGTAACAGGCCTTTCCTAAAAGGAACATGCAATTCATTGCCCAGATAATTAAAATATTCTTCCAACTCCGCGCCCCGCATATCCAGGGTAAGGGTCTTTTCTTTTGCCAGCCAGGCATCATACATTTTTCTTAGTGAGGGATTATTATTTTTATTTCCGGTAAACTTTGAACTTATTTTAGAACCATCTTCATCTGTTGCCCAGAATTCTATATCACCACTGTTATCTGTAATGATACCAAAATACAAACGGTTGGGCTCTATGCCCAGGTCAATGAGTTGTTTAAAAACAACTACCGCTGTTTCGGCGAGCTCATCAGAATTTTGCATGGCCAAAGTGCGGCTTCTCACTCTTTCAAGTGCAGCTTCAATTTGAGCTTCTCTTGCCTGAGCTTCAGCTACTTGAAGATCAAGGAATCGGGTATAAGCCTGCTCAAAGACTTTGGCAAATCGGGGAAGTATGTCTGTGTTTTCAAAATGCCTTAGTGAGGAGATCAGGATATATCCATTTTTAAATGATGCACCATAATCAATTTCCCAAGGAGGAGTTTTTGGCATGGGGGCATTTCTGGACTCCAAATCCTTCAGGGTAATCTGTGCAGAGGGTAATTTGAAAATATCTTCAAAATGTTGCTCTATAAAGTCTTCCGGTATTTCCACCGAAAATAACTCCTTACCGGCCTTCCATTGGTCGTATCGGTATTGATGAATGTAATCTAAATCAATAGGTACAATCATGGGGCTGAGCATTCCCCCTCCCGGTATACTATGCCACTGTTCAACATGGCCTTCGTGCTTATCGCAAAATACAATGCCGGTAGCAAATAAGTCTGCACCAAAATTCCTCAGTTGATTGAACATTTCGGTGGTCACATTTCCGAAGTCTCCGGAATTCTGCATACCCATAGAATGAGATCTTACCCTTTCCAATGCCGCTTCTATTTTCGCTTCTCTTGCTTGGGCTTCAGCTTTCTGAAGGTCTAAGAATCGGGTATAGGTTTGATCAAATACTTTGGTGAATCGCTTAAAGATATTATGTGTTTCAGGTACTTTTTCATAGGTAATAAAGAGCAGGAATCCCTGACCGAACTTACAAAGGTGATTGATCTGGTAGGTAGGCAAGGAGAGCCCGGCGTTTTCAAGGTCCTGAAAAACAGGAGTTAATTGAGGAAGAGATTTCATAAAACGGTAATGACTTTGCAAAGACTCGCCCCCTAATTCCTGAACAAAAAAGGAATCTTTTCCTTGAACAAATTTATCCCATTCCTCAAAGGAATCCTCACCGTGGTGAGGAAGCAGAAATGGTTTTTGCAGGGTCCCCTCACTACTCATTATACACGTGCTGGACCTACGATCTTCCAATAGAATGCAATAGCCACAGCTCCACGCGGGTATACCAAGGCTCTGTATCTCGAGAAACATCAGATTAGCAACTTCAGGTAATTCAACACTGTGCTGCATGCCCATGGTTCGGGACCTGACTCTTTCCAAAGCGGCTTCAATTTGCGCTTCGCGTGCTTGGGCTTCTGCTTTTACTAGATCCAGATACCTCCTATAGGTTTGAGAAAATTGAGTGCTGAACCGATGGATGATGGCTATTAAATCCGGTCCAAATTCTTTGGGGCTAAAGGCATAGAAAAATCCATGTTCAAATATGAAGCCGTAATGAAACTCCTTTTCAGGCAACAGCGCTAGTGGGATTTTAATCTTGTAGTCCGGCGCCTTATTGAGCATTTTATAGTAATTCTGTAAATCTTCTCCTTCCAAGATATATTTATGTAAGGGAATTTGATCTTTCCAAGCCTTTCTGGCACTTTTGAGCAAGGGATGGGAGGTCATATCCAGGTGACCAATATGAATTTTGACTTCCTCTTCTTCTTTTTTAGCCGTCCAAAGCTGGTTATTTTCATTGTCATGATTGAGGATGCCGATGCCAAATCGGGTGCCCTCGTGCACACCCAAAGACGTAAGTTCACCAAACATCTTGACGATACATTTCCCAACATCCTCACTATTATGCATGGCCATGGTTTGGGCACGCACCCTCTCCAATGCGGCTTCGATCTGTGCCTCTTTAGTTTGTTCTTCAGCTTTTTGAAGGTCTAGAAAGCGGGTGTAGGCTCTTTCGAATTCAATGGCGAAACGGTTGAGAATTGTTTTTTCTTTTTCTGACAAAGGTCTTCTGATATCAATTCCGAAACAGCCATATTTCATAAATGCTTCGGTGTAATAAATTCCATCAGGAAAATTTTGCGATCTCAGTTTTTCGGACCCCCTCAATAGTTCTTCCCATGAAACAAAGAAATTTTTTATTTCAGCAGGGGGTACGAAGTGTTCATGAATCGATACACCGCTTTTCCAATCGGCCAGGCAGGTAAGGGTAGTGGGCTCACTCAAATCCATGGGATAAGCGATGGATTTACTGTGAATTTCAGCCTTTCCATTTTTTTTATTTTGCCAGGTAGCCCAAAATAAATGCTCCACTTTTTCTTCATCGGGTAACCAAACGAAAGAGAATTCAGAATCTATGCCCAGATCGAGCAGCTGTTCATGAAAAACTTTTGAAATTTCATTTAATTCATCAGAGTGTTTCATCAACATACTTTTTGTACGTGTTCTTTCGAGGGCAGCTTCTATCCTGGCCTCCCTGGCCTGTGCTTCTGCTTTTTGTAAATCTCGATACCTTCTATGGGCCAGTTGAAATACATTGGCTGATTGGCGAAGAAGTTTGAGAGCGTCCGGATCAGGTATAGCATAAGTCACCATCCCCAGCGATCCACCCTCAAAATCAGCCATGGCCCAATAGGCCTTCAGTTGATCTTTGGGTGTGAGTTCAAATGTTTTGGAAAGAACACGGTAGATTTCTGGGGCATATTTTTTTAATACCTGAAACCATTCCTGCGCCTTTTCTCCTTCGTTGATCAGGATATAATCTTTGTCCCCTGCATGGTAATGGGCCATCATCTCATCTACAATGGCTATTCCTGAATTTGGAAATTTAGCCAGGCCCTGAAAGATCTTTCCTTCCTCTCCCGGTGCCCGCATAGCACCCCAGGATTCAAAATAATTTTCATCTTCTTCATAAAGATGAATCACGCAGACTTCCAAATCCAATTGACCCAATATGCCCATCTGCTTTCGAAGCTCCAGCGCTACTTCAGGTAGTTCTTCGGAGGAGTTCATAGCCAGGGCTCTGGTTCTTACCCGTTCTAAAGCCGCTTCTATTTCCAGCTCACGGTTTTTCAAGACCAGATCTTCTGTCCTTTCGGCCACTTCTTTTTCCAGCATTTCTGCTCTTTCTTTCCAAGTTTCCAAGCCCCAGGTATCTTTTTCACTCTGCACTTGCTCCGGTTTAGACGTATGAAAATGCACTACTTTCCATTTGTCTTCCATGTATTCCAGCACCATTGAAACTCGCACATACATCTCAATTGTGTCGGAACCGGTTACTATCTGAATAACTACATCATTGGTATAGATTGCCGTATTTTCATCTTGTGAAAAATGAATATCCAGGGTATCGGTTTCAAAGCTTATTTCAAGGCCTTTCCCCTGTTCTATTTGCCTTTGTATTAATTTTTGCACAGCTGCTAACCCGAATAATTTTTCGTCAATAGCAGTGCCAAATCCAACAAAATCCTTCGAGGTAATATCGGTCAGGATGTCGTAATTTAAATTACCCATGCCCACTTCCATGAAAGTCTGGAAGGTATGTTCTAATAACTGTCTTTTTTTCTTTTCCATTTTTGGTCATCTTAAATGGGCAAATGAATGCTAAAAGTTGTTCCTGCCTCTACACAAGGGTCACCTTTACCTACTGAAGATACTAATTTTAATTCTCCGCCATGTGCTTTAATGATATCGTGTGTAATGGAAAGTCCAAGACCCGTCCCTTCTGTTCCTTTTTTGGTCGTAAAAAAAGGTTGGAGAATTTTGTCTTTTATCTCATCGGGTATACCTGAGCCGTTGTCTTTAATCGAGAGTATGACTTGTTTTTTGTGTTTTTTTGTTTGAACGGTTAATTGAGGGAAGAAATCAGTGTCTTTATTTTGATTTAATTTATCCCTCATTGCATCAAAAGCGTTGTTACACAGGTTTAGTATCACCCTCGAAAAATCTTCGCTGATCAGACTTACCTGACCTATCTCTGCCTGCAGATCGAGATCTATTTTTACGTTAATGGGTGATTTTCCTGCACGCATACCATGGTATGACAAATTCACAAATTCTTTGACCAAGGAATTAAAGTCTATTGATTCACTTTTACTTCCTGTGGCTCGGCTGTGTTGCAACATGGAAGTTACAATCCCATCTGCTCTGGTTCCGTGCTCATGTACTTTTGCGAGATTACCTTTCACATCGTATAAAATGGAAATGATTTCTTCTTTTATTTCCGGATCGTTCAATTTTTCCAATTCTAAAAAAACATCGTCGATCAATTCTCTGCTCAGGTCAGAAAAATTATTGACAAAGTTCAAGGGGTTTTTGATCTCATGGGCAATACCCGCAGTAAGCTGGCCCAAACTGGCTAATTTTTCTTGTTGTATAAGCTGTTCCTGTGCGGCTTCCAGATCTTTTAGTGCCTTTTCGGCACTTCCTTTTGCCAGTTCCAAATTGGTAAAATCTTCATAACGCGCATAGGCCACTGAAAATGCTTTGGCTGTTTGTTCTACCAAATCGAGCTGCTCTTCATTCAACCTTTCCGTACTGCCCACATAGAGCATGCCTTGTTTAAATGGGATCATTTGCAGAACCAGGTGTTCAGGAGCTTCCTTGCCGGACATGTATTTATTGCGATCTTTAACAAGACCTTGTTCTACCAATGAGTTTGAAAAACGGATGAATGCTTCCCTATCCCAGGTAGTGAGATAGACCTTTTGTTTTTTCCAGTTTTCAACGGAAGCTTTGATGAGGGGGGTAGCATTGAAATCAGATTCCCAAACTGCCAAGGATTCTCCTTGAGGGTTAGATAGGTAGGTATGTACTCTTTTCTTTTTTTGGTGAACAATAAATACCCCACAACGGATAAACGGGATGCCGAGTGTATTCAATTCGCGCCAAAGTAAAGGGATAATCCTGTCAAGATCCAGCGTAGAACGCATAGAAGCAATTTCTGCCCTGAGACGGTCTAGTGAAGCAGCTTTTAAAGCTTCTTTGGCTTGGGCTTCAGCTTGTTGCAAATCGCGGAAACGGGTATGAACCAAAGAGAAGACCTTGGTCGCTCTTTCGAGCAACATCCAACTTTCATCTGAGATCTCCCCGATTGACGCAGCTCCGAGAAATCCATTGGAGAATTTATTGAGGTGATAGGTTCGCTCCGGTATTTGCTCTCCGTAAAAACCCTCTAAAATTTGAGAGTGTTTGCTACAATAATCTATCCATTCTTTTCTGTGATCCCCTTTCATGGGAATGGAGGTTTGGATCTTGTCTGAATGATAAAATGTCAGCATTTGTTTTCCCACCCATGTTTCTTGTAATTGCAAGGTCATATGGTCTGTGACCAATTTAGGTTGATTGTGCTGATCAACTTTGATGGCATACCAGCAATCTGCATTCCCTGTTTTTTCATCGAGTACATAAATAGAACTCGTTTCTAATTCTTCTACGCCAAGTGCACCCATTTCGTTTCTCATTACAAGAGCAACATCTACAAGTTCTTCACTTTGTTGCATGGCCATTGTTCTACTTCTCACCCTTTCGAGGGCAGCCTCTATTTGCGCTTCTCTGGCTTGAGATTCTGCTTTTTGAAGATCGAGGAAGCGGGTGTATGTCTGCTCGAATACTTTTGCGAAGCGGATAAAAATCTCATGAGATTCCGGTACAGGTTCGTAGGTAATGAATAGGAGGTATCCATATTTGAAATAGGCTACATGGTCAATTTGATACCTGGGGAAGGGGATTCCGGCTGCTTTCATCTGAAGCAATTGATCGCCCACTCCGGGAAGGGAACATAAATAGTCATAGTGAACAGAACATTCCTCTTCATTTATTTCATTGACGAATAAGGTTTCTCCTCTCTTCCCGGCTTCGTAATATTTTAAAAATACGCCTTCTCTTGGGGTTCGATAGGCCTTAAAAACCATATTCCCATTACTTCCCCATTCCAAAGAACCCTTAGGATCTCCGTCATCTATATTAAAGGCGCAAAACCAATTGTCCATTCCCAGGTTTTGCACCTGCTTGACTAATTCCATAGAAAGATCAGCTAATTCCGAACTGGAATGCATGGCCATAGATCGACTTCTCACCCTCTCCAAGGCTGCTTCTATTTGCGCTTCTCTTGCTTGAGCTTCAGCTTTTTTGAGGTCTAGATAGCGGGTGTAAGTTTGGTCGAATACACTCGCAAATCTTTTTAATACCTTATTTCCTTCTTCTGAAATCTGATTTTCCGTAAAGGCAAAAATGATACCTGAAGAAAAAAAGTAGCTGTTGTGAAATTCTTTTTCAGGCACTGTTTCCAGATTGGCATTAAATGGATAATCGGGCTCGTTATTTAAGGCTTTATAATAGATCATTACATCCTCTTTTGTAAAAGTGTAGGAGTATCCATCTTGACCATTTTCCCATGCTTTCTTGAGCCCCACTAACATGGGGTGAATCGTCATATCTAATAAACCTGCTCTTAATGTCACTTTTTTATTGGACTCCAAATTCGCAGACCAGGTTTCCATTTTTTCAGTTCCTTCTAAAATCCCTATACCGCAGCGAATGGAATGATCAAGTCCCAATTTAAGTACTTCATCGAATAAAGTAATGACCGTATTTTCTACATCCTTGCTATTGTGCATCGCCATGGTTTTTGAGCGTACACGTTCCAAAGCGGCTTCAATTTGGGATTCTCTGGCCTGTGCTTCTGCTTTTTGAAGGTCCAGAAAGCGGGTGTAGGTTTGCTGGAAGACTGAGGCAAAACGCTTTAAAATTTCATTTTCTTCGGGTGTATAAGGACTTCCTGTAAAATTTTCAATATACAGACCAATATCCTTTTGTATAGCTGTTGAAATGGCCAGTCCGGGACAGTCGAAATAAAAATCTTTTGCCTTTTTGTCCAATCCTTCAATATGGGGTAAAAGCGTTTTATAAAAGCTGTTCTTCTGCTCAAAATCGAGTTGTGTAGTAAAGAAATTCTCGCCTTGCTTTTTTGCTTCGGTGAATTGTTTATCCCAGACGAGATCGAGATAAGGGACAGAAATTTTCGATGGAACATCTTGTGTTTCAGCAATCCAAAAATGCCAGTCCTTTTTTGGTTCGTAATCAACTACAATTCCTGCATGCTCGGCATTGATGTTTAATCTGGCTAATTGGTCGAAAATTACCTTTACTACTCCTTTGAGTTCTTCACTGTTATGCATTCCCATCGACCTTGAACGAACACGTTCCAATGATGCTTCAATCTGAGCTTCTCTATACTGCTTTTCTGCCGCTTTCAGGTCTTCAAAACGTTTATAGGCTAAATCAAATACACTTGCAAAGCGAACCAAAGTATTTAGATCATTTTTTGGCACACTTGTTTGCTTACCCGGAAGACTAAAACCAATTTCTCCATGGGTGGTTCTCGCCATCACAAAGGTAAGTCCGCCGATATGACGTATATCATCCAGCGTAGGTGCTTGGGGATCTACCCGCTCGAAATTTCCGAGGCTAATCATTTTGTCTACATAGTCTACCGCCTCATTTACATCCATCGCCAGTATGTGCGTGCTTTCTTTTCCTTTTTCCCAGTCTGCCACCTGTTTTATCTCTCCATGAATATGTCTCGGTAAGGTCATCACCATACCAATTCGGGTTCCGTCTCCTGAGGTCATCGCTTTCTCATAGCAACCCGGAAGCCAACGCATATGCCAGAAATAATGTGCTTCATGGCCTAATGAAACGAATTCTGTGCGCATGGTCACCACGATATCCAGCAAATCTGCTGAATCTTTCATGGCCGTTACCTGGGCTCGAATTCTCTCGAGTGAAGTTTCGATTTGTAACTCCCTGTTTTTTTGCTCCAACTCAACAGTTCGCCGGCTAATAGCCTCCTTTAGTTCCTGATTTTCTTTCGTGATCTTCTGTGTTCCTAAAGTTTCTCCCTCATCGGCTTTTGCGTCGGGTGCCGAAAAATGCTGGTAGATAAAACGCCAGCCTGTTTCCTTTTTTTTCAAAAGGGAGGTAAACCTGAATCGTGAATAAAAAGCCCAATTACCTTCACTCAGGAAATAGCCATCGGCCAAATCGGTGATCATGACGAGATCTTGCGCCAACACCTCGATGTCGAGCACGGAATTTCGCCGCTCTACTTTGCCCGATAATTGGTCTGCAGTAGCTGTAAAAAATGCTGTGCTATCCTTTCTGCTGAGAAACTCTTCATTATTTGTCGATCCTATAAAGTGAAACTCGTCATCCAAATAATGGTCATAGGTTTTTATGTCGCCGTTCAAATAGCTGTGCCACCAGGTTTCATAGATATGAAGTAACGCTTCTTGCTCCTTATGACTTAGTTTCATTTTTGGGTTTGGTATGGTTCATATAACAGACAGACAATGAATTTTTTGGATAAACGCTTCATTCATTGGAAGTTTGTCAAAAGATAAGAAAAATCGAAAAAGAAAAATTAGTCTTCCATTGTTTTTTTCGAATCGATGCATCTATTTCTATATGATTAGGTCAAATGCAAGCATGAAACTACTCAAAAAATTTCTATTAAATTTTGACACATATGTTGTCTTGTACCGAAAAAAGTACTCCTCATTTTTTGTTCTTAGGGTAGTTTAGAATCTACCACTTTTAAAAAATGGTTTAAGTAGAACTTTCCTATGGGTAATTCTTTTTTATTGACCTCAACCAATTCATGGGTATAGGAATTGATCTTGTTAATAGGAACTATGAACGATCGATGTATACGGACAAATTCATTTTTATTGATCAGAGCCTCAATAGAAGAAATTGTTTGCCTGCATAAGTGCATTTTTTCTTTGGTGAAAATTTTGACATAATCTTTATCACTCTCTATATAAAGAATCTCGTTAAGAACAATTCTCACCTGTTTTCTATCTATTCGAAGGTAGATGGAATCGATTCCTGCCTGGCGCTGGGGTTCATCCGGAATATTATTGCTGAGCAGGATATTTTCATATCCGGGCAAGGCTTTGTTTACCGCTTTAAGAAAACGATCGAAACGTATGGGTTTTAGCAGATAATCGACAGCATCCAATTCATACCCGTCGAAGGCATATTCCTTATAAGCAGTTGTAAAAATTACTTTTGGCGGATTTTTAATGGATTGTATCAATTCTGTTCCCAATAGCTCCGGCATCCTAATATCTAAAAAAAGAATGTCAACTTCGTTGAATTGAAGAAACATAAAAGCATCTATGGCATTACTAAATTCGCCTACCAGATCTAAAACCGGTAATTTTTTAAAATAACGTCTTAGTACATCTCTGGCCAAAGGTTCATCATCTATGATCAGACATCGGGGTTTTATGTTTTCAAAGGTTTTCATATTCAATCAAGGATTCTGCCTCTAATTTGGTTTCGACATCATCTTTATGGTCTAATTCAATTGTGAGATTAACAATAAAAACATCAGGTTCTTCTTTAATTTCTAAGGTGTGCCTTTTGGGGTAAATAAGGTCTAATCTGTGTTTTACATTTTCAGTGCCTGTACCTTTTCGACGATTTTGGGTTGAGATTTTATATTTCTTTCCATTAATTAATTTGATCGAAAAAATATTGTCATGGAGTTCCGATTTAATATTAATCCAAGGATGGTCAATCATTTTGCTGGCACCATGCTTGAAACAGTTCTCGACCAATGGAAGAAGCAGTAGAGGCGCTATATAAACATCGCTCGTATTGTTTGGAAACGAATAGTGCAGATCTAGTTTGTTGTCGTATCGTATTTTTTCCAGATTCAGGTAGTCTACGATCATTTGCAATTCATTTTCCAGGGGAACACGCATTTCCCTACCTTCATCCAAAATGTATCGAAGAATATGCGAAAGTTCCAAAATCATCTTGGCACTTTTGGGAGATTCTTCCTGGGCCTGCGAGTAGATATTATTTAAGGTATTAAACATAAAATGAGGTTGTACTTGTGCCAATAGGAGACGTAACTGAGCCTCAGAATTTTCTTTTTGCAACTGATTGTTGCGCAAGGATTTCAAATAGAAATGCTTAAACATCTTAAAACTGGAGGCCAAAGCGAGTGCCGTAATCAAACCAAGTATACTGCCAAGATAGGCCATAAAGAGTTTTTGGGGAAATGTGCTGGTGGTTAAAAAGAGTTGTGCATTGGGAATAAAAGGCATTTTTGACCAGGGAACAAATATTAAAATAAGGGCATTTACAGTAATACCTATAAAATAAAAAATACTGAACCAAAATAGCGCCAGTCCATATTTTTGCTTGAACACAAATTTGGGCAGGATAAAATATAGTGCGGGATAAACAATAAATGTCTGCGGGAAAAGAAAAAAAAATGTTTCAACTACGGTTTTCCAGAAGTCGGGAAATTTTCCGGTTGCCTGATAAAACATAGGGTTAAAATACCTTGTAATGGTAAAATAACCTCCCCAAAAATTCCAAAAAGCCACGTGTCGCGCTATACGATACCATTTCTTATCCGAAAGAATAAACTCCCTTACTGTCATACATTTCTTTGTTTTATTGTAAATGTATCTATATAAACATCACATCAATTTCTTATTCTGTACAAAGATGATTTTTTAAGACAGACATCATTTAATTCGAGATAAAAGCCTTTTCACTTACTTTTTAAAGTCTTTATCGACGTAAGTGACCCATTTGTCGACGCAGGTTGTCCTTTTGTCGCTATTTACATTTTTTCATAAAGGATTAGCCTAAATTTAATTATAATTTTCGATTGTAAACAAATAAAAATCAATAGGTCATGAAGGAATTGCTATTTAAAATCACCGGCCATTTCAAATTCCGCCCCCTGATAAATTGGCGCTTGTTCATTTTGATTGGTTTAGCCATGCTGAACTTTTCTTGTTCGGAAAATGATGATCTCGAAATATTTGAAAATGTAACACAAATTGAAAATGAAAGCCTTCAACTTGCAATTGATAACGGAAATTCTCAGGTAGACATACAAATTCCGATGGTATCCTTGTCTGAAATAGGTGCAGTTGCCCTGGAGGGGTATCCCAAGACCATTAAAAAATTTGAAAATGGCAAACTGAGTTATTGGGCCCGGTATTACTTTAGACCTGATGGAAAAATACTAAGGTTAGACTACGGACACTCAAGTACTACCTCAGAAAAATTTACCTACAACTACCATTATGACGGTTTCGGAAAATTGGTGAAATTGGTAGGTTGGGATGTTTTCGATTTTTATTATGACAAGGAAAGGATCATAAAGGTCGAAGGTTACAATGCTGCCTGGTATGGTGAATACGATATATTTTACGACTACAACGATCAAGGGCAGGTAATCCAAAGATTAGACATGTTTTACGGAACTACTCCTATGAGCAGTCAAAAGACAATTTACACTTACTTGGATAATGGAAATTTAAGTTCCATAGAAACCTATGTCGGTTCGGATGGAGGCAATGGCTTTGAACTTTATACCGCAACAAATTTTAGCAATTATATCGAGTCTGAAAATTTGTTTTTGGAATTAGAAATCGTCCCGGGTCAAAGGGAATTGCAACAATTTCCGGGAGCAAGAGAATTTAAACATCTTACATCTTCAGGTTATGATGTATATGAAACTTTTAGTTATCGACATGATCATAATGGAAGAGTCATCGAGAAGTCATGGGGAAACTACAAGGTTGTATATGAATACTATTAGATTTTAAGTTTATTCAAAATAGTTGTAGTACTTACTATCAGAAAATTGTATATATTTAATACATCCTTCATAGCGATTTGGGTTTAATGTTTTAGTTGACATAAAGGATTTACGAGAATTGCACGAACAACCCTCTGATAGAGTATAGCTAATACCGATCACTATGAAAATGTCAACTTTCAATTTTCTCTCTAGTTTTATATTGGTACAGTTTTCTTTTGCACAGAATGAGGTTCAAGAAAAAAATATACCAACCGATACGCTTTCCGAAGTAGTAATTACCAGCCTTATACGGCCTGAAAAAATAACGAGTGCACCCGCCTCAATACAGGTATTGACGTCGCGGGATTTTAACCGGTTTGCCGGATCCAACCCTTATGAATTGATTTCTAAACTGCAAGGTGTGGAATTTACCCGCTATGGTGTGGATGGTACCACTTTTAATGCAAGGGGTTTGAATAGTGCTTTCAACAATAAAATATTACAGATTGTTGACGGCCGCATCAGTACAGCGGCAATCAGCGGCGGTTTGCCGGTTTTCAATAATGGATCGACCATAAAGGATGATATTCAGCAACTGGAGGTAGTTCTTGGGCCTCAAACTGCCTTATTTGGGCCAAACGCCCATAACGGAGTATTCAATACAATGACCAAAGATGCAAGGCTATATACAGGTACCACTGTATCGTTGAGTGCGGGCAATCAATACCAGTTCAGCGGTCGGTTTAGGCATGCCCAAAAAATCAGCGACCATTGGGCCTGGAAAGTTACGGGTGAATATGCAAGCGGAAGAGAATTTAATTTTCTCGATAGTGTTTATGTTGGCGTACCTCCTAAAAGTATCCCTGAGCACAATGTGGATTTTGATTTTCGTCACCTTCGGGGTGAAGCCCATTTGTATTACAATATCAATCCAAAAACTGAAATTATTGTTTCAAGCGGAACCAGCAGTAACGATTTTTTACAGGTTACCACGAGTGGTCGGAATCAAATGAAAGGCCTGACTTATACTTTTCTTCAAGCCAGATTTAAGAGCCCCCATTTTTATGCCAATGTTTATAATACCTGGGGAAGTCTTGGTGAAAGTTATACTATCCCGGCCTATACCCAATCATTTTGGTTAAGAACCCAACCGGGTCCATCATTTTTACCACCCGATGAAGCTGAAAAATTCGCTTTAAACAGCGCCCGGTTCAAAGAGAAAAGCAGACGGTTCAATGCAGATTTTCAATACAATACCCATTTTTCTGAAGCGGGACTATTTCTGGTAGCAGGTGTAGACTTTGAAAATATACGCCCAAATATTGATGGTGGGACTACCCTGGTGGGAAAAACCAATGAAATTTCGGTATCCCAAATAGGGGCTGTTTTACAACTCGAAAAAAAGTTGGTGATGAACATGCGTTTCATAGGAGCGGTGCGATTTGACAACAACGACAACTTCAAAAATCTGTTTGCCCCTAAGTTAACGATGGTCAAAGACCTTGATCACGGTAATATTCGATTGGGTTGGGCTAAGGCGTATGCACTGCCCTCCATTCAAAACCAATACGCGAGTATTCGTGATTTCTTTTTTGGCAATGGAGGAAAAGGTATTTCTTTTATACCAAATAATTCAAATATCAATAACCCCGAATCTGTCACCATAACTCAGGCCTTAAAGGCGGAAGAAGTACAAACTTGGGAGCTGGGATATAAAGGGCAGCCTATCAAAAAACTTTGGGTCGATGCAAATGCATATTATGGCACCAGCAAGAATTTCATCACACCCTCATTGCCGGTGTTTGGCCGAGCGCTTTCTGTGAATGGTATTGATGTGACCCATAATCCCATATTTGCAGGTACGGTAAAAAATGACACATTGCAGGGAGCAACCTTTTTTACTTTTTTTAATTATGGCAAGGCAAAGATATATGGCCTTGATCTTGGATTATTCTATTCGCTCATGCCTACTGTTGAATTAGCCCTTAAATATTCATGGATCGATGCCTCGTTTGAAGAAAATGATGCGAATAAAGATGGGGTAATTGGTCCTGAAGAAAAAAGCCTTAATGCACCAAATCACAGGGTAGTTTCTTCGTTGACGGTGCAAGACCTGTTTAACGAACGCCTAGCGCTCTCCATAGGTTTGAGAGTGGTTCAGAAATATGATTTTTACAGCGGAAATCAGTTAGGAACCGAAGAGGGTGAGGGAACGAGAGTTCCTCCAAAAAATTTCAACCATGGCCCATTGGGCGGCTTCGGCACCTTTGATTTTAATGCTGAATACCGCTACAGCAAAAATGTTTTCTTTAATTTGAACATGACAAACATCTTCAATACCAAACAGATTGAATTTGTGGGCTCGCCGTCTATAGGCAGATTGGCTATGGTAAGCGTAAATTTGACGATCTGACAGCTCGATGTGATCAAAAGGGATTTGGCTCATGAATATTCTTGAGCTATAATTTGCAATGGATAAAACAAATTTAACTGATGGGATAGTTTAGCTATATTTATCAATGGTAAAAAAGCACTATGGGTAATTATAATTGAAGATCCTTTGCTCACTGTGAATACCTGACAACTGACCGGCAATTTAGATAGGCCATAAAGAACCATGGGTCATATTTTTTCAATGACTTTACGAGTACCTCCTTCATACCTATATCTATGAACGCCAATGTTCCGGCAAAACATATCGACTGATGTGAACTTTACATCACGGTAACCCGAATCGCTCGAAATCACAAATAACTCAGCCACCATTTTTGTTTGTTTGATGCCTTATAGACCATATATTTTTTACAAACAGGATATAGCCATAAAATAACCCCGATCCAAATTAGGTAAACTATCCAAAGAGGATAACCGTAATCTATGAGTTTTTGATTCATGAATACCTCTGTTGTCAGGATCAGGTCTTGCCAATTTCCTCCCAAAAAGGCCAAAATCAAAAGGGCCAATGCATGAATGACCAAGACATGCAAAAAGTAAAATAGCAGTGGCACTCTGCCAAAAACCAACAAGAAATCGGTTGTTTTTGATTTTACATCTTCTAACAGATAAAGCAATATAAATGAGGGACCTGTTGTGATGAGTAAATAGTCTAATGATGGCGGGTATTTGGTGACATTAAAAAAAGAAAGGAGGGTATAAACATTATTTTTTTGTACCGACCAAGGAACCAAGTCTCCATATACATTCATTCCTCGCAGGATGAAAAACAGGGCCATCGACCCAAAACCCAAACCAAGTAGCCATTTTTTTCTCCATGTTCGGTCAAAATCATTTTGATAGAGTTTTCCAAAACAATAACCAAAGACCATCAGGCCTACCCAAGGAATGATGGGATAGTGAAAAATGATCATTTCATCAGGACCCAGTGCAACCATGTTTTCCTGGTGTAGAATGTACCATAAGACAGCTTTCAAACTGTTGCCTTCCATGATTATTCCATCCAAAAGGTTATGCCCTGCCACCAGCAAAAAAGCGATCACTATCAATGTTCTAAAAGGCAAATAGATAAGCACTGATAGAAAGACCATACTCAATCCAATGGCCCAGATCACTTGAAGAATATGTATACTATAGCCAAAATCAAAGGTCCAGATAAGGTTATTGAGCACTATTTCTAGAACAATAAGCCAAATACCGCGGGAAAATAAAAATTTTGACAATTCGGGTTTGGTTTTTTTATTGCCATATAAATAAGCCGATGTTCCTGCCAAAAACACAAAAATGGGAGCACAAAAGTGTGTGATAAAGCGGGTAAAAAACAAAAAAGGGGTTGTTGTTTCTAAGTTGGTCGGATCATTAAAAAAGGAACCCAGATAAAAGTAGGCTCTTACATGATCCAATGCCATGATGACCATCACAAGTCCTCTTAAAATATCCAACGATTCAATTCGGTGACTTTTTATTTTTGTCATTTTATATGGATGAAATATACTTTTAAACTTTAGTGATCTGTTGCTGTTTTTCTACAATGTCTACACTGATTATAGGTGTTCTTGTGCACTGTTGTCATAGTGATAAGCACAATGACAGCAGTAATTGCGGGGTCTATCTCCCCATGATTTACCCTGTTCTTTACACCTGTATTACTTTTTGTCAATAACAAAAGGTTGCATTTTTTGATAGGTTAGTGACCTCCATATCCATTCTGCGGGGCCAAAATAAAAATATTTTAACCATATAGGACTATAGATCAATTGGAAGATCCATATGCCAAAAACGATATAATACAGCTCGTAGCGTTGCAGTTCGCCAAAAAGAGCAAAACCGTCTCCGTAAAAAATAATGGAAGTGATGATGCTGTGCATCAAATAATTGGTCAATGCCAGTTTACCCACGGCAGCCAAAGATTTTTGAAGAAAACCCAAAATCCCCGACCGGATAAAAAGCATGAACAAACCAACATGGCCGAGTGTTGTGAACAAGCGCCCAATTTGATAGGTTTGATTTGCCTCTGCCATGGCTAAATTGTGAAAGTTATTCCTCAGGATAAGCTTTGTCTCGAAATAGTTGATCGAAAGACCAAGGACATAGCCTATGAGCATAAGCGAGAAATAAAAACTTTTTTTGCGTTCACCCTGGAAAATACCGAGTTTAAAAAATGCCATCCCCAAGAGCATAAAGCTCAGGATATCCCATGGCCATAAGCGGTAGGGCAGCCAGGTTTGCATAAACTGGTTTTCTTTTACCTTTTCCATGAAAACAGACCAATAACCTTGGTGCATTTTGTTTATTTCCTCCTGAACTTCTTCCGCCGTTTTTTTTGTGTTCAGTTTTTTCCAGGCGTTTAAATCGGCTTCTTGTTCTTTGGTCAGTTCCAGCCCCTGGTCTTGAAGGGGTTGAATTTCAAGTCCCATTTTTTTGATTTGCAGGTCATTTCGATAATCTCTGATATCCCAAAGCACACCAATCAGAATTAACAAGCCACCTATGAGGAAAAGTGTTTTGACCTTTGCGTTTCTAAACGGAAACAGCATCAAACCAAAAATGGCATAAGGGTAAAGTATATCTCCGTGCCACAGCAAAACATATACATTGATAATTCCGAATAGCAATAACCAAAGTATTCTTCGGTAGTAAATATCGGCTGTGGTGATACCGGCACCACTTTTTTCTAATCTGCTCGTGAGTAAGATGGCACTTGCCCCAAAGAGCAAGGTAAATAATCCCCTCATTGTACCTTCAAATAGCATGTTATTGACGATCCATACTTTCAGGTTTAATCCTGTTGCTCCACCTCCTGAAATGGTTGGATCAGCATATGAGAATGGAAGCCCCATTCCGTTTATGTTCATTAAGAGTATACCCAATAGGGCAATTCCGCGAATCACATCGAGAGAATTGATTCGGGAACCGGATTTAATGGGTTGAAAGGCGGATGGCTCAGTTTTAGTCATTTCCTGTATGTATGAAATTGTAAAAAAGGCAAATAAAAAAGAGAGGTTTTTAGCATCACCTCTCTTTTAATCAGTCTAATTTGGCGTCATCATTATAGATATCGCGGATGCAGACAAACTTGCCATCGCGTCTTTCCCAGATGGCCATATATTTACCGGTACTTACTATTTTACCGGAGGCATCTTTAGTAGTGGCCGTGCCAATTTCTGTGGCCAAATCGTCGGTTCCAAACACTTCCAAAGTTGTGTACACAACCGTATTCCCTGCAGCTTTATTGGCCAAATTATTTTCAATTTCTTTTGTCAATGCCTCCTTGCCGACAGCGGTAGGACCATTGTTCGTCATGCTCATGGCATCATCCCCATAAAATCCTAATAAAGTATTTGCATCTCGTGCATTATCAGCTTCAGCCCACGCCGTTTCTATGGCCTGAATTTCGGCTTTTATTTTACCAAGATCCGGTTTTACAATTTCGGGAACTACTTCAACCACCGTTTCTACCGGTGTTTCTTTTGCAGGGGCACCACATCCTGCCACTAGTGCGCAAAGAACCAGACATAGCATGGCTTGTCTGACTGAGATTACTTTTTTCATGATTAGTATATTTAAGATTAGGGCCTACTCTGTTCGGTTTTCGGCAACTCCGTTGCTATTTGGATAAAGGATGGAATGATTGAAGATTATTTTTATATAAGTTTGGTTTTTAGGTTGATTATGTAACCAAATTTACAGAAAGAGGGTGTTTTACATTAGGACAATTCTCGCATTTAATTGGACTTTTCTTGTATTCTCAACTTATTTATCCTGTATTTTTCATAGAAGAAAAAAGAGGCTAACTGAAATCTCTTTTATAGGCAGTTGGGGTACAACCAAATTGGTTTTTAAATGCCCTTGAGAAATAAGCCTGGTCGTTGAACCCCGTTTTGTAGCAGATATCTAAAAGGCTGTCTTTATTTTGTTTGATGAGTTCTACCGCTTTTTGAAGACGCATATTGCGAATGAATTGCCCGGGGGCCTGATCGATCAGGGCATTTAATTTTCTGTGCAACTGAGAGGTGCTCAGGTTCATTTTATCAGCCAATTGCTCAACGCCAAAGTTGGGATCCTCCAAATTATTGAGCACATGTTTTTGCAAATTCATCAAAAAATCCTGATCCAAAGTTCTTTCCGAAATTTTAGTAGGATCGATCACGAGTTCATTCCTATATCGCTCCCTCATTTGTTCGTGTTGCCTGAGGAGATTAGCGATCCAAATTTTTAGTTCTTTGATGCTAAATGGTTTGGTTATGTAGGCATCTACGCCTGTTTCTAATCCGGTCATTTTATCCTCCTGCGCAGCTTTACCGGTAAGCATAACAATAGGGATATGGCTGGTTTTCTCATTATTTTTTAGATATTTTACCAGGCTATAACCATCCATCTTTGGCATCATCACATCTGTAATGATAAGATCGGGGATCGATTTTTGTGCTTCTTCAATTCCCTGCTTGCCATCACCGGCTTCAATTACTTCATAAATATCCCTTAATTGTTCAGCGATAAATCTTCGAATATCTTCGTTGTCTTCGATCAAGAGTATGATCTTTTGTATCCTATCGGTTAAAATAGTCTCTGTGCGAACCATGCTTTCCCATGAATTTACATGTTCCTGCATTTTAATATCTTGAAATTTAACCGATACATTTTTGGAGTCTGTTTCTCCAATCGGGAAGATTATTTTAAATATGGTCCCTTTTTCCTGACGGTCGCTGTGAACATCTATAGTTCCTCCATGCAGTTCAACCAACTCTTTTACCAAGGCCAAACCGATACCAGTACCTTCATATTTTTTGGTTTCCGAATTATCTGCCTGATAAAATCGATCAAAAATATGGGGCAGGTCTTTTTCTGCTATTCCAATTCCTGAGTCTATCAATAAAATAGTTAAGTGGTCCTTATCCTTGCGTTCAATGGTCAGTTCAATTGTGCCATTTTCTCTGGTAAATTTGATCGCATTAGAGACCAGGTTAGTGATGATCTTGTCCATTTTTTCCAGATCAAAAACAACTTGGATATCGTTTTCATCTGATCTGAAAATCAGATCAATATCCTTTTGTTCTGCAATCGATTCAAAAGAAAAGAATAGATTTTTTAAATAGAGCACAATGTTCTCTTGCTCTTTGTACAAGTTCATCTTGCCCGCCTCTAATTTGGCCAAATCCATAATTTGGTTGATCAGCTGCATAATTCTTTTCGCGTTTTGGGAGATTCTTTGAACTTTATGCACATTTTCGGATGACTGCAATTCCTCCAGGAGATTTTCAGTTTGCCCGGCAATTAAGGTTAGGGGCGTTCTGAATTCATGAGAGATATTTGTAAAAAACTGCGATTTTAAATGGTCTAAATCACGCAAGCTATCAGATTCTATACGTTCTAATTCCAGTTGATTTTTAATGGCAAGTCTTTTCATCTCTCTGGACCTAATGAAATACAATAGTGCAGATAATATCAATGCATAGAAAGAATAGGCCCACCAGGTCCTTGACCAATGAGGTAAAATTTTCATCGGAATGGAGATTCCTGCTTCATTCCAAACACCGTCGTTGTTACTTCCTTTTACATGAAATTTGTAGTTTCCGGGAGGTAAATTGGTAAAGGTGGCGGTATGTTGATTATTGATATAGATCCAGTCTTCATGCAGATTTTCTAGTTTATAAGCAAACTGATTTTTAGAAGAGGAAGAAAAATCCAATGCAGAAAACTCGAAGGTGATGATGTCATCCTTGTCTGTAAAGGTGAGTGAATTTTTATCATATAGTGAAATGTCAGTAAAAGAATTCTGTTTGTTATCGGGATCTTCGGTATATACTTTTAATCCGGTAAAAGCGATGGGCGGAATGTAGGTGTTGTTTTTGATTTCTTCCGGATTGAAGTAATTGAGGCCATTGATACCTCCAAAAAAAAGTTCACCTTTTTCACTCCTAAAATATGCCCCAGTGTTAAATTCGTTGCTCTGCAATCCATCTTCTACGTCAAAATTTCTAAACCTTTTTTCTTCGAGATCGAATTTAGACAGTCCTTTGTTGGTGCTGAGCCAAAGGTTATAGGAATTATCCGGTAAGATGCCGTAAATTACATTATTGGGCAAACCATCTTTTTCTGTAAAATGGGTAAAGGTTTTTTGTTCTTTGTCAAATAATTCTAATCCGCCGGAAGTACCTATCCAGAGAAACTTGTCGGGATTCTTCGGATCCTGACAAATGCTTTTGATGTGGTTATTAATTAGGCTCTTTTGATTTTCGGGTTGATTCATAAACCCCTCGAATACCTCACTTTTTTTATCGAATAAGTATAGGCCATTTTTAGTTCCCAACCACATTTTACCATTTCCTTCATCTAGCAAGACCGGTCGTACGTATAGGTTGAATTCAGGTCCGTCAACATAACGATAATGTGTAAAAACCCCATTTTTTCGATCGATCATCTTGCTCAAAAAATTTTCCGTCACTATCCATAAATTCTCGTCAAAGTCTTCATAAATAAGGTAAACATCTTTTTGAGGAACCCCGTTTGGGACCTCCGGTCTATATCTAAAATTGATCGATCTTCCCGTTTTAGGATCATACTCAAATATTCCTGAAGTACTTGAAAACCAGAGGTTTCCGTCTTTACTTTTGATCATAGACCAGGCGGCCGTATTACCGAACTTAAAAGGTTGATCGGAATCATCTTCAAAACTCTTAAGTTGGTTTGTTTGTCGATCCCATCTGTACAATACTTCTCCACTTAGCCAGACATACCGATCGTTCTCTTCCAAAATTGATGTGATCGAAAAGGAAGAAACCCTTGAGTTCACCCGATTTTTATTTTTAAGCAATAAAAACTGGTGGGCTTTTGAATCATAATAATCGATTCCCATTCCGGTAGTGCCAACCCATATGATATTAGACCGGTCTACATACAAACTCGAAATACTATTAAAACTGAGCGATTCATCTTGAAAAGGATCGTTTTTATAGGAGGTATATTTCTCGGTGATCGGGTTGAAACGCATTAATTCGGCGGAGGTTGCTAACCATAAATTGTTATCTTGACTTTGGACGATATCTGTAATTTCTCCCCAGCCATACCTAAAAATGCTCAAGTGATGCGGAAACACTTTAAATTCGAAATTAGAAGTATCAAATTTGACCAAACCTGTTAAAGTTCCCAGCCATAAATAACCTTCGTTGTTGCCATATATATCGGTAATGGCGAGGTCTGAATTGCTTTCGGGTGCTTCGGGAAGTTTTGTATTCAGATAAAAAGATTTGATTTCATTTGTTTCCGTATTCAAGCGGTTAAGGCCCTTGTTGGTAGCAATCCATAAAAACCCATTTTTATCTGTATGCAGATCACGAATGGTATTATTGCTCAAAGGATATTTTTGATCTCGGGTATGATGGATTTGTTCAATGGTATATTCCTCCTCTTTTTCTGTAGGAATTATTTTAAACAAACCATTATCCCTGGTACCAACCCATATATTTCCAAGGAGATCTTCATTGATCACTTTGATTTCGAAACGGTTCATCCCTGAGTCGGTAAGAGGAAGTTCGATTCTCAAAAAAGAATTGGTTTTTTTATTGAATTTATTTAATTCACCATTTTCGGTACCCACCCACAATATGCCTTTGCTGTCGCAAAAAAGTGATTTTATGTAATTGGCATCTAAAGATGTCTGATCATTGGGATCGTGTTGATAAACCGTAAATGTATAACCGTCGTATTTGTTTAAACCATCTTTGGTGCCAAACCACATAAACCCTTCGTTGTCTTGGGTGATGGCGAAAACGGCATTTTGCGATAGACCGTCATTGATGCTGAGGTGCTTAAAATGGACCTCCTGCGCAGAGGTATACGTATAAAACAGGCATACATAAATCAATAAATATCTCCCTAACCCAACCCGGGTGAAATGGGTGAGATGTCTTCGAAAATAACCCGTGGGGTATATGTTGACAGCGTATATGTTCACTCGTCAAAATGAATTATATCAAGGGTATTCTTCGGATAGCGATCCAAAGCAGGAAAACAACAAGAAAGATCAATTAGAAATGCGAGGGTCATAGGTTGGTTCTTAGTTCAATGCAGGTAAGCCAGTTGTATAGTTCGGCTAATAAATTACAAATCAGTTAAATATACAATTTTTTTGAATCTGTTAAAAAGTATATTTAAAATGAATTTAGGACTGTGACTTTACCGGTTTACTTTTTTACCACTTCCTATCTTTGGCATATTTCTTGAAACCCGATTATATTGAGTAAAAATCTTAAATTTGTAAGACAAACCATAAAGCATGACCACAGATTTAAAAGAAGCAAAATCAGCTGTATATACCAAGGGATTTTTAGATATAGAAACACCGAAAGACATAGATTATGTAAAGGAAATCAAACGTCTGAAGAAAGAGAAGAATGCCGTTATTTTGGCACATTATTATCAGGAGCCTGCCATACAGGATATCGCTGATTTCGTGGGCGACAGTTTGCAGTTGTCCTACAAGGCGGCTGAAGTAGAAGCGGATCTGATCGTTTTTGCCGGGGTTCATTTTATGGCAGAAACCGCAAAGATTCTCAACCCCAACAAGAAGGTGATCCTGCCTGATTTTAATGCGGGTTGCTCTTTGGCCGAATCTTGTCCTGCGGATGCTTTGGCGGCTTTAAAGGCGAAACATCCGGACCATATTGTGATCACCTATGTCAATACTTCAGCAGAAGTAAAGGCCATCAGTGATATTTGTTGTACTTCTTCCAATGCCAAAAAAATTGTGGATTCAGTTCCGTTGGACCAGCCCATTATTTTTGCTCCCGATAAGAATTTAGGGGCATGGATCCAAAAGGAAACAGGAAGAGAAATGTTATTATGGGATGGAGCCTGTATTGTTCATGAGGCTTTTTCTATTGATAAGTTATTAAACACTTTCAAGGCACATCCAACCGCCAAGATCATCGCTCATCCGGAATCTGAAGATCATATTTTAAAAACAGCTGAATACATTGGTTCTACTTCGGGATTGATCAACTACGCCAAAAACAGTCCGGCGAAAGAATTCATCGTCGCTACAGAAGCCGGTATCTTGCACGAAATGCAAAAGGAAGTACCGGATAAAAAGTTGATTCCCGCACCTGCTCACGAAGACAATACCTGTGCTTGCAGCGAATGTCCTTATATGAAAATGAATACCATGAAAAAATTGTATTTGTGCATGGAGCACGAGTTGCCGGAAGTTGACGTACCGGAAGCAATTCAAAAGAAAGCCTTAATTCCTATTCAAAGAATGTTAGAAATATCTGCCAGATAGATGAGTGTTTTTAAAGCCGATATCCTGATTTTAGGGTCCGGGGTGGCCGGACTTACTGTTGCCATAAAAACGGCCAAGGCCATGCCCGATAAAAAAATCTACGTAGTTACCAAGGCCGAAGAAAGTGAATCCAACACCAAATACGCCCAGGGAGGGGTGGCTGCCGTATGGGATAAGCTCGATTCTTTCGATGATCATATCCGGGACACCCTGGTTGCCGGAGATTTTGAGAACGACCCCGAAGTGGTCAAAATGGTGATCGAGGAAGCTCCCAAAGCCATGGAGCAGCTGATCTTATGGGGCGCGGAGTTCGATCAAAACGATGCCGGAGAAATTGATCTTGGAAAAGAAGGCGGACATTCGGCCAACCGAATTTTACACCACAAAGACATCACGGGTTTTGAGATCGAAAGAACTTTGCTCGATCAGGTAAATGCGCTTAAGAACATCCACTTATTGCCCTATCACTTTGCCATCGACCTGATCACTGAACATCATATCAAAGGCAGTACAGAAGAAAATAAATCCTGTTTTGGGGCCTATGTGCTCAACCAAAAAAACAATCAGATCGATACTTTTCTGGCGCA
>CAZWAN010000009.1:53050-56958 GCA_964631875.1 uncultured Flavobacteriaceae bacterium
GAGCGGAATTGGCGCCCAGAGACATCGTTTCCCGAGCGATCAATGCAGAATTGATCGCTACAGGAGACCAGTTCGTGTATTTGGATTGTACCCATTTGGATCGGGAAAAATTCCTGGACCATTTTCCGAATATTTATGAAAAATGCAAGAATATCGGGATTGATGTTTTCGAGCAATACATTCCGGTTGTTCCGGCGCAGCATTATATCATGGGCGGAGTGGTCATAGACCCCAGCGGAAAAACCTCACTCAAAGATTTATACGCTTGTGGCGAGTGTTCCCGTTCGGGACTGCACGGAGCCAACCGACTGGCGTCAAATTCTTTGTTGGAAGCTTTGGTTTACGGCAATAATATTGCGGATGATATTGTTCACAATACTTTTAATCATGATTGGGAGGCGCTAAAAATTCCGGAATGGAATGAAGAAGGAACCTTGGTGCCCAAAGAAAAGGTTTTGATCTCTCACAATCGCAAAACGGTTCAGAACATCATGACCGATCTGGTAGCCATTGTTCGGTCTGACGAACGTTTGGAAAAAGCCAAAGACCATTTGTTTTATTTGTATCTGGATACCGAAAAAGTGTATACCAAATCCAAATTGTCCCCGCAACTCTGCGAACTCAGAAACCTCATCGCGGTGGCATACCTCATCGTAAAACAATCGATGGCCAGAAAAGAGAACAAAGGAGCTTTTTACAGCTTGGACAATCTCCATTAAGGGTTTAAGACAGAGGAAATAGTATAGTGCAATTCTTGCTTTATTTCTAACCGGTTTACCCGATCACCTCAAAATTTTCTGTTTTGGGTAGGGTTTTAACTAATTCCAAAATATTCTGGGGCGGAATGGTCACTTTCCTTTTTACCAGATCTAACCAGGCGCCGTAAATCTCTATTTCAGCAGCAATTTCGCCATCGGGCCTATAAATTCTGTGAAGAAATTTGAATTTTTTTCCGTTGTCTGACAAACCTTTTAAGGTGAGATCTACTTTGATATCTTCCCCCATACTAACTTCCCTAAAGAAAGAAGTATTTTCGTTAAACAGAATGGGGCCAACGTTTGCCTTGTTAAAATCCCCCAATGAAAGTCCGTGTTCTGCAAAAAAACGCACCCTGGCCTCGGCCGCATAATCGTTGTAAGCCGAGTGGCGCATATGGTTGTTGGGGTCGAAGTCGGACCAGCGGGTTTTAAAATTCACAGAGAAATACATGGTGTAGTTATTTGCAGGCAAAGGTAATAAGACTCGGGTACTTATCCTGTTTTGAATTGACTTTTTTGGGTTTGTAAGGAGGTTTGTGCGTTAGCTGCACTAAACTGCTTTTTAAAATGTCGCGGTAAATTTCATTTGAATCATCTACATTCTCCTGCCGGTGCCTCAGCATTAATTGTCCATCTATTATTTATGATCGCCTCACTATATCACTATTCTGGCGGCGCAAAAGATTGGAAAATATGCTCATCATTAAAAACGACCAGTTCAACGGATGGAGTTAGAAATTTAGATTCCGGGAGAAAAACTAAACTTTGTATAATTCATTACATCCTTTTGCGGGAGTACAGTGCTTCATACTAACAATACAATCGTGTAGCACCGGGGGCGTGGGATCCGGATGTCTGCTTGGCCGGTAACATCAGCAAAATTTGGGTCTTTTATAAAGTAAGGATGCCCTTAGGACGCCCCAACTTAAAAGCAACAGGTAGTTGAGGCGTCATAATTTTTTATCCGGATTCTAATAGTTTAGTTCAAAATTATTCACCCACAATTCACTTCCAATGGCCCCGGTAAAAAAGTCGCCAAGGGCACTCGAAGAAAAAACAACTGTGATATGTGTAGGCGTTGCCTGTGGATCACCCCAGATCTCCCCCTCCCGGATATTCGCATAGTCGAACTCAGGATCTGAGCTGGTGAGCACACCGTATTTAATGGATACCTCCAATGGGGTAAATTCATCTTTTTGCTCACCACTTCTGAACCAGCCCGTTCCAATTCTTTCCACTTTAGTGCCTTCCCGGTACTCCAACAGCACATAAATATCACATTGGTCACCACCGGGTAGGGGATTCCCATTGGAATCCTCATAGGACGCTCCGGGCAGGTATTTATAATCTACCTTAAATGATGCAGGACGACCGTTGAAAGGTGTTCCGAAATCTATGTTCGACCGGGGATCTGTGGGACTGGGAAAGCCATCGGTAAATTTGCCGGTAAAGAGTGTAGCGGCTGCCATACGCACCAGAAGGGGTGCGGCTACACTGGTCATTCGTGCAGCAAGATCTCCCCCTCCCAGATCTTCCGGATTGGTATTGGCATCTCCTGCAATGGCCATGGCCCTGTTGGCCGTTCCCCAAACGGTTGTTTCTGCATTTTGACCGGGTTGCTGATATCCCCCAACACTGTACCACAGATCGAAGTTGCTGTTGGGCAATTGCGGGTTGGGCAAGGCAGGAATCGCCCTTACCGTCCAGAGGGCTGTGGTTCCGTCTTCTGCAGTTACCGTATATTGTACATCGTTCGAAAAATTGCGAACCTCCTCAGCCGAAGGACTGAGGGTAGCAAAGTTGGACAACACCACATTGTTTGGAGCCAATGCCTCCAGCGCTATCCCTTCAGGGATTTGAATTTCTATAATTCGTTCTTCTTTGTTGATTGTGCTCAATCCCGTCTGCCCGGGTAAAGTAAAGGTCTTGATCTCCTTAAAGGAAGAAAGCCCGAATTCGTCTTCCTGAATACACGCACCGAGCAGCAACAGAGCAAATGCCATAAGTATAGATTTCATGGGTCTGCCTCGATTTATACGGATTATTTTGATCCTGTTCCTCATAATTCTATCTTTTTTAGACCGCTAAAAATAATAAGCTACTCCCAGTTTCAGTTGAAGTAAATTTAGCCTGAGATCGACGCCGGATTCTACAATCCTTTGCCGGCTGTTCTCATCACCATTTGTGATCTCTTCCTCGATTCGGGTTGAAAAGCCCGCGATTCCAACTGTGGTTTCAAAGGCCCAATGCCGGTCAAAGAATAAGACCAGCCCGGGGCTGACTCCGAGTCCAAATTCGATAAAATCACCTTCCACCTTGTCGATATCATCCACACGGAATATGCGTTGCAACGACTCCCCTATGACTACGCCCAATTCCGTTTGAACCAGGATCTGAAACTGACCCTTCCCAATTGGAATATAGTTGCGCATGGTGGGAGCCAGAGATAAGCTTTGTTCCAGTTTTTTTGAAGTGACCTCGTTCCCGTTGTCATCTAAGGTAGTGAGGTCTTCTTTGGCCCGACCATAGGCTGCAGCTAACCCCAGGGTCATGTTGTTCTTAATGGCATACCCCCCGTTTGCAATGATCCGGTATTCCAGTTTATCCTGATCCACCACTTGTCTTAAAAGTTGGTCTTCGTTTTCTGCCTCACGTGCATTCAAAGAAAAGTTAAGGGAACTGTAAAACCTCCCTTTACGGACAATAAAGTCACTTTCTTCTTGGGTCTCTGTTTTCTGAGAAAAAACAAGGGTACAAAAAAGGATCATACCAAGGGTTAGCGATATTTTGTAGTGTTTCATTGAGGTTTATTTCTGTGGTTCTGATGTTTGTTTGGCGAGCGTCTAAAGTGAACACCCTACATTTCGGGTTCATGAGTGTTTCAGTGACCCTTCACCGAATCAAATGCACAGCCAACTTTTTTTTCTAAAAATACGACTATGTAGGTTAAAAGAAAAACATAAGCTAAAAAAAAATAAATCATTTTAAAGGGATTCAAATACCGGGAATTCAAGAAAGGGTCAGGACAACTTGATCTTTATTCTTTTTCATATGAAGCCGGGTTAAAATACTTCCCCTCCTTTTAGTAAGGGTGGTAAGAGTTCCGGGGTGTTTATTTAAATTAAATAGATTTTTCTATACCTTCTCCTA
>CAZWAN010000010.1:0-42448 GCA_964631875.1 uncultured Flavobacteriaceae bacterium
TGAAGATTGGTTTTTAATATTACCTAACTCAAATTAAATTATTTATGAAACAAAAATTAGTTAGAAATTTATTATTTCTAGGATTGTTTATGCTTTGCAGTTTTATATACTCCCAAAGCATATCTGGAACGGTTTCAGATGCCCAGGGCCCACTGCCTGGGGTAAATGTAATTGTTAAAGGAACCGACAATGGTGTGACGACAGATTTTGATGGTCGATACACCATTTCTGATGTTAGTCCAAATTCTATTTTAGAGTTTAGCTATGTTGGATTTCAAACAAAAGATATTACGATTGCAGGACAAACTGTGATCAATGTAGTACTTGAGGAAGATGTTAATCAATTAGACGAAGTTGTTGTAATTGGTTACGGTGTTCAAAAGAAAGCGCTGACAACTGGAGCGAATTTAAATGTAAAAGGAGAAGATATTGCCGCTTTAAATACGGGAACAGCTATGGAAGCGCTTCAGGGTGTTGCCGCCGGTGTTAGCGTTACAAGAAACAGCGGATCTCCGGGTGCAGGTACCAGAGTAACCATTCGTGGTTTAGGTACTATAGGGAATTCTAACCCCCTATATATAGTAGATGGAATTGCCGTTGGTGATATCGATTATTTAAACTCATCGGATATTGCTTCGATTGACGTTTTAAAAGATGCTGCCTCTGCCGCAATTTATGGTTCGAGAGCTGCAAATGGTGTAATCCTGGTTACCACGGTTAAAGGTAGAAGAGACCAGGCCGCAAAAATTAGCTACGATACTTTTTACGGTTTTCAAAATATATACAAAAACCTGGATCCATTGAATGCACAAGAATATATGTACATTATGGATGAGGGAAGATTGAATGACGGTCTGGCTCCGAATGACTGGGAATCTATCCTAAAGAATAACTCATGGTTAAATGATAATTATAATGGACTTGGCACACAATTGGGTGAAGAAATTTGGTCAGATTTGCAAAACGGCTGGAAAGGAACGAATTGGATCGACGAAATGACCAATAAGGATGCTCCTGTTCAAAGCCACGCAGTTAATATCACCGGTGGTAGCGAGGATGTTATTTACTCTATGGGTGCCTCTTATTACGATCAAAAAGGGATTATTGGTGGAGATATCATCGGTGCAGGATTTAAAAGATTTACTGCCAGATTAAATACTCAAATGGTTCTCAAAAAAAATTCCTCACATGCCATCTTAACAATAGGAGAGAATTTTACCTATACCAATACAGAAAATAGAAGTGTGGCAACAGGAAATATATACTGGAACGACCTTCATAATGGATTGGTTCAAAATCCTTTAATGCCAGCCTATTGGCAACCTGCCATAGATAATAATGTAAGTGAATTTGGTTTTACCCCAACCTTAGACGGGTTAAATTCCAATCAGACCAACCCAATAGCGGTGATGTATTACAGACATAACTACAATTATGGAAAAGGAAATAGAATTGTAGGAAATGTATTCGCAGAATTAGAACCCATTCAAGATTTGAAATTTAGATCTGCATTTGGTGTTGATTCATGGTTTGGACATGGAAGATCCATGAACCCAACTTATCATCTAGGCGTATTATACAGAGATGATGTAGATGGAGCCCAACAAAGTCAGTACTTTGGTAATAACTGGACCTGGACGAATACACTTTCGTATACCAAAAGTTTTGGAGATCATCATGTAGACATGGTAATTGGTACTGAAATGCTTCAAAATCAAATCAATACAGAAGTAGGTGGTTCGAGAAATAATTTATTGTTCCCCGGTGATCCAAAGTATGCTTATATCCGAAATACACAAAGTCCGGAAAGCATCAGTGACATCAACGTTTGGGGTCAAGACTGGGCTGCTCAAGGTGGAGGTTTATTGTCATACATCGCTCGTGGACAATACAATTACAAAGAAAAATACCTTATTTCAGCGACATTTCGTGCGGATGGTTCGTCAAATTTCGCAGAAGGTAAGAGATGGGGCTATTTCCCTTCCGTATCTGCAGGTTGGGTAGTAACAAACGAAGATTTCATGAATAATTCAGGAAATACGTTGAACTTTTTAAAACTTAGAGCAAGTTGGGGTCAAAACGGTAACCAATCCATCCCAAACTTTGTTTACTCATCTAATATAACCTACGCATTTCCCGGATATTTCTTTGGCGATACAAAACCGGTTTCAGGGCCTACAGCTTACCCGGCAAATGTTCCAAATAAGGATGTTACCTGGGAAACTTCAGAACAGCTTAACTTTGGTTTGGATGCCCAATTCTTTAATTCCAGATTAGGTTTGACCTTCGATTGGTACAATAAAACTACCAAAGATTGGTTGGTTCTGGCAGGAATTCAAGGAACTTTCGGTGCCGGTCCTCCATACATCAATGGTGGAGATATAGAAAACCAGGGGGTAGAACTTGTTTTGAATTGGAATGACCGTTGGGGCGATTTCAAATATGGAATAACTTTAAGTGGATCGCATAACAAAAACGAGGTGACAAGAATTGACAACACCAATGGTATTATAAATGGACCAAGCTCAGTTTTATCTCAAGGTACCGCCGAAATTTCAAGAGTTGAAGTGGGTCGCCCAATTGGATATTTCTACGCTTTTGAAACAGATGGTATTTTACAAACACAAGATGAGGTAGATGCCTATGTAAAACCGGACGGAACACCAATGTTTAACGATCAAAGACCGGGTGATGTAAAGTTTGTCGATCAGAACAATGATGGTGTCATTGATGAAAAAGATAAGACCATGATAGGTGATCCAAACCCTGACTATGAAGTAGGTATACAACTATATTTTGAGTTTAAAGGTGTTTATGCCAACGCTACTCTGGCAGGAAAATACGGAATGCAGGTCATGCAATCTTATAGATCTTTTGCAGATAATTTTGATCAAAACTACACTACCGACATTTTTAACCGTTGGCATGGTGCAGGAACTTCAAATCGCATCCCCAGATTAACTTCGGGATCAAATCGAAACACAAACCTGATCTCTGATATTTTTATGTACGATGCTGATTATTTAAGAATCAACAACTTAACTGTGGGTTATGATTTTGGAAATGCCCTATCTAGAGTTAATGCGATTTCAAATCTCAAGGTATATGCGGCAGTAAATAACCTCTATACTTTTACGGACTATAAGGGCATGGATCCCGAAGTTCGTTTTGGACACGATGCAAGTTGGGCTTCAGGAATAGATCTCGGTTTGTATCCACAAGCGAGAACAGTGATGTTTGGTGTAAGTGTTGAATTTTAATTTTAATAAATAAGATGATGAAAAAACTAATATATTTTACGTCAATTGTAGCCATTGTGCTCGCCACCAGCTGCAGCGAAGAATATTTGGACACGGATAATCTTTACGGAAAAAGCTTAGAGACTTTTTATAAGACTCCTCAGGACATAGAAGAATCTATGGCCGGTGTTTATAATGCCATTTACACACCCAATGTGCATAGCAACGAATCTATTGCAGCGACATTAATGTCTGATATGATGTTAGGTGGTGGTGGACCCGATGATAAATCTGCTAAATATGTAGATAATTTTGAAGATCCTGCTGAGGATACTTATCGTGATATGTGGACTCAATGCTACAGTGGTATTGCCAGAGCAAATGCGATCATTGAAAAAACAGCTGAAGCCGATTTTACAAGGTATTTTGAAAGTCCTGAAAAAGCACAAGAATTTAAAGATCAGGCTATAGGGGAAGCACTTTTTATGAGGGCATTCTTCTATTTCAGGTTGGCAAAATTCTTTGGTGGAGTTCCTATGATTGTGGCCGTAGATGACCCAAAAGATGTAGGCAGATCTTCATATTCAGATACTTTTGCACAAATTACATCCGACTTGGTGAATGCTATTGAAACAATGCCTGCAACACCATTCCCAAGCATTCCAACTTCCAGATACGGACATGCCAATAAATGGGTGGCTGAAGCTTATCTGGCAAGGGTATTTTTGTTCTACACAGGATATATGACCAATATTGAAGGTCAAGGCACTAACGATCTTCCACTTGCCGGCGGAGGTACTCTGTCTAAAAATGAAGTAACCGGTTATTTAGAAGATTGTATCAACAATAGCGGACACAAGTTAGCGAGTGATTTCAGAAATTTATGGCCTTATTCTTATCTAAACCAAAGTGCCGGATCAACTGTTCTACCTTGGGCAGAAGCTGAAGGACTTTCTTGGGTAGGTCAGGATGGACATTCTCCAACTTTCGGAACAGGAAACTATGAAACCATGTTTGTTCAACGTTTTTCATTTGGAGACTGGGGATGGTCAAATGGTAATATATACACCAACAGACTTTGTTTATTTACAGCCATCCGCGGTAATTCTTTAACTCCTTTCGGAGAAGGATGGGGATGGGGAACCGTTAACCCAAAATTATGGGCTAACTGGTCTGATGACGATCCGAGAAAAGTGGGTTCAATTCTTCAAGTTGGCCAAGCTGATCAAGGAACGGATGGTTATAAATTTCCTGACAATGCCGACCACCATACTGGTTTCTTTAATAAAAAGTATACGGCGCTACAACACAGTGGTAAAGGTATGTTCGTGCAACTTTACAGTTGGGGAAATGCCGATATGCAGTTAATGCATGCTCAAGACTTTATTTTTATGCGTTTCGCCGATGTATTGCTGATGCATTCTGAAATAACAGGAACTGCCGAAGGAATGAATGAAGTTAGAGCTAGAGCAGGACTAGATCCAGTTGGATATTCCTTAAATGCTTTAAAAGAAGAGCGTTTACACGAATTGTCGTTCGAAGGTCTTCGATGGTTTGATCTCGTTCGCTGGGGAGACGTCAACACAGCCTTTAACGATGTGATCAACGTAAAGAATGCCGGAGGAGTTGATGCTCAATACAGAGTGACTTACAGACCTGAAACCAAAGGTTTAGTACCAATACCTGAAACCGAAATTAGATTGTCAGGTGGCGTTTATGAACAAAACCCGGGCTGGTAAAAAGTTAAATTTTAATACAATAGAGACATGAAAATAAATAAAATATATAGCCTTTTTATTGGATTGATGGTACTGATGGTATCATCCTGTGATCCAATTGTCGACGAGGAATACCTTGAGAACACGACAGATATTGCAGGAGTCGAATTGATAGCAACCCAAAGTACACCGGGTGGAAACAAAATTACCTTAGAAATGGCAACTCCCGGGATTACCGGTTATTGGGACTACAATTTAGGTAAAGCGCTTACGGATAAATTCGAATTTATTTATCCAATTCCGGGAAAAGCCACCTTTACCTATGTGGGTACTTTAGGAGCCGAGTTTTTTGAAAAAACAATAGATGTTCAGATAGACCAATTAGACAATGCACTAGACCAAGACTGGTATGACCTTGTAAGTGAAAATACCGCGGAAGGTAAGACCTGGGTTTTTTCCGGTGGACCTGCTCCAGACGGTAAGTTGTGGTGGTATATGAGTGACCCAAACAATTGGTCATCAGTATGGTGGAATGCAGCTGGTGATTGCTGCCCTCCCAGCGACGCTGCCGGAAATATGAAATTCGATCTCAATGGTGCTGCCAATTTCACCTATCAATCAGGACCTGATGCTACAGAAGTGAAAGGAAGTTTCGTATTGGATGTGGCAAATCAGACACTTCAAATCAATGGAGCGAATATTTTAGGCGCAGAACAAGGCGGGGGAAATCCAAGTGCGTTTTACCATATTATTTCCTTGAAAGAAGATGAAATGATCTTATGGATTCCTAATGCTGCCTGGGCCACTGGTTGGACTTGGCATTTTAAACCGGAATAAACTTTTCATTCATAATTCATAATTAGATTAATTTGCGTTTTGATCTTTACCGGCTTTCGGGCTGGTAAAGATTAAAACTATTGAATGCGTATATTTTTTACTATTTTTGAAATTATGAAAAATACCTCTTATAAACTGCTGTTAAATAGAACTGGATTCTATATCCTTTTTATCCTATTTGGTCTTTCCTGCAACGGAAGTGAAGATCCAACTTCTTCTGAACCCGGAGCAATTGTTCCATCTAATTTAGTTGTCGATCTGGTAATTAGCGGACAAGATGCCTCTAATCCTGACGGTGATGGATCGGGAAAAATTACTTGCTCCGCTACCGCCAAGGATGCCATAAATTATGGTCTTAAAATTGGAACAGAACCCGAAATTCAAAGTACAACAGGTAAATTCGACTATACTTTCACTAAAGTAGGCACGAACGATTACTCGATTACGGTATATGCTTATTCGAAGGACGCCAAATCCATTAATGAATTTAAAACTGTTAGAGTTTTTGTCAAACCTCCAGAATATACATTGGTTTGGGCAGATGAATTCGAGGTGGACGGCGCTGTTTCTGGAGAAAACTGGAAATTTGAGACAGTACCTCCAAATAATGGAAGCTGGTGGAATGGCGAAAAACAGCATTATACAGATAGGTTAGACAACGCATATGTCTCAGATGGAACACTAAAAATTAAGGCGAAAAAAGAAACATATACATTTAATGGCTCAACTCAGTATTACACTTCTGCCCGCCTAAACTCAAAACATGTTTTTACGTACGGAAGACTTGATGTAAAAGCCAAATTACCTAAGGGTGACGGAACTTGGCCGGCAATTTGGATGCTTGGCGCAAACCACAGTACGGTAGGTTGGCCCGCTTGCGGTGAAATCGACATCATGGAACACTGGGGGCATATTCCTACAGAAGTGTCAAGCGCTACACATACACCAGCTTGTTCCGGAGGCTGTAGTAACGTGCGTGTTGGTGCTACAAAACTCGAAGATTATGACACTGAGTTCCACGTATATTCTTTAGAATGGACAACCGAAAGTCTGCGGTTTTTAATTGATGGAGAGTTTAAATATGAATATAGTCCGTCTTCTAAAAATAGTCAGAATTGGCCATTTACCGCAGATCAATTTATCATTCTTAATGTAGCTATGGGTGGTGATTGGTTTGTCATCGATCCGTACTTTACGGAAGCTACAATGGAAATTGACTATGTAAGACTTTATCAATAATTTGAAGAAAAAAATAATTTAAGAATTAGGCAGGGTTTACTCAAATTTACCTTATGTCTAACATCTATAAAACAACACATATGCTTAATCAATACCATGTAAAATTGACTTCATTTTCATTTTTTACTGTGCTTTTTATGATTAGTTGTAACCCAAAGGAAGAAATGGCTGTAAAAGAAGAGAAGGTGGAAAAAATAACTACGAATTCAATTCATATTGAAAAAAGTGCTGTTTATACAACAAGCGCACAAAATGAGGTTAAATTAAAATTAACACAGGCTCAGCTTAGTTTTTCAAATTTTATACAACCCTTAGAGACCGAGGGTTCAATTTTAGTCAATACAGCTAAGCAACACCAAACTCTCGTTGGAATTGGTGCAGCACTTACAGACGCTGCAGCAGAAACATTTTATAAACTGCATGAGGATCAGCAAAAGTTATTCATGGAAGCTTATTATAGCAAAGAACTTGGCATTGGATACTCATTGGCCAGGACCATTATTCACAGTTGTGATTTTTCAAGTGGGAGTTATACCTATGTTGAAGATGGAGACGCTAAATTAAAAACTTTCAATATTGATCATGACAGAAAGTACAGAATACCGTTTACCAAATTAGCCATTGCCGCTGCAGGAGGTAAACTAACTACCTACGCAAGTCCATGGAGTCCCCCAGCCTTTATGAAAACCAACGGTAATATGTTAGGAGGAGGTAAATTAAAGCCGGAATATGCACAGGCTTGGGCAAATTATTACGGCAAATTCATCAAAGCTTATGAAAGTGAAGGAATTCCTATTTGGGGATTATCCATTCAGAATGAACCAATGGCTACTCAAAGATGGGAGTCTTGTATTTATACCGCCGAAGAAGAACGCGATTTTCTAAAGAATTTTTTAGGTCCAACCTTGGAACTAGAAGGTCTTGGCGATAAAAAGATAATTGTTTGGGACCACAATAGAGACTTGCTTTTCGAAAGAGCAAACGTCATACTTAGCGATCCTGAGGCAAATAAATATGTTTGGGGAACCGGTTTCCACTGGTATGAAGACTGGAAAGACGGGGTCCCTATGTTTAAGAATGTTGCTCAAGTAAATGATGCTTTCCCTGATAAAAAACTTATTTTCACTGAAGGCTGTAATGAAAGATTTGATATGGATAGATTGGAGGATCCAAAACTTTCCGAACGTTATGGAAGAGCAATGATCAATGACTTTAATAATGGAACGGTTGCCTGGACAGATTGGAACATCCTATTGGATGAAACCGGAGGACCGAATCATGTTGGAAACTTTTGCTTTGCTCCTGTTCACGGAAACACCAAAACCGGTAAGTTAATTTTCACAAATTCTTATTATTATATAGGCCATTTTTCTAAGTTTATTCGCCCAGGAGCTAAAAGATTATCGACTGGCACTACATCTAATCAACTAAGCGCAACCTCTTTTATGAATGAAGATGGAAGTATAGTTATCGTGGCGATGAACGACGGAGACAAATCCTTGGATTATTTTCTCACGGTTGATGGAAAAACAGCCAAACTTTCAATGCCGGAACATTCAATTCAAACAATCATCCTAAATTAAATTTTGCAAAATTTCATTCATCTCACCTTAAAAACGCTCCGATGAAAAAATCATACACTGTATTGATCAGTTTAATTGTCGCTCTTGGTGGATTTCTTCTTGGATTTGACAGTGCAGTTATATCCGGTGCAATAAATGGCATCAGGACGTATTTTCAAATGACCGATTGGGAACTGGGTTTCTCTGTAGGTTGTGTGATTTTTGGGGCTATGGCGGGCAACATTGTCGCCGGGCCATTAAGTGATCGATTCGGAAGAAAAAAGGTGTTGCTCGTTACGGCAATGTTGTTCACCATATCTGCGATCTGGTCTGCTACAGCCACTACCTATATAACTTTTGTGATTGCAAGAATGATTGGCGGTATAGGTATTGGTGGGGCCATTTTGATTGCACCTATTTATATTGCTGAAGTAGCTCCACCAAAACTCAGAGGAAGTTTGGTCTCCTTAAATCAATTGAACATTGTTATTGGTATTTCTGTCGCCTATTTTTCTAATTATTTTTTAAAAGACCTCGAAGGCGAAAGCTGGAGATGGATGCTTGGAGTTGAGGCCTTTCCCGCCATTTTTTATTTTTTAGCCCTGTTCATTGTTCCCAGAAGCCCAAGATGGTTAATTCAAAGATTAAATTTGGTCGATGCAGCAAGAAGTATATTGATAAAAATTGGCGGACAGGATTATGCCAGGCATACAATAGAAGAGATCCAAAGGGGAATTGCTAAAAAAGAAATAAAGGGTACATTATCCGATCTTTTTAAATATCGCATGCAAACCATAATGATCATTGCTTTTGGTATTGCATTTTTTCAACAAATAACAGGGATCAATGCTATCTTTTATTATGCTCCCACAATTTTTGAACAAGCCGGTGGATCAACAGATTCATCATTTTTACAAGCGATTGTTGTAGGATTGACAAATCTTGTCTTCACTTTGGTGGCTATTCGATTGATAGACAGGTTGGGAAGAAAACCTTTGCTGCTCATCGGTACTTTAGCAATGACAATTGCTCTCACTATGGCAACTTTGGCCTTTTATAATGCGAGTTATGAAGTAAATGAAAAAACATTAAAAAATATAGAAAATACAGAAATAAGGGAAGCACTGAATAGTTTGTCAGGCGCTACTTTCAATTCTCAAAAAGAACTATTTGATAACGTTGAACCTTTATTAAATGAGGAGCAATTGTTTAGTTTCAAACGAAATGAGGTAAAGAATTTAATCCAGATCAACGCTACGCTAGTTCTGATAGCCATCCTTCTGTATGTTGCGGCATTCGCTATTTCATTAGGACCCGTAATGTGGACCCTTTTATCAGAAATATTCCCGGGAAATATAAAAGGTATTGCCATTTCTGTAGTTGGATTCTTTAATTCCTTAGTGAGCTATACAGTAACACAATTCTTTCCATGGGAATTGACCAATCTAGGACCTGCAGTTACATTTGCAATTTATGCGATTATGGCCTTTTTATCCTTGTTATTCGTGATGAAGTTCATTATTGAGACAAAAGGGAAAAGTTTAGAAGAGGTCGAAGAATTATTGATCAAATCATAGCCAATAATTATACATGTTTTTAAGTCCGTTTTAATTTTAGATCATTATGAGTAGTAGAATTGTGATTGTAATAGTCACTTTATTTTTTTCGAGTATTAGTTTAGGGCAAGATCAGTCTAATTATATAACAACAAATGTGGTAACAGATCATCATAATCCTGAGATAAGTGAGGAAAGAATTGATAGCCTGATCAACTTACTCACGCTAGAAGAAAAAGTAGCTATGTGTCATGCCCAATCCAAGTTCAGCACCCCGGGTGTTCCCAGGTTAGGGATTCCGGAGATTTGGATGTCTGATGGGCCACATGGAGTTCGTGGTGAAATAAATTGGGATAATTGGGGTTATGCCGGTTGGACAAATGACTCTATTACAGCATTCCCGGCGCTTACTTGCCTAGCTGCTACTTTTAACCCATATCTTGCCAAGGTCTATGGCCAAAGTGTTGGAGAAGAGGCTAGATACAGAAAGAAAGATGTGTTATTAGGACCGGGAGTAAATATTTATAGAACACCGCTAAATGGAAGAAATTTTGAATATATGGGTGAAGACCCTTTTTTGGCTTCCACCATGGTTGTTCCTTACATTCAGGGAGTACAAGAAAATGGCGTGGCAGCTTGCCTTAAGCATTTCGCCTTGAATAATCAGGAAAAATGGCGTGACCATATCAATGTAGAAGTAAGCGATCGTGCTTTATATGAGATCTATTTCCCTGCTTTTAAAGCTGCTGTTCAGGAAGGAAAAATTTGGGCTATAATGGGATCATATAATAAGTTCAGAGGTCAACATTGCAGTCATCACGAATGGCTTATCAACAAAATTCTAAAAGGTGATTGGCAATTTGACGGTGTATTGGTGACAGATTGGGGCTCTGCACACGATACAAAAGAAGCAGCACTTTATGGTTTAGATATGGAAATGGGTACCGGAACGGATGGCTTGACTAGCACCCTAAAAAATGCATATGACAATTATTACCTAGCCCATCCATTTTTACAAATGTTGAAAAGTGGTGAGATTGAAGAAGAAGTGGTGAATGAAAAAGTGAGAAGAATCCTGCGTTTGATGTACAGAACCAATATGAATCCTCATCGTAGTTTTGGTAAAGCCAATAACCAGGAGCATGTAGATGTGGCCCGTAAAATTGCCCAAGAGGGAATCGTTTTATTGAAAAACGAAAACCAATTATTTCCAATTGACCCAACTAAAAAAATGACGATTGCTGTTATAGGAGAAAACGCGACTAGAAAAATGGCTCCCGGCGGTGGATCTTCTGAGCTCAAACCAAAATTTGAAATTTCACCCCTGCAAGGGATACAAGAAAGGTTCAAAAATGCAACTATTTTACACAGTATGGGTTATGCATCCGGACCTCCGGTTTACGGTAATGTGATTCCTTCAAAGCTGAATCCCGATTCTCTAAAAATAGCAGCCATAGAAATTGCTCAAAAAGCCGATATTGTTTTGTTTATAGGAGGACTGAACAAGAACCATCATCAAGATTGCGAAGGAGGTGACCGCTTGTCATATGATCTGCCATTTGGGCAAAATGAATTGATTAATGAGATATCATCTGTTAATAAAAACATTGGAGTTGTACTTATTAGCGGAAATGCCGTTGCTATGCCATGGCTACCAAAAGTTCAAGGGCTTATTCAATCTTGGTATTTGGGTAGCGAATCCGGTCATGCTTTAGCCGATATTTTAAGTGGTGATGTGAATCCTTCCGGAAAACTACCCTTCACTTATCCTATCCGATTAACTGATAACGGTGCACATTATTTTGGTGAACTTTCATATCCCGGAGATGGTATTGTTCAATATTATAAGGAAGATATTTTTGTTGGTTACCGTTGGCACGAACATAAAAAAATACCTCCTCAATTTGCTTTTGGAGAAGGTCTTTCTTATACCAAATTTAAAATTGAAAAGGTTCTTGCCAGTGAAAAATCGGTTTCAGCGAACACGAAGTTCCAAATTATGTGTGATATACAGAATATTGGGAACCGGGAAGGATCGGAAGTGGTTCAAATTTATGTTGGCAAACCCAAATCGATTGTAGAACGAGCAGTAAAAGAACTTAAAGGTTTTGAAAAGGTTTATTTGAAAAAGGGTGAAAAGAAAACAGTTTCCATTACACTAGATCCAAAATCTTTCGCATTTTATGATGAAACGATTTCCGACTGGAATTTAGAGCAAGGAGAATACTTAATTTATGTGGGAACAGCTTCCAACCAAATTGTTCAAAAATTAAAGATTGATATCAAAAAATAATCTGACCTATAAAAGATCAGCACAAATTAGAAATATGTCCGCGAAAATAGTTTTTAGGCGTTTTTTATCTCTTACCTTATTATTCCTTTTTCAAACAAATGGCTTTGGCCAAATAAATGAAGAACAATATGTAAATTCTTCAGTTAAAACAAAAACTTCCACTAATGTTATTCTTTCGAGATCAGAATATATAAATAAATTAGAGGGTTTTTGGTTAGGACAATGTATCGCCAATTGGACTGGTTTGATCACTGAAATGGATAAAATTGGCAATATTGGAGAGATTAAAACGGGAGATTTTTATACAAGAGAGGATTGGCAAAAGCCCGATCAACCGAGTATCTGGGGAGAAGGGATTCCGAGTAAATTATCTCCCACAATAGATTTTATATATGCCACTACAGATAGTATATGGGGGGCAGATGACGATACTGATATAGAATATATCTATCAACATCTTCTATATACTCATAAAACAAATGTGCTTTCGGGTGAACAAATTAGAGAGGGTTGGCTAAAACATATCAAGCAGGAAGAAGAAAATTATTTGTGGGTTTCTAACCAACAAGCCTTTGATTTGATGAAAGATGGCATGATTCCTCCGGAAACTGGATCACCTGAGTATAATCCTCATTATGATATGATAGATGCACAACTCACAACAGAAATTTTTGGACTCTTTGCCCCTACTCGTCCGGATATTGCCCTAAAAATGGCTAAACTTCCAATACAAACAGTGGCTAGAGAAAATGCAGAAAAAATTTCGCAGTTTTACGTCATTATGTACGCTTTGGCGAGCAATTCTCAAAAGGAGCCCATAAAAGTCAGGCTTCAAATCATGGCAGAGGAGGCACAAAAAGTGTTTCCCAAAGAGTCTTACATGAAAGCTATGTATGATTTCGTAAAAAGAAATTATACTACCGGTATTTCATGGGAAAAAACGAGAGACCAACTTTATGAAAAATACCAAGTCAACCAAGAAAATGGCTATGATATTACTTCTAAAAATCTCTATTGCAATGGATGCTTTGCCGCAGGTATAAATTTCGGAGCTAGTTTGATCAGTCTTTTTTATGGTGAAGGTGATTTTAAAGAAACGATTAAAATTGGTGTTCTTACAGGCTGGGATTCCGATAATCCGACGGCTACGTGGGGAGGTTTAATTGGCTTTATGATAGGGAAAACAGAAATAGAAAAAGCCTTTGATCAGAAATTTTCAAATCAATTTAATATCCATAGAACGAGAATAAATTTCCCGAATGAGGGAATTGACAATTTCCCTTCTATGGCAAATAAGGGCATTGCAATTATTGATAGAGTCGTTTTGGAAGAAATGCAGGGACAAGTTGACCTTCAAAATAATTCATGGATTATTCCTCAATTGTAAAAACCAATTTATATCTGGTGATGAATTTTATAAATCATATGGGTCAATTTTATCTAGTACTGCTCACAATGATCGTTCTGCATAATATTAAAGCGCAAGAAATGAATATCATGACTTTTAATATTCGATATGCTACTCCTGATGACAAAGAAAATCAGTGGGAATTGCGCAAACAAGAACTGACTGATCATTTGACAGTGTACAAGCCCGATATTTTTGGACTTCAAGAAGCGTTAAAATCTCAATTAGATTTTATTGATGAAAGGCTTAGTAATTATGTGTATTTCGGCGTGGCACGGGAAGATGGAAAAGAGTCCGGAGAGTATTCTCCAATTTTTTACAATGGCCTTAAATACAACCTAATTAATCAGTCAACCTTTTGGCTAGCTGAAAATACCGATTGTTGTGAACTAGGCTGGGATGCGGCCCATAAAAGGATTTGTACATATGCCCTTTTTGAAGATAAAGCTTCGAAAAGGCAATTTTGGGTATTCAACACGCATTTTGATCATAAGGGAGAAGTTGCCAGAGAAAAATCGGCAGAATTGATCCTGAAGCAAATAGAAAAAATAAATCAGATGAAATTACCTGTTGTTCTTATGGGGGATTTTAATGCCTTACCCGGTAGCCAAGTTATTTTAAAGATTAAAACTAAAATGATGGATGGGATGGAATATGCTTCAGAAGATTTTGCAGGAACTTTAGGTACCTTTAACGGTTTTGACCCCGAATACGCAGACGATGTTAGAATCGATTATATTTTTGTCAAAGACTTCAAGATAAACTCTTATAAACATCTTCAACATAAAAGGGCTAATGGCCTATTTATATCTGATCATTTCCCTGTAATGGCAAATTTATCTTTTTACAATCCGTAATCAAAAAAGTATCCAAAATACAACCACTTATGAATATTAGACGTAAATATTTAATAATCATCCTCATCATGACAAGTTTCCTTTCTTGTAAAAAAATAGAAAAGAACGAGCCTGTTCAACCGGTGAATTTGAATTCATTTATAAGGGTAGAAGGACCAAACATTGTGGATGGAAGAGGTAATATTTTGAAATTAAAAGGAACCAACTTGGGTAACTGGTTAGTTCCTGAAGGCTATATGTTCAAAATGGAACAAGTAAATTCTCCGCGAAAAATTGATGAATTGTTGTATGAATTAATTGGCCCTGATAGTTTAAAGGTATTTTGGAAAGGGTACTTGAACAACTACATCACCCATAAAGACATAAAATTTTTGAAAAGAATTGGCTGCAATCATATAAGGCTGCCATTTCATTATAAACTCTTTACTGATGAATTGTATATGGGTGAAAAAAATGCAGGCTTTACCTATTTTGATCGTATTATTGAATGGTGCAAACAGGAAGACTTATATGTTCTTTTGGACATGCATTGTGCTCCAGGTGGACAAACTGGTGATAATATTGACGATAGTTACGGATATCCTTATCTATTCAAAAGTCAATCATCACAAGATCTAATGACGGAAATATGGGTTAGAATAGCTAAGAAATATGCAGATGAACCTATCATACTAGGTTATGATCTCGTAAATGAGCCCATTGCTCATCATTTTGAAAATGAACTGGACACTTTAAATCATTCCTTATTTCAATTGTACGAAAGGATCACAAAGGAAATTCGGAAAGTTGACCAAAACCATATGATCTTCTTGAATGGATCTGTTTGGAGTACAAATTTTGAAGTCTTTGAATCAATAATCGATAAGAACATCGTATATGAATTTCATAAGTATTGGTTCGATGTGAATCAGGAAGCCATTCAACCGTATATAAATTTTAGCCAGAAAAATAACGTTCCTATTTACATTGGTGAAACCGGGGAGAATTCAGATGAATGGGTGAATGATTTCAGAACTTTATTGGAGCAAAATAACATCGGATGGTGCTTTTGGCCATATAAAAAAATGAACAATTTGAGTGGTATCATGAATTTTGCGGAGCCTCAAGATTATCATTTCATTTCAGAATATGCCAAAAGTAATCGTTCAAGTTATGCAGAAATTCGGAAAAACAAACCGGAGTCAGAGAAGGTTCAGTTGGCTCTGAATGAATACTTGGAAAATTGCAAATACGAAAACTGTTTTTTTAATATAGGTTATACAGAAGCCCTTGATTTTAAGGTTGGTCCGTTTGAAAAATAGTATGTAGTTCAGGATCGCATTTTATAAATAGTGAGATCTAAACAATTTTTTAAATAGGAAACGTTTATACTTATGAAATATGGGGTAACAGAACAACCTCTTAAACACAAATTATTGAAAGCATTTTCAACCAAAATAAAATAACCCATGTACAAATTATCTCACGCCTTTTTTAATTTGATCAAAACTAAACTGATATTTTTTCTGTTCGGTTTGCTCCTTCTCTCCTGTGGGGAAGATAATATTTCAAATGATCCGGGAGCCAATGGCACCAGCATCACCTCCTTTAAATTTTTACCCTCAGAAAATCCTAGTTTAGGAACCGGTGAACTCATGGAGATCAAAGATGATGAAATCATTGGAAGATTGCCTATCTATACAGAGATGGAAAATCTTATCGCCAGATTTGAGCATACAGGTGCTGAAGTAATGGTGAGTAATATTCCACAACAAAGTGGAAAAACGCCTAATGATTTTACAAAAACACTGAATTATACGGTCAAATCAAAAAATGGTGAAACAAGGGTTTATGAAGTACATTTAGATCGATTTACAGGCCTTCCTATAGTTTATATCCAAACATTGGGCAGTCAAGCTATAGATTCTAAAGATGATTATCGCGAGGGAAGTATACATATTGATGGCAACAAAGTTTATGCAGATAGCCAGAATAGTGAAATGAAAATTAGAGGAAGAGGTAATTCTACCTGGTGGGTTCATCCTAAAAAGCCATACCAGCTCAATTTTTCTGAAAAAACAGAAATGCTGGGTATGCCCAAAGACAAAAAATGGATCTTTTTAGCTGAGTATTCGGATAAAACTTTGTTGCGCAACCGAATTGCATTTGAAATGGGTTATATGAGCAATTTAGATTGGACGCCACAATGTGTTTTTGCGGAAGTTATGGTAAACAATGAATACATGGGAACTTACAACATTACCCAAAAAGTTGAAGAAAGTGATTACCGTGTAAACTTGGGTGATAATGGCTATTTACTAGAAATTGATCAATTAGACAGATTAGATCCTGAGGATGTGTATTTCAGAACAAACTCTTTCCTAATAAACATTAAAGAGCCCTCCTTAACAGCCGAAAGTACTGAGTATACTTATATTAAAGATCTAATTAATGCATTCGAAAATACATTGTACAGCGATTATTTTAAAGACCCATTAAATGGCTATCAAAAATATATAGACCTAGATAGTTTTATAGATTGGTATTTGATCAGTGAGATTACTAAAAATCAAGATTCAAAAGACTTTTCGAGTATTTTTCTCAATGTCAAGACTGGCGAAAAAATAAAAATGGGTCCACTTTGGGATTTTGATCTTGCCTTTGGAAATGTAGATTATTCAGACGCAACAAAACCCACCGGATTTTGGGTTAAAGACCACAAATGGTATAGTAGATTGTTTCAGGACCCTTATTTTGTTGACCTGGTAAAAGAACGTTTTAATTATTTCAGACAAAATGAAAGTGTCCTACTTGATAAAATTGATGAAGAAGCGAGCTATCTCATTTGGGCACAGGAAGAAAATGATAAAAGGTGGAATTTAATTGGAAATTATGTCTGGCCAAACCCGGTAGTTTTTAAAACTTATCAAGAAGAAGTAAACCATCTGAAGTATTGGTATACGGAGAGAATGAACTGGTTAGAAGGTGCCTATAATTCTCTTTAATCATAAAAAATAGATCATTAATCCCAAACAAAGCGCCAGTCACCATTCTCCTGCTTTTTCCAGACAGTATGGAAAATCCCCTCCTCTGACGTGACTACTCCCAAAGAATCTGAAGAACGGAAAATATACTTTCCATAAGTGTAACCTAGATCTCCTGAACTTGACACCTCTACAAAATCCGGTTTCCAGGTGAGGCTAATTTCATATTTTGATTTCTTGTTTTCTTCAAAATAGGATCGAAGTGACTTTTTCCCTTTAAGGAGCTTGTTACCTCGCATCAAAACAACGTCTTCTGCGGCATAAAAGAGAAAGGCTTTTGAAATTCCTTCCTTTTCTGACATTTCCGAAAATTTCCTTTCTGTACTAAGAATTTCATTTTTAGAAGTCTCTACTATATTTTGTTCTGAATGACGATTACATGCAATAAATAACATCGATACAATGAATGGTATGATCTGCAGTTTCATTTTCTCATGATTTACTTATTATTCTGTTTCTCGGTCAAATTAAGACTGTGCTTCGCATATCGATATCCTTCTGCGTCGAATCTTTGCGTTAAAACTTGTAATCGCTTCTGAAAATCCTCCCAATTCCGACCTTCTTTTTCGGACCATAGTACCTCAGAAAGGGCAGTCATTCGGGGTAAAATCATGTATTCAACATGTTCAAAGGTAGGCATGTATTCTGTCCATACATTCCCCTGGGCTCCAAGAATATAAGATGCCTCTGTTTCAGACAGAATTTCTGGGGTTGGTTCATAGCTATAAACTTTTTGAACTGTCGTTACTCTTTTACTCCCGGTCAGGGGTTCATTTTTTTGTTCCTCTCCCCCAATCTGATAATAATCAAAATAACAATATGAACCGGGTGTCATAATTACCTTATGACCTTGTTTTGCGGCTTCAATACCACCTTCTTCTCCCCGCCAGGACATGACTATGGCATTGGGAGCTAGACCTCCTTCGAGAATTTCATCCCATCCAATCATTTCTCTGTCCAACGCATGTAGGTATGATTCAATTCGTCTGATAAAATAACTCTGTAATCCTCGTTCATCTCCGAGGTTTTCCGTTTTGATAAGCTCTTGGGCAAAAGTGCTTTCTTCCCATTCATTTTTGAGCACCTCATCCCCCCCGATATGTATAAATTTACTCGGGAAAAGCGTCACAACTTCCTTTAATATTGCTTCTAAAAAAGTAAATGTTTCCTCTTTTGGTGAATAGATCTCCTTAAATATTCCCCACCTCTTTGCTACTTCATAAGGCCCTTTGGTATTTCCATACTCCGGATAGGCCACAAGTGCTGCAGACGAATGCCCTGGTAATTCTATCTCGGGAATTACTTCGATGTGTCTTCTCGCCGCGTAATCTACAATTTCCCGAATTTCCTTCTGGGTGTAGTAACCACCATAGGGTATGGTATCATAAGTATAAGGGGCATTTTTGGTACCTGCCAAGCCGATCGCAGTTCCATCCCTATATCCTCCAATACTCGTTAGCTTCGGAAACTTTTTAATTTCTATTCTCCAGCCCTGATCATCGGTTAAATGCCAATGAAACTTGTTCATTTTATGCATCGCAATAAGATCTAAGTATCTTTTTATATAGGATAAATCAAAGAAATGACGGCTTACGTCCAGATGCATTCCTCGATAAGAATATCTAGGTCCGTCTTCGATCTCAACCGCAGGTAAGGTGAAGGATATTTTTTTTTGCGTTCTGCTTTCTATCGCAGGAGGCAGAAGCTGTCTCAAACTCTGAATTCCATAGAAAACACCTACAGGTGAGTTGGCCGCAATTACGATCCTTTTCTGATTTATTGACAACCTATAATCTTCCTTATTTAAAATGTCCGGATCTAAAAGAAGTGTGATATTTCCAAGTAATGAAAAATCCTCACTTACAATTATATTGAAATCTCCTATTGGTTTCAATATTTCGGATAAATAATTCGCTTCGTTTTTTAATACTGAAGAGGTATATATTTGTGTTGTTGGCAGTAAAGCAAATCGACCTTTCTGTATTTCGAGTTGTTTTGGTTTTGGAATGATAGGATAGTCCTCAAGAGAATTGATGGTATTCTGGTTTTCATTCTTACAAGAAATCATCAAAAGTCCTGCCATCAACAAAATTATAAACCTCATTATTTGTTATTTGTTATTTGTTATTTGTTATTTTATAAATTAATCATTTGCCTTCCGGCGCAGATCAAATTTTTCAAATAGTTTTGATAAGACCAAAAAACCTTAACACTGTACAAAAACCAAAAATGGTTAAAAAGAATTTATCCTTTTAACCATTTTCTTAATATCAAAAGCTGATTAAAAAAATCTAGTACTTCGGTATTTCTATCACTTGGTCAATTACAAATTTTCTCGATGCTTCACCATCCACCATTTTGTATTGGATTTGTCTAATGTTCCCGGTTGGTTCTGCATTTGAATCTCCTTCTTTATAGACAGGAAATCTTCTAATCAATGTTGTCTCTGCAATGGAAAATTCATCGTGCCCCATATAGCCTTTTGCCGCGTCGCTGTCCGGTGCAATTTCCGGGAAATAAATCTCACTCATAGATTTTCCTCCATTTACACTATAACCGATCACATTTCCATAACTTCCACTTCCTGCTGATGTAGTGTAAATCAAGACTTCCGGTGATCCATCAGAATTGAGATCTTCTATTTCGGCATTTACCACGGCTCCATCAGTTTCCATTTCCAACTTAGAACCATTGCTCAAACCTTCCGGTTCAATGGTCAGTTTTCTGATCGACCCTTCACCTGTCGTTTTTATGTGGAACGTAATTCCTTGTAAACTCAAGGTTTTTTCAAAGCTAGTTACTTCTTGTGAATTTGATTCCTCCTTCAACTCCTCAGCGGCAACACTGGGTTCCAGAACTTCTCCGGAAACACTATTATCGGTTTGACTAGTTTCAGTTTTTTGTTTACAGGCAGCTAGTCCTGCCAAGACCAATAAAAGCAATAATAAGTTCTTGATGGTTTCCATGATAGTACATTTTGTTGTTTAAAAAGTAGTTTTAATTGATATGATCATCAATTCGTATAGGATTAAACTCTCCTATTTAAATTCATATAAAATTAATAAAATATCTTAAGCCTTACTCACTTAAATTTTAATAATTAAGGGAATCTCCTCAGATTAAATCATCTGTATATTTTCCTAAAGCCGGTGTGAACAAAAGAGATTTATTTTGAATATTTCTCGTATAACAGCAATTCCTTATCATCTCCCGGAAGCCGTATCTTGTTACTGAAGTTCAATCCCAGTTTCTTGAGAAGTGATTGAGAAACAAAATTTCTCATATCGGTAATCGCCAACACTTTTTCAAGTCGGAACCTATCAAAGGCCATTTGCAAAACCTTATTAGCCGCTTCAAAACCAAAACCCTGTCCTTCAAATTGGGGCAAGAAGGCAAATCCTATGTCGACTCCATCTAAACCCTCACGGTCATATAGACCACACGAGCCCATTTTCGCTTGATCAGATTTCCTGATAACCGTATAATTTGAAAAGCCCAAACGTTTGTGCTGCGCCCTAATTCTATTTTCGATATAGGATTCAGCTGCTTCTATAGACTTTACGTTTCTATCTCCTATGAATTCCATCCATTTTGGGGTATTCATAAGTTCAAAGATAAAATCGGCATCCTCTATGTCTGTTGGTTTTAAATACAATCTTTCTGTTTCATAAACTTCATTTACTTCAGGCATATAATTATTTTTATGCTAAAGATAGGTTGTTTTTACAAACTATAATTATGTAATTCAATGCATAAAAAAACCCGAAGGCTAAACTTCGGGCTCATTAAATTAAAAATAAACCTATGGATTCATATGTTCAGAACAAAATGCGAGCGAAACCTCAAGTCTGGAGAATAGTCTATTAAAATGTCCTCCTTCAAATTCTTCAGCTGTATAGGGAATTCCGAAAGCATTTAATTTTTGTGCAAAGGCATACATCATTTGGTTCATTCCTAATTCATCATAAATTCCGGCATCCATATAAATGCCGCTTAAGCTTCTAAAATTCTCATGGTAGGTGTCTAACATTGTAAACACATCGTGTGTTAGCCATTTTTCTCTCACATGAGGGATAACAGCACCGCTGGGATATTCAAAGGGCAAATCAACATAAAATGGCGGGTTTGCTAAATTGGGTGACCAGGCCGAACTCATGGCATAACCCGCACTGGTCAGAAATTTTGCGGGGTCAGGACCAGTAAATCCATCCGGATTTTCCGCTACAATTGCCTCACCCAAAATGAGCATACCATCAATATACAATAGGCCGGTGTGACTTCCCACTACCCCAAAAACATCAGGGTGCAATAGACCAAATTTGATTGCCGCATAACCCCCTTGAGAGTTTCCGATTACTGCCCTTCCTTGGGGACCTGCAAGGGTTCTATATTTACTGTCAACGTAATTTACTACATCTTGCACAATAAAATCTTCAAAATTTCCATTCAAAATAGAATTCGTATAAAAGCTGAATCCATACATTTCATTTGCCGCATTAGGCATTACAACGATCATGGGGTCGATCACGCCCCTAAAGATCATACCATCCATCCAGTCCCTAAAACCTTCTGATGGGAAATCCGGATATTCCTGGAACGGATTTGGATCTCCAATCCAGGGATCCCAAGTACTTTGATCGGTATAACACTTTTCTGAAAATGGCAATCCATGCAAGAGGTATACAACCGGATATCTCTGATCGCGGTTTTTTTCATACCCTGGTGGGGTATATATCTGCATTTTTCTGATATTGGTATTTCCAATAACATTTTCGGTCAGGGCATCACTCACCAACACTTTGTTATGGAGTTTGCCTTTTATGTTGTCCTGTCTGAGAAGTATTTTTTCATCAAATCGGTCTCCTTGACAACCCCAAAAAAGAACCGCTATCGCGATGACAATACATACATTAAAACTTTTCATGATTATTTATTTAAATATTATACAAGTTCTCTGCTTCTTGATCCTATCACAGGAGCAGTTGGTAACATGTACAAAATTATTACAGAGAAAAGCATATCATTTTGCTGGTTGTGTCAGATGTTTTGCCAACTGTGTCAAAAATGTTAAAATGAGTATTTAATTATGGGAGGTACTCGGCATATTCTTCTTTTCCTGTTTCGGAGAAATACCAAATTCTTCATTGTATACACGACTGAAATGCGATAAATTTTTGAATCCTGTATCAAAGGCAACTTCACTTACATTCAAATCAGTTGTTCTTAATAATTTTCTGGATCTATCCAACTTACGTTTACGAATAAATTGGTGTACCGTGAGGTTGGTGAGCGCTGAGAATTTCCTGTATAATTGTGAACGACTCATACCGAGTTCTTTACAAAGTACTTTTATACCATATTCATCATCCTCCATGTGCAGATCAATTAATTCTAACACTTTTTTCATGAAGTGATCCTCTTTAAAATATGCGGAGCTTTCCAGTTCTTGATTCAATGAACCGGAAAACATTTCTGCATATCGTTTCTGAAGTGCAAGTCTCAATTCTATGAGTTTACTTATTCTCATCTCGAGCTCATCAGGATCAAATGGTTTTTCGAGATATGCATCTGCTCCCGCATGAATTCCTTCAAGTCTTGACGATTGATCGGCCCTAGCTGTGAGAAGTATGATCGGAATATGACTTGTGCGCAAATCCTCTTTCAGCCTTTTGCAAAAAGAAAATCCGTCTTCAATCGGCATCATCACATCACTGATCACAAGATCGGGAATCAAGTCAATGGCCACATCAAAACCATGTTTACCATTATTTGCAGTAACGATATCGTAGTGCGTTAAAACAGACTTGAGATAAACAATTACATCCTCATTATCTTCAACCAGCAACAATGTTAAATTGCCCTTATTCCGAATTAACTTTTTAAATGGAGCATGCTTATTTCTATGTTCAAAATTTGGCTCAGTGTAAAAAGCGTGACCAATCTCTGCCTTTTGTTTGATGGGTAACCAAAAACTAAAATTGCTACCCTTATTTAGATCACTTTTAACTGTAATCCCTCCCCCCAATAAGGTAACCAGCTCCTTTGTTAAGGATAGACCAAGTCCGCTTCCTTCCTCATTTCGGATGCGATTCTGTTCAACCTGATAATAGCGATCAAAGATCTTGGTCATATTTTCTGAGGAAATACCAATACCGTGATCAATGACTTCTACAACAACCCTGTAATCGGAATCATGATCTATTTTGAGCGACACATCAATTGAGGAATCAGCTTTACTGAATTTAATAGCATTGGTAAGTAGATTTGACAAAATTATTCTAATTTTTTCTTCATCAAAATCCATAAAAAGTATTTCCGGCTCAGCATAAAAATTTAGCTTTAAGTTTTTTGAAGCAAGAACAGAATGAAAAGATTCCAATATATATTTGATGTATAAAACAATGTCTTGCTGTTTAAAATATATAGGCATTGCTTTGGCCTCTATCTTAGAAATATCGAGCATTTGTTGCGATAAGCTCAATAAATTTCGACCGTATCTTTCTATCATTTCAAAATCATGCTCATAACCTTTTAGTTTCTTTTTCAATTGACCTGATTTACCCAATATGAGAGTAAGTGGAGTTCTAAATTCGTGAGCGATACTCGTATAAAACTTAGTTTTTATTTGATCGATTTCGGCCATTCTTTTTCTTTCTTCTTGTTTCAATTTCTCTAATCGTACTGTAAAATAGAACAACATAGAAAAAGTCATGATTACACTCAAGCTAAAACCAATGAAATAATAGTTTGTCTTATACGTGTCTCCGTTAGCAGGTTGAGCAAAAGTGGCAATAGTCATCAGCAGCAGGTAGAAAACAAAAAGGTATATGGCCCTTTTTTTATTGGGTAGAACGAGTGCATAAAATGGTCCCAGCAAACCTACAAATACCGCTCCTCCTCCATGGAGTATACCTCCCATTAAATATACCTTCACTGAGGTTAATAATACGATCAACAATTGTGTAAATAGAGCGTAGTTATGTATCTGATCATTGTGAAAATGAAAAACGATCAAGCTCCCTATCATAGCCAAGCCAAAAAAGATATTCATATAAAGAATGGCCAAACCTTCTTTGTCACCAATGATATAGCTCATCAAAAAAAGCATTGGAAGCCCTAGCAGATTTACAACTATCCATATTTTTTTTTGTAAAAGTATTTCAGGACCATCATTTTCTTTTTGTAAATAATGATCTAGTAGTCTATTTACATTTTGTAGTGGTCTTCGCAAAAAAATAAGGTTAAGGTTCATTTCTGCCTTATTAAAAACGACTCATAAATTGCAAGAGCAAACCTGAAAGGTTATCCTATGAACTGGTTAAAATTTCATCTCCCAATACACCTAAAGATAGCTATAATTTTCGATAAAATCAAAAATAAAAAGCTTATATATCTGAAGATGAATGTATTGTACTCTATTTAAACCATTGTGATTTTAAGTCTTAAAGAGAAATAATCATAAATTAACTAAATGATTGAACTAGTGGCCATAAAACTCCCTCAAAAAGTTAAAAAAGGATAAAAAACAGAAATATCCTTAAAAGAAAAATGTTGAATAGCCTTTAAAATGGCCTGTACTTATCAATGATCAGGAGCATCTCTGCCCGTCGAGGTAACTTAAAATTTTTGTAACTTGAAAAGAAATCTAACTTTAATCAATTCTTTTTATGAAAAAATTATATTTAATTCTACTGGTAATGTTGCTTGCTGGAGCGACTTACGGACAAATAAGTTATTTACAATATCGACATGTTCCTTCAGATCAAGAAGAAAAATTTCTGGAACGTGAAACCAAACATTGGTCCAAGGTTGCTCAATCTGCCATCAATAAAGGGCAGCTGGTGTCTTGGTCTTTATGGCGAAAAGTGGGAATAACAGATTCTGATCCTTCTACACCAAATTATGTTTTTGTTAACACCTATGAAAGTCTGGACAAAATGGATCCGGAAAAAGTATGGAATGATAACATGGATGCCCTCGGAAATATAAAACCGGAAAGTATTGAAACAGGTTCCTTTACCACCACTACTTTTGATTATTATATACAATCTGAGGATCATGTATCGGGTGAGTACAAATATGCCTTAGTGAATTATGCAAAGCCTACAGACAGAGATGCCTTTATTCAAGAAAACAGATCTCTTTGGAAACCTTTGCATGAGGCAAGTATTAAAAATATTTTGAATGGAATGACCTATTGGGGAATGTCATCCGTCATCTATCCTGCCGGAAATCAGGATCGTTTTTCCGTATTTACCGTAGACGGATTTAATAAACTTTCAGATGCGCTGAATTATTTGCGGTTTACCGAAACTTCTGATAATTCACCAAATGCCGCAGCATGGAATGATGTACTCGATAAAACGAAAATGAACGAATTAATGCCCAATGGTTTTGAAAGAAGAATTATTTATGAAAGGGTGATGACTTTAAAAAAATAATCATTCAGTTTTGGCGAATATTTTTTAAGAGTCAATGGTTGGTAGCAGTGCAAGTTTAACAACTTTAAGTAAATTTGGAAAAATTTGTTTGATGGAGCAACTTACTTTGACAACCCCGGCTTTGCTGTTTTCGGCTATTTCACTGATCATGTTGGCCTATACGAATCGTTTTTTGGCTTACGCTGCAATTGTTAGAAGCTTAAAAGATCGATATACCGAAAAAGAGGATGATAATCTAATGCGGCAGATCAGTAACCTCCGCCAAAGATTATACCTCACAAGGTCTATGCAGATATTTGGTATATCAAGTTTATTGCTATGTGTACTTACCATGTTTTTGATCTATATCGAGCAGCAATTAGTCGCGGTCTGGGTTTTTGGTGTTGCTTTGGTATTACTCATAATCTCTTTGGCCTTGCTCATTCGAGAAATTCAAATTTCTGTAGAAGCACTGGAGCATCATTTGGGCGATCTGGAAAAATTATCAAATAAAAGAAAGATGTTTAAGTAAATTTTTATCATTCTACTTTTGAAAATCGGTTATCCCGATTTGAACCTAAAGCTAAAAATAGCTAGACTGAACTTATCGACCTCACATATTTAAACGGTTCTATCCACAAGGTAAATATTAATGCAATGATCAGTAATGGATAAAAATCGTTCAATCCTATTGGAGATACAATAAAAAGCTTGTTGAGAATAGGAACGAACAAGATGCTCAAAAGAAGGAATATGGTAATCAGTACAATTAAAGGAATAAACTTATTCTTAAGTCTGATTGTAACGAGTATGGTGTCTTTAAAAGATCTGTTGACGAGTGTCAAAAAAATATTTGATAGAACCAACACAGAAAAAATATAGGTGCGAATACCGACCTCATCTAATCCTTTCTGTTTAGCATAGAACCCTGCAAAAATACAACCTGCTGTGATCACCAGCCCTTGCAAAATTGTTATCCATAATTGCCTGCCGGATAATAGGTTTTGATGACGGGTAGTTATTGGACGTCTCAATTCTTCTTCCACCGTTGGCTCATTCTCATAGATGATCGAACAGGTAGGACCCATGATCAATTCGAGAAAAATAACATGGATAGGGCTAAAAAGCATAGCAGGAAGCCATCCAATAAATATGGGTAGCGTTACCAGAACAATGATAGGAATATGAATAGATATAATATATCGAATGGCCTTGATCAAATTTTGGTTGATCCTTCTACCAAGAAAAATAGCGTCGATCATTTTAGCGAGATCATCGCCTACAAGAACCAATTCGGCCGCACCTTTGGCCACTTCGGTCCCCCTTTTCCCCATTGAAATACCAATATGAGCTGCTTTTAATGCAGGGGCATCATTTACACCATCTCCTGTCATGGCAACCACTTGCCCCGCCTTTTTTAGCGCATTTATTATTCTTAATTTCCCCTCCGGATTTACCCTTGCAAAAAGTGAAACCTCAGCTACTTCATTGATTAAATCTTTATCATTTATTTGAGTCAGTTCATTCCCTGTGATAACTTTTGTCGATTTTATATGGGTTAATTCTGCCACAGCTACAGCTGTTTCTTTATGATCGCCTGTAATCATTTTTACATCTATTCCGGCCCTGTAAAAACTATCGATCACCTCCGGAATATGTTCATCGATGGGGTCTAAAAAAGTAATCATGCCCAAATATTCAAATTCAATGTCTTCTTGGTGGAGAGGTACTTCACTTTTTTTCCAAACTCCTTTCGCCACACCAAGAACCCGCATTCCTTTTTCAGCGTAAACATTACCTTCTTCTAAGGCCTTAATGTAGGCGTCATCAGATAAGTGACAAAGTTTTAAAATACCTTCCAGAGCTCCCTTGCAACCAATCTTATATTCTAATTTGTTATTTCTAAAGATATGAGTCATGACCGGAAGTATTCCGGATAAAGGAAATTCACTGACCATTCTATACTCTTCACTCTTGCTTTGGTCAAAAAGATCAGAATAATGTTTGTGTATGGATATTTCCATAGGGTCGAAAGGTTTTTCTTCACTTGCCCACATCGCATATTCCAGCACCTCCGATGGTTTAGGTGAATCTTCATAACTAACTACTTCTCCGGTTTTGGCATGAACAGTATGGGCCACTGTCATCAGATTTTTTGTTAATGTCCCTGTTTTATCGAGACAAATGACTGTTGCCGTTCCCAAGGTCTCTACGGCTCTCGGACTTCTTGCGATGATACCATACTTCAAAAGTCTGTAGGCTCCTAAGGCCATAAATGTTGAGAAAGCCACAGGAATTTCCTCGGGTAAAACAGACATGGCCATGGTAAGGCCATGGAGTAAACCATGGATCATACTTGCACTCTCCCACCAATGATAGATCCATACCAAAGCAAAAGCCATACTCCCTGCCATCACCATGACTTTTACAAATTTGGAAACCTTTAGTTGTAATGGCGTTTTTTCCTTATCTATTGTAGCAACGAGCTCGCCTATACCTGACAAGGCGGTTTGCAGACCAACTGCCTTGACAAGTGCATAACAATAGCCTCTAATTACTAAGGTTCCCTGATAGATCTCATCATTTTGAAATTTTTCAACCGAAATGGATTCACCCGTAAGAATGGCTTCATTCAGAGAAAAATCGTTTGAAGATAGTATAACCGCATCTGCAGGTACTATAGTACCCTCTTCGCATATAAAGATGTCTTCAGTCACCAGATCTTCAACACCAATCTCCAAAGTAACAGCGTTACGTATCACTTTAATATTTTTTGCAGTTATCCGACCCAATGCTTTTATGGCCTTCTGACTTTTAAAATTCTGAAAGACATCTATTCCTGCCACAAAAATAAGTGCCGCAAGCATCGTAAATGCTTCAGAGTAAGATTTGAGTAATAAATACACCACCGAGGTAGCGAGTAGCAAAATAAACATGGGTTCTTTGGCTACTGATAGAAGGTTGTGCCAAAGCAGGTTCTTTTGACGAATTATTTTATTCGACCCGTATAATTCCCGTTGCCGAATAACTTCCTCATCACTAAGGCCGACAAATACTTTATTCTGTCCTATGTCTTTTTTATTGGACATGAGCCCTTCCGGTTTTTATTATTCAGGATTTTATATCCTTTTGAATTTCTTGTTTCTCCTAATACACTTTCCCGCCTTTCATCACCATTGCAATATCTCTAAGTCGGCTAATATTTGACTTTGGATCACCATTCACAATGATCATATCAGCTAAAAGTCCATTCTTGATTTGACCGATTTGATTTTCCATTTGAAAAACTTTGGCATTAACAGCTGTCACAGATTGTAAAACTTCGAGAGGACTCATCCCGTATTCCACCATCATTTCCAATTCCCTTACATTATCGCCATGTGTAAAAACACCAACATCACCTCCCGCTACAATGGTCACACCCGATACTAACGCAGATTTAAAAGATTCCCTTTTCATCTTTATTTTTTCTGGTTCCTGGTCTATATTTTTCCGCCAACCTCTGTATTGTAAAACAGCATCACCTGCTGCAAGTGTCGGGCACCAAGCAACGCCCTTATCTTTCATCAAATCAAAAATTTCCTTTGTCCCACTGTCCCCATGCTCTATTGTGCTAACTCCCGCAAAAATCGCACGCCTCATTCCTTCAACACTGGTAGCATGTGCCACAACTTGACGACCACTACTTTTTGCCAATTCAACAATGAGCTGCAGCTCCTGTTGGGTAAAAGTAGGTTGTGCTGTTCCATGAGGACCCCAATAATAATCTGCATAAACTTTGATCACATCGGCACCATGACCTATCTGATCTCTAACAACTTTGGTAAGGTCATCAATTCCATCTGCCGGTTCCGCTCCAAGAGGCACCTCAACATGTTCGGGAAATCCCTTTGGACCATAGCTTCCCGTGGTAACAATGGCCCTTCCCGCAACGATCAATCTTGGACCGGGAATGATCTCCTTTTCAATTGTCTCCTTCAGCCCAACATCCGCATAGGAAGCTCCCTCTGTACCCAAATCTCTTACACAAGTAAATCCGGCCATAAGCGTTTTCTTTGCATGCTCGGCACCTCGAATTGCCCTTTCTGTATGAGATTCTTTCAAAACCTGATCATTCCATGAGGTTTCATTATAGGGATGAAGTAAAAGGTGCGCATGTCCTTCAATCATACCCGGCATTAAAGTGCCATTCGGATAATTTAACACCTCACAATTTGCAGGAATTTTAATTTTTGATTCTTCATCGAAAGCAAGAATCTTTTCTCCCTGAACCAATACAACCTTGTTTGAATGAAATACATTCCCATCAAAAACTTGGCGTGCCTTAATTAGTTTAAATTGACCTTCTTGAGCCATTAGTCCAACACTTAGAAAAATGAAGTAAACGGTGATTAACTTTAAATGTGACATATAAAATTTTGTATTTAATACATAAGATAGGAAAGTTATTCTAATAAGAAACAGAGATGATCATTTTATATTTACGAAAGAGAGTACCTTTATGGGCTCATATAACTCCTTTTGTTCAAATAATTGCGCCAGAAATAATAGCTCACTAAAAGATCACAGCTTCCCAAGGATCTACCTTTCATTTTTTACAGTTAAACATAAACGATTGGGATAAAATAGGGTAGTAATTCATTATAAAACCATCTGGAATAGAATCTTCGAAATATCGCACAGGAATAAAATGTCATTTTTAGGTTGCTTATTTCCAATATTGAAATACTATTTTTTATAAGTTCCTTATATTATTACCGTATTTAAACCCAATATCACCTTTTTCAGGATTTAGTGTTTGTTTAAGTTCATTATATTTTTTCTCAAATTCCTTTTTAGAAATAGCCTTAATAGATTTAAGCCATTTTAAACGATCCAATTGGCCTTCATAGCTCAGATTTTCATCTATTACAGCGAAATTCTCTTTGAGATATCTGTTGCGTGATTTAATGAGATCAGAAATAAATTCATTTACAATGGTGCCGTCAGGAATGTGCTTATGAATATAAATGTAGTTTTCGTCGATAAGACTTATTTTCCAAAATTCTTCTCGAGTTACAAAATAAAGAACCATAAAAATTAGACCGACACTACCAAAAATAAAGCTGGTCCATAGCTCAACATTTTCTGCCCGATAAGCACTGAAAAAAATAGCTGTTGCAATGAGAAAACATAAAATACCTAACCATAAAAGATAATGAAAAGTGCGCTTAAATGACACCTTTTCTCCACTCAAATTTTCAAAAGGAATATCTATTTCATTTGCATTTCCAAATCTGGTGACATAATAGTATAATTTTGAATCTGAAAATCTAATTACACGGGTGACAAAATTCTTTTTTTGTTTTAATTCGTGCATTGATAATGAATTTTAGAACGAAGTTGGCATGAAATAAGGTCTGTTAAAGATACTAAATATAAGGCTATTCCCCGCCTATTTTTTAAACTATGTCTCGCAAGAATATGATCCCTATACCCTTAATTCCATTCCTATAATCCCGCTAAAGGATTGAACAATACAAACATTTTTTTTCTTGGTTGAGAAGAAGATTTATGTGCTTAGATTAATTTTGACAGATCCTTCTGTGCAGTTTATCGACGCAGGTATTTTACCAACGATATTACAGAAATCAGCGTCCATGCCCCTTCCAAAATAATAAACGGTATATAGTTCATCATAATAGAAGCCAAACAAGCCATTCCCGCACCAAAAATGTTTAATAAGATAAACGACAAATCTTTAGTAGAGATTTTACCGAATACATTTAAAAAATAAGCGAGTAAAATTTGAAATACGCCAATAAAACCTATCCAGTCTGTATTAGTCATGTGATTTTTTTTTGATCCATTCGTTCTTTGTTATTTGATAACAGATACAGTTTTCGTAATTTGGATACTCCCTTAATTTAGGATGGTTGAAAGAACCTATTTTAGTCATCCCAATTTTGTTCATCACTCTTTCTGATCGTGTATTTTTTGCCGTACAAGTTGAAATGATCTTTTCCAATTTTAATTGCTCAAAACCAAATTCTAAGCATCTTTTTGCTCCTTCAGTAGCAAACCCTTTGTTCCATGCCGATTTTTTTAAGCGCCATCCTATATCCACCGCAGGTGTAAATTTTGAGGGATAATCCTGATAAACCAGGCCAATAAATCCAATAAATTCGCCTGTTTCCCGAATTTCTGTCGCAAAATAATTATGGCCGAATTTTAAATAGTGATGATGTAATCGATCAATAAATTCCTTCGTTTCATGAAGAGATAGTAACTTCGGGAAATGCTCCATCACTTCAGGATCTGAATTAAGCCCTGTAAAAGGCAAAAGGTCGCTCTCATTCCAATTTCGGAATCCCAATCTGTCTGAACAAAAAATATACGTATTGTTCATTTTATTCTTTAATTTCAATTTTACATGCTCTCCATGTACTTACCTCAAGATGAAATCCTTTATTTTGATAAATTTCAGCTCCAACCTACTCCTTCCCTTTTTCAATAATTCTGTCACCTGAATCGATCATTTAAAAAATTGGCAACCTGACTTGAAACTTGATACTCATAAAAAATACAAGTAAACTAATAGATAAGATGTAAAAGTAAGGTAGCATTTAAAAAGTTTCTCAATTAATTTTAATAAAGGGCTGATCTGTTTGTTTAAGTTTGGCTGTTTGCAGCAATATAAATCCTAAAATAAAAAAAACAGACATAAAAGCCATACTGTTTCGCATGCTTCCCGTAACCTGATCAATAAATCCATAAGATAGAGAACCTATGACAATAGCCAATTTTTCTGTGATATCATAAAAACTAAAAAATGAAGCTGTGTCTTTCGAATTTTTTGGAATTAATTTGCTGTAGGTAGAACGGGAAAGTGATTGAATACCTCCCATAACAAAGCCCAAAAAACCGGCTAAAGTGTAAAACGCAAATTTGTTAAAAAGAAAATAACCTGAAACACAAATCACCACCCAAATGATCAATGTAAAACTAATGGCAAAACCATTTCCCTTTAATTTTGACAGCCAAGCACAAAAATAGGCTCCTACAACCGCTACAATTTGGAGTATGAGAACTATATAGATCATTTCATCTGCTTCCATTCCTATTTCTTTATCGGCAAATAAAGGAGCCAATAGCATAACCGTTTGCACTCCCATGCTGTACAAAAAAAATGCACTCAAATACCGCAACATGACTTCTTTCCCTATTACCACATTGAATACCTCCTTCAGCTGTTTTGTGCCTTGATAAAGTGCTGCTATTTCCAGTTTTTTTCCCTTACTTCTATCCTCGAGATAAAAGAAAGCGATCTGTGCGAAACTTATCCACCATAACCCCACCAAAATAAAACCAAAACGTGTGGCAGAGCCTCCGTCCTTAAAACCGAAAAATTGAAAATTTTGATATAACAATAAATTAATAATCAATAAGATAACACTTCCAATATAACCCATGGCAAATCCTTTGGCACTTACCTTATCCATTTTATCTTTGGTGGCTACCTCGGGTAAAAAGCCGTTGTAAAAAACCAATGACCCCGCATAACCAATACTCGCCAGAACAGAGCAGGCTATACCATATTCTATATTTTCTCCCGTAAAAAAATATAATCCGACACAAGCCAAAGAACCCAAATAGGTAAAGAATTGCATAAACCGTTTTTTCAAACCACTAAAATCGGCAATACCCGAAAGAATAGGAGAAAGGAAAACAATGACTAAAAAAGAAAAGGAGATGGCATAGGAAAATAAGACCGAATTTTTAATTTGAAAATTAAAAAAACTGACCATTTCTCCTCCAAAAGCTGCTTCTGTGGTACTGATATAATAGATTGGAAAAATAGCCGTAGTAACAATTAAATTGTAGACTGAGTTGGACCAATCAAAGGATGCCCAGGCATTAATTAGTTTTTTATTGTTTTTCTCCAGCACAGGCTTTAGGTTATTTTGAAAATATCGTATGCTCTAGGTTATTTTCAAATATAACTAATAAAGTAATGCCTCTTATTTAACCGCGAGAAATAAACATGACTCATTTATTTCTGCTTAGGTTTAAAAAAATCAGAAGGTTGTAAATTGCATTGCCCAATCATTTGAACAGCGTAATCTAATGTTCCCAATTCTGCATCGGCATTATTGGTACCCATGCTAAACTTAACACCGGCTGATTTGGCTCTTTTTATAAAAGCAGCTGAAGGAATTTTGTATCGCGCATTGATTTCTATAGCTACATTCTTTCGGACTGCTGATTGAATTACTTTATCCATTCTTTCCTTCGTCCAAAGTTCATCATACTTTGCTTGTAAGACTTCGGGTAAAAAAGTAGAATTGACATAAATATCGATAGGCTCGTTTTCGATGACTCCAACAATATGATCGACTAACTGATTCATAAAGTCATCTTCACCATCCACAAAAACTTCTTCGGGTATCCAAAGTCTCATTCTTCTTCCTTTTTTGTCTGTCCAGGTCATGGCATCAGTAAAAACATAATCAAATGTTGATATACTTTCTTCAGAAAACATTTTTACCCATTCTCTTCCTTCAGCTTGCATTGCTATATAGACGGGGTAGTTTTTATACTTTTCAAAATTCTCTAAAAGTGTTTCATCATTTGTAATTGGAAAACCGATCCCGGCATTGAATGCCACTCCGTAACTTATACCTGTTTTTTCTGCATGTGCGAGTAAATCCTCCATGGTAAGTCCTCCTTTTAAATGTGCATGGTAATCGACAACCTCATACCCGGCAGATTTAAGTTCTGCAATTCTTTTAATCACTTGAGTCTCAGTAAATAAATTTTCTTCAGCAATTTCATTTTTTTTATCCCTCCTGTCACAACTTGTGAAAATTGAGAAAAGTAAGAGAATAATCATGATATTTTTTTTCATAATTTTTTGAAATAGAACACATTAAAACGCTTCCATTACACCGAAATACAAGCCTTGATTTCCATCAACACCATAACCATAATCCAGCCTCAAATTGATTTTTTTTACTTTAGAAACCATATATCTGAGACCCAAACCTGCGCTGGGCAACCAGGCTCTTTCAAATTCTTCCTCACCGTTATTTTCATTACCCCAAATACTTCCCGTACCAGCAAAAAAAACAGCACCCCATCTGTTATAAAATCTCCATCTATATTCTGCCTGACTTGCAATCATATATTTCCCTTTGTATTTACCTGTTTCATAACCCCTTAAACTATTTCTGATTCCATAGTTCTGATATCCATCAAAAGGAACATCTCCAAATGCAAAACCACCGGCAACATTAAAGGCTAGGATGTGGTTTTGACGAAGTGAATAAAAATAATTGAATTCATAATCAGTATCTACATAATTATTATCACTTCCCAACCATGCCGCATTTAATTTAGGACGAATAGAAAAACTAAGACCCTTTGTTGGATTATAATTATAATCCCTATTATCAAATGAAATATTTAACCCCACACTAGAAACAAAATTATCCTTGATACCATTCTGTTCAAAATAGTCTTTTGTAAAGTCATTTTCTTCATCTGTTCCCTGGTCAAATTTATAACTGGTCTGGGTCCCTAAATACAACATCCCTAAGTAGAAATCTCCAACTACCTTTCTGCTGTATTCTCCGGTTATAAATGTTCTAATCTCAGAATAAACCAATCGAAGTTCTTCAGCCTCTTCATTATAATCAAAATCATTGTTCATGCGCAGGTTACCAAACGCAATCATAGCTCTATTTCTATCCTCACCCCAAAAAAATCTTCCCATTGGTGTGAATATATGGCTCTTATTAGTTGAATAGATACCATATACTGAAATGAGTGAAGGTGGAGAGACCTCGTCCTCCTCATCCATAGAAAAAAAGAACATCCCGAGTCCTCCAAAACCTGTTTCCATGGTTGGATTATTTTCTATGAGTGGCACGGCTAAAAGCGTTTTACTCTTTGCGTTAAATGAGGTGTCCAATTTCTGCTCTTGACTATTCACAATTGATAAACAAAATAGACATGACATAACGATAATATAACTGTATGTGCTCATTTTAAAACCAATTAAGTCAGAAGTACTATTGTTTTTGCTCATTTGATGAATTGATAAATGGAAAACTCACAAAAATCTGCCATATCGATGTTTTGCTTGAGTAGTAATCATTTTTCGAAAAAATATCTTGAAAACCAATATTATATCTCACTTTTATATCCAAGCCCTTCCCATTTCTCATTTTAGACAAGGAATAGGACAATTGAAGTGGAATCTGAAAATTATAACCATTCATGGTTTTTTTTAAATTTTCTTTAACTTCAATATTCTCTCCAGTGCTTAATTTCCCTACACTGACTTGTTTTGCAGAACTGAGAAAACTTATCTGCGGTCCGGCTGCGAAAGAAAATCTGTTCGATATAGCATACTGTACTAGAATAGGAACGTCTATATAATTTAGTTCAATTGAGGTTGACTGATTTTGAAGGTCGATACCCGAGAAAATATTACTCAAATCATTTATTTTCACAGGAGACAAGGGTTTGAATTCAGGTGCCAATGACCATTGATCGTTTAATTTAATATAAGTCCCCAAGCCAAAATAAAAACCCACACCTGAAGATCCCTGATTGAGGTCTGGCAAATCGGACACTGTAAATCCTGCGTCTAAACTAAGGTGAAATTTTTCACTTGCCACCTTATCACCAAAAATGAGCACTAAAAGTCCCGCCTGGGCACTACAAATACCTAAAAAAGATATTTCCAGAACAAAGAGTAACAAATAAACCTTAAACAATTTCATCTTGAAACTTCGTATTGAAGAACAATTTTTATATAGATAAAATCATCTATAAAAAAGCTCAGGTCTTTGTTTAGCTAAGATACGGAAAATAAGACCTATTCCTTAAAAATCAAGGGATTAATTCAAGGCTTATGAGTAAAATTAGCATCACATTATCAGAAATTAACTGATCATATGCATTCATCACCAAACCTGCATAGTATAAATTTTCATTTGTCACCATTTTAAATAATCAAATTCAAATTTGATCATCCGTCTGGGATGTAAGTAATCTTGTGCTAACCTATTTAACAAATACATACCTGCGCTCATCGGGTCTAAATTGGGATGAATAGATGATTTACGCCAATCTGAATTTTTAAGATTTTCTAACCAGATCATGTTTTGTCTTTCTTGTTGAAATTTATCAACCGTATCATCATAATTCTGGCCTGTATAATTTCTTTCTTTCACCCGCGAAATAGGATTGAAAGGGGGAAGTGCCATATGTGGATGTTCAAGAACTTCCTTGGTTCCCAACCTAAAAGCTTCACCTTCCACATCGTGTAAATGACATACTGCTTCCAACAAATTTCATTTCTCTCAAGAAGTTTTATACCTATACTTTTCTTTTGCAATTACTGTCAATAGTTCCATAAAAATTAACATAGTTCTATCTGGTTTTTTAATAATTTTAATGTGATATTTATTTTTTATTCCTTTCTCATCAGGGGTAAAAACCTGCCCGGCGGAAAACTCTCAATTCTACCTATTGTGTTAAACCCTTGTTTCTTGTAGAACTCTTCGGCATTTGGGTCCGACACAACCTCAATTGGTTTTCCTTTATGACTTAAAAATCCCAAAGTATAATTGAGAAGATCTTTGCCATAACCCTTTCCAATAAATTCAGGTAAGATCCATAAATGCGCAATCGCTAAGTATTCCTCTTCCTCCAAAACACAACAAAAACCAATGATTCTTTCATCAACTTGAGCTATTTGTACAGTGTTTTGAATAAGGGTTTCGCTTGAAATAAAAAGGTCCTCCAACCATTGTGCAATCCAGTCATCGGGATATCCCCAATGTTTTTTAGATGCAATACTGATCTGGTTTAAATGAGATTGATCTTGTATTTCTGCACTTCTGAATTTCAGCATTACTTCGTGAAACTTCCTTTTTTGTTTTGTGAAAGTTACTAAAACTAGGTTTATAACGTCAAGTGATTCTTTTACTTATACCACTAACATCAGTTGTTTCAACGTCGGGGAATGGTATCAATCCAAAATTTTTCTCTTATCAAGTCATCGTTCTCATACAATTTCCTTGAGTATTGGTAATAAAAATTATTTTCATCGCTATGAAAATGTAAATCGCCAAGCCACTTTAGCATCCTTCCCTTTTTTTCTAGTCTCATGGTATAAATACTATTTACAGAGGCATTTGCCGGATCTGAATCACTTACTGTATGCCTAATCATTTCGGTATAATACATGATACCCCAAGGGTATTGATCACTTCCTGAATTAGTAGCGACAACTGTTGAAGTATTGGTTTGTTCATTTCTGGTAATCTCTTTGATCTCTGCAAATCCCGAAAGTGTTTCTGAATATAGGGAGAAGTAATCTGCCAATTGAGGATCGGATTCCGGTGGTGAAAATGCCACAGGATGAGAGAGAATTCTTTCAGCAGATACCGGCAGAGATAAAAAGGTTGGCGCAATTTCTGATGAGTATAACTTAGTGGTCATAGGATAGGGAGACGGCCAAATCATAGGCCATTGCGCATTATTGACAGAGAGCCTTATTTTATGGCCCTTTCGAAAAGTCCATGAAGTGGCGTGTAATTCAATATGAAGGGTATACACACTATCTTTCACCAAAAGCACGGGATTGCCTGATGAAATTACATGATTGGCATTGTATCCCGCACCGGTAATTTGTGTTACGGAACCGTCAGGAGAGACATCGGATAATCGCACAAGGTAATGCGCTTTCGAAGCATCTGTAGAAGTTCTTAAGGTCAACCTTGGGAAACCAATGATTTCCAGACTATCTTTAAGAGGCGCTGAGTCATAATTCAAACTGTATTGATCTGCTACTTTTTGATCTGGAGACCAGTCTCCCCACCACATCACAGAGCCACTGGCCTCGACACCCACGCTGGGCTTATAGGTCAATTGATGCTCCATTTGGGATGGCAAATCGGAAAGCAGGTGATTTTCATTGACAAATAATACAGTATCTTTTGTTTCAGGCCAAAGGTTGGCCGACTTCCATACTCCGGGTATATAGTTTAGATCCAATCCGGGTGCATGCCAATCTCGCTGGTAATAGATCAAAGAAGGCTCTTTTGTCACTCCATTGTCAATTCCTTTTAACCAGTGATCAAACCACCGAACTGCCATTTCTCTCCATTCAATTGCAGGCTCCGGACTTGCCCAGTTAGGCCATGTATGATTCCAGGGACCTATCATTGCTTTCACAGGTACGTCTGCATTCTCCAAAAATCTCGGAATAAAATCACGGTATCCGTCATACCAACCTCCTATCAAAAAAACAGGAATATCGATCTTTTCGTAATTTTCGTTCAACGAAGCTCGGTCCCAAAAAGGACCATCGGTTTGTTGTTTTTTGTATTTTAAAAACCAGGGGTCCGTATCGAACCTGTTTTTAAAGTATTCCTCATCGATCTTGAAATCCGGTGCACCTGGCAAAGCATTGCTCAAGTCTTGCCCAATTTCGTAAGCATCCACATGCATGAGGCCATCCATAAAATGGACGTCATCCTCATAAATATCGTCAGTAGACATCAGTGAAATCACTGTTTTCAGAGCCGGTGGACGTCGCATCGCCAAATGTAAACCGTTAAATCCTCCCCATGAGATTCCCAACATAGCAATATTGCCGGTTGAAAAGGATTGTTTCGCCAACCAGTCGATTACCTCTATTCCATCCAACTGTTCCTGTTCCGAATATTCTCCGTCCACCAAGTGGCCTTTGCTCCTTCCCGTGCCTCTGATATCAACTCGAGCCACAACATAACCCCGCTTCACAAAATAAGAGAATAAGGCATAGCGAACTCCTCTTCCCTCATCTTTGCGATAGGGCAAATATTCCAGAATGACAGGGTATTTTTTATTTTGTAAATCTTCCGGCAAATAAAGATCCGCTGCCAATTCGGTGCCATCGGAGAGTTGTATCCATACTTCTTTTATTTGAATCCCTTCTTTTTCAGGTTCCTGTGCGAAGAGCGCCGGCACAGAAAATTGCATCATCGCAAAAAACAGGGCCTTTAAAAGATCTGACTTCACCAGTTAATTATCTTTTGATATTAGTTGACCAACCTGATGTCGTTCTGTCTGCCGTTCACATATCGAAAACCTTCTTTGCCAAAATAACCGGCTTCCTCCAACATGATACGAATATCCTTACCCCATTCCGGAATGTTCACTGTGGTATTTAACTCAATGGCATACACGGTATTAAATTGTAGAGGATAATCGCCATTTACAGGGACGCCCTCTTGAGAATCCCACATGCCAAAAGTAGTTCCGGCACTGTGCCCATAGGTTCCAAGTGGATGAGAATAAATAGAAGGCTTCAATCCCTCCGCTTTTGCTTCGTTAAGTGATTTTAGCAATATCTCGTTGCCGGTTTGCCCTTGAACAAAATTATCCGTGAAAATATCTTGAACCCTATTCCCTTTTTTAAAAGCATCTTCTAAAAATATCGGAACAGTAGTTTCATTTTTTTGAGGTACATAGGCGTGTTGTTGACAATCTGTATTTAAACCGACATAAGTGATGCCAAAATCACAGTGCAAAAGATCACCTGGCATTATGACATCGGATTTTTCCCCTTTAGAAAAAGATTCGATATGGCTTTTTAATGGTTCATCTTTTCTTTGAATATCAACGGTAGGATGAAACCACGTTTCTAAACCCAGGTCAGTTACTTTCTGACGCATCCACCAAACCACATCTTCAGAAGTTGTTTGGCCCGGCTTAATTACTTTTGATGAAAACGCTTCGGCAATAATATCATGCGTAATTTGAACCAGGGTATTGTAAAGTTCCATTTCTTTTTCGGTACGAGTCTCGATCCAGGCTATGGCAAGTTTCTCAGCTGAAACTAATTTATCCTGATAATTCTTTGGCAAAACAGTGATTAATTCATCGTAATCTGTTTTCACTAATCCATCAGCAATATTGAAATAGGTTGAATTGTTTATTCCTATTTTTTGAGGGTTTTTATCTTTGATGATATTCATCAAGGCCAGCCATTGGTCTGGTTGCTCTTCCTTGTTCCAGGCCGATTGAATATTGCTGCCTACATTATAACGGGCAACTGCCAGTTTCTCAATGCTATTTTTTTCCTTATTTCTATAAAACACCAAAATCGTTCGTCTTCTTGCATTTAACCAGGTGGAAGGAAGCATGGTACGCATAACAGGATCTTCGTTGTACTCTCTGGAAATAATGAGCCACATATCAATACCTGTTTTATCCATTAACTGTGGTAAAAGATTATTATATCTATCTTCCAGGATTTCATCTTTAAGAAGGGCCCTGTCTCTTTCAGTTAAAACCTGCCCATTCAGAAAAATGGTAAAAAATAAACAAATAATAAAATTAAATTTCATGATATAATTGGATAAACATCTATTCATGCAATAATAAGGAAATAGAGCCAATTTTATTCCTGAACATGAAAAAATCAAGCTAAATTAAACGAGGAATATTTGATAACACTTTCTTCAGAACACATATGACTTACGGATTAATCATTTGGAGAAATTTTAGATGATTGGTCCAATGTGGTCTGAACTTTTAAATCTCGCGTTTATTGGGTTTATTACTTTTCGTTTTAAAAGCTACAAAACCAAACAAAAAAATCAAAATAAGTACACCGGTTAAGTAACCGTAACCAAATTCTGTCAGCTTAGCTATACCCAAAGATAAAAGGTAGATCAATTTTATCAAATAATAGAAAAGAAATCCCAGAGAAACAATATGAATCACTTTTTTTACGACCATAAAAACAAAAGGCCATCCTTAAAGATGGCCCGGAAATAATAAAACTATTTTGTAATGGTTGTGGTTGTTGGGGAATAAATTCCAAATGTCAAAACACTAACGAGTCCATTAACAAAACTCATTTCAGTCTTTACATTATAATCTGTGGCACCCCCAGCTAAATCTTTTGGATTTGATACGTCAATGGGAGCAAGTCCTCCGATAAGATAATGATTCCATTTACTTGTTGTATCATTACCTTTTGCGCCTTCGCCGACTACCGTATTATACGTATAGCAAGAAGTAAATAAAATTCCAATGGCTAAAAGCAGTGCAACTTGTTTTAATGATTTGTTTATCATGGCTAAGAGTTTTAAATCCATATTAAATGTACATTTTATTCAAATATCTGACCTGAAATTTCCTAATTATTTTACAAACATTAATTACACAATACTTAGGACCGAAAAAGACCCTTTTATCTTAGAAACAAATCGATGAGAGCGCACTGAGACTGCACTGAAAGCGCACTGA
>CAZWAN010000010.1:42548-55087 GCA_964631875.1 uncultured Flavobacteriaceae bacterium
CTGCACTGAAAGCGCACTGAAAGCGCACTGAGACTGCACTGAAAGCGCACTGAGAGCGCACCGAGAACGCACCGAGAGTGCACAGAAAGCGCACTGAGAGTGCACAGAAAGGGTACTGATCTATGCAAGTAGGTTGGGCTATAAGAGCTGTTGTAGGGTAATTTTCTTGGGCTAATCAATGCGGTGAAGTGCATTCCGATCAACTTAATTACGCGTTTTATTCACACGAATTTGAAGGTAAATAATTAAATTACAGGAGCAATTGGCCAGAGGAAGCTAGTCCATTCGTGATGATAAGTATAGTGTATAAAGTAAAATTAATCGGCCAATTATTGGTCTTTCAATTCTCCGCTTTAAAAATCAAAAAGCACAAAATCAAAAAAGCAAGCTTATTGATTTCGCTTGCCCGATTGGTAAAGAAGGATGATCTGCGATGATCCTCTAAAGCTCCGCTTTGAAAATCAAAAAGCACAAAATCAAAAAAGCAAGCTTATTGATTTCGCTTGCTTTTTGATTTAATCGTGACCCCGATAGGATTCAAACCTATAACCGCTGGAGCCGAAATCCAGTGCGCTATTCAGTTGCGCCACGGGGCCATTTATTCTATAGACTACTCTTTTTAATTAACTCAGAAGTTTTTTTACCACCTCAGAAATAGCTTTACCATCTGCTTTACCCCCTAGAGACTTTGAAGCCACTCCCATTACTTTACCCATATCCTTCATCGAACTTGCTCCAGTCTGCGTAATTATATCTTGAATAGCTGCTCCCAATTCATCTTCAGATAATTGCTGGGGTAAAAACTGTTCCAAAACTTTAGCTTGTGCCAATTCAGGAGCCGCCAGATCAGCTCTACCCTGCTCGGTGTAAATTGCAGCACTATCTTGTCTTTGCTTAACTAATTTCTGAACAATCTTAAGTTCATCAGCTTCTGATAATGTGACATTCGTACCGCTTGTATTTGCCAATAAAAAAGCGGATTTCAATGCTCTGAGTGATTCCAATGCTATCGTATCTTTTGCTTTCATAGCCGTTTTGATATGTTCCATTATTTCTGTCTGTAAACTCATACTTTATTGCTTTAGGCCTGCAAAGATACTAAAAAGATCAGCAAAAAATCTCAACACACTTCTCTTTTTAATCTAAAAAATAAGGGTTAATTACCTCGTTAATTAAGTCTTGTTCATAGCCTTTTTGCACTAAGAAAAGATATAATTTTTGACGCTTTTTGTATGGATTCTTTTCTCTGATCAATTCGTGCTTTTTCAGAGCCAAATGCTGAAGATTAGATAAATAAATATCTTCATCAATCTCCTTAAAACCACTTAAAATATTTCTGTCTGAAATACCTTTTTCTTTTAAGACAAACTTAATTTTTATTTTACCCCACTTCTTCTGGCCATATTTTCCCCTGACGAAGCTTTTGGCAAACCGTTCTTCATTTAAAAAATTATTGCTAAACAAATGCAAAATAATTTTTTCCTGACCTTCTTTAATTATGTGCATTTGCCTGAGCTTTTGCTCCACTTCATAATGACATCTGTCCTGGTAAACACAATACTTCTCTAACAAAATTGTGGCCTCTTCAATAGTATATGTTAACCTTTTTTTGTTCATGCCATTAACTAAAAAACCAAATGTACTGTAGATCTTATTAATACACAAAGTCAAACCTTATGAAACTAGCCTTTACCTACCTTTTCTTTTTTATGTTTTCAATATCAGTTCAATCACAAGCCTTGATCGCGAAACAGGGATTCGAAACTTCAGGCGACTCCTGGAATCCTTTAAACTTCTCAACTCAACCCTGCACAAAAAATGGTGATACCTGGGATTTTCAAACAAATTGGAAAGACTTATTGCCCACAGAGGGTAACCGGTTTTGGGCCATTGAAGACCTAAATGGCGATTGTGGCGGATCAGATTTTGAATCGATTTTTTTACCCGAAATTAATGTTTCGTCTTACAGAAATGTGCAGCTTTCTTTTGATTATTTCATTTATGGATACAATTCTACAGATAGAATGAAATATCAGGTGATCATCAATCAGGAAGCGCAAGAAGAAGTGATGCTTTATACCCAGGGTTTTGATGAAAATACAGAAAACTGGAAAACAGAATTGATCCATATTCCCAACTATGCAAAAACCGTTGAGTTGATCATCAGTATAAAACAAAATGGTCAAGGCGATTATGCCGGATTCGATAATATAAAATTAGAAGGAATAGAAATTGTACCATGCGGTCAATTGATGATTTCAGAATTGGTAGAAGGAACCTCATCCGCCGGTCATCGGAACAACTATATCGAAATCTATAACCCGTTTGATTCCCCCATTGATTTAAACAACTATGATCTGGTTTCTTATCGAAATAAAAATGAAGAGCATATTAGCCCCTTAAAATTAGAAGGAATTATTCTTGCATATGATGTATTTATCATTGAGGATGAAACAGAAATTTTAAACGTAAACGCCAACTTGTCCACTAATTCTGCGGTACTCGATTTTACAGGAGATGACAAAATTGCATTACGACAAAACGAAAAGATCATCGACATGATAGGTAAAATAGGAGACTCCGTTTCCTTTTACGAAAATAAAACCTTGAGAAGAAAGCGAGAAATTAATTATCCAACGAGCGATTTTAATCCGCATGAATGGGAAGAACTTGACTTAGAAGATATTTCTGATTTACGCAAGCATAGCTCATATTGCAAGGAACCCTCGGCTCAAATTTCAGTTCTGGGAAATGGCATTGAAATTACCGACAATAATACCATTACCCTATTTGAGAACAATACCTTTTTTGGCACTTTCAATATTTCAAATACTGTCATTTCTAAAGTTTTTACAATAATAAACAATGGAATTTCAAACCTTGAAATTTCTTCATTATCTCTCCTTGAGCATTTGGATCTTTTTAATTTAGACGATTTAAATTCAATCAGTATTCCACCCGGTGGAAGCACTGAATTCACTTTATCTTTTTTACCGAATAAGATCGGATCTTTTCAAACAGAGATTTTAATCCAAAATAACGACCCCGTTAAAACCGAGTTCAATTTAAAAATTTATGCGGAAGTTGGTGGTGAAACTAATGGTCCATTATTGATTTCTCAATATTATCAGGGCAACAGTTTTAATAAATGGATTGAAGTTACAAATACGGGTAATACGGAAATCTTAGAGGGCCAGTTCTTCCTGTGTACCTACAGAAATGAAACTGCCTTTAATCCTCACAACCATAAACCCTCGGCTACCAGAGCCATTCCAACATTAAAACCGGGGGAAAGCATTTTATTTTGCGACTCAAAAGCATTAGCTCCATCTTATGCTTTAGATCTTAATAGAGTATCGAGCACTACGGCCAGTGTAACAGGAAATGACCTTCTCATCATTTCTTCCAACAATGATGAGTTAAGTTGGCAGAACAGAATTGATGTGATTGGGCAAGCCGGTCAATGGACCGAACAGGCTAGCTACGTGCGAAAATACGGTTGTGAAGAAACCAAACCTTTTTCTGTTTTTAAATTTGATGATTGGATTGTACAAACTTTAGTTGAAATAGATGAAGCAGAAAGCGGTTTTAGCAAAAGATTGGGGGAGCACTATGCCGGTCCGGCCATATTTGACCATGATCATTGGACAAATGGTAAGCCGGAACCAATTAGACCTGTTGAAATAAAAAGTGATTTCAATACAGAAGTTCATGGTGAATTTGAAGCCTGCAGCTTAACTGTTGAGGAAAACATTCAATTAGAAATTACTACTAAAAATTCAATCAAAATTGAAAATGATATTACAGCAAATGGAAAGATCATTGTTCGTCATGAGGGAGCCATCATCCAATCAAACGACAATGCCATAGTTAGTGGAAATAAGTTCGAAATTCACAAAACGGTCGATAACCTTAAACTAAACGATTATATCTATTGGTCTTCACCAGTTGGAGCAGCAAAAATTAGAGAAGTATTCGCTAATTCAAATCAAAGTTCCTTTTTTTGGTTCGATACTGAAGAATTTATGGATAATGATAAAGACTCCTACGAAGATAGTCAACTTCAAGCATGGCAATTAGCAGGTGAATTAATGGTTCCCGGAAGAGGATATACTGCCTTAGCAGAAAATTCAGTTCCCTTTAAAAGTTCACAAGATTTTACTTTTGTAGGAACAATAAACAATGGTAAAATTTTTGTGCCAATTCATACGAGCCCGAAAGACACAGTTTTAAATAACAATTGGAATTTTATTGGAAACCCATATCCATCAGCAATAGATATTCATCAGCTTTTGTCGAATGAAAATAACGAAGCAATCATAAATGGTGCGGTCTATTTTTGGACACATCATGCTTCACCAATAAATGGCAAGTACAGTTCTTCAAATTATGCCGCCTATGTAGTAGGTACAGGAGGAATTAAAGCTGCTGCTGATGGATTAGAGCCTACCAACCTTCTCGCTTCGTGTCAAGGTGTCTTTGTAAACGCTAAAAAAGGGGGGATCCTCGAATTCAATAATGGAATGCGTACAAATGATCCCGGAAACATTTTCTTTAAAAATGAATCAAAAGATAGACTATGGTTAAGCCTGAGAAATGATGATGGGATTTACAATCAAATTTTAATTGGTTTTATGGAAGGTGCGACTCCGGAATTTGACGCTTTGTTTGATGCGTTGATTCCACCTGGAGAAGATCTGTTCCAATTCTATTCATTCAATAATGAAAATAAATACGCCATACAAGGTGTTGGAAACTTTGATGATGATCAAATCATTGATTTAGGTATAACGATGAATATTCCTAAAACAATCAATTTAACATTAAGGCTTGACAAAGCAGAAGGTGAACTATTAGATAGAAAAATATTCTTATACGACAAACACCTCGACCTGATTCACGACCTGCAAGAAGCATATGAATTTAGTTTGAGCGAAAAAGGAATATACGAGGATAGATTTCAATTGTATTTTAAACAGCCTAAAAAGACCATAAACAATATGGATGAGTTGAACGGTGAATTAATGATAAGAACTAACCCAAATGAGTTTCTGTTTGAAACAAAGGGTGAGAAAAAAATAATAAAAAGTAAGGTCTTTGATCTTTTGGGAAGAACGATAATGGAGAGAGAATTAAATCATCAACAATGGTCTTTAAACAAAAGTGATCTCAAAGATCATTTTTATATTGTTCAGTTACAATTTGATGATTATACGGTATACAATAAAAAACTGATTGTAGATAAATAAAAAATAAACCTGCCTTAGGGCAGGTTTATTTATCAAATTCATCCTATTTCTTTACCTTCTTTATCAAAGAACTGGTAATCTAAGTATGGAAAAGCGTCACGGGGAATAATTTTTATCCACTTTTTATATTTCAGAAACCACTTAAATCTCACTGATTGAAGACCTTTTGTAAGGTAAGCCGCAATAAAGGTATGTGCATGTAACACGATTCCTTCATGCTTTTCTTCTATCAATCTGTTCAAGTCGGCTTCTATTTTATCTGCCAATATAATTGGAGCTTCTACAACTCCATTCTTACTTGGGTCTACTTCTTTAGTTTCGATATTTCTTTCTTGTCTCACTCTTTGTCGTGTAATCTGAACCAATCCAAATTTACTCGGTGGTAAAATCTTATGTTTGGTACGATTATTTTTCATTTCCTCACGAAGGTGATCAAATAACTTTTTTTTGTGTTCTGCAGAATGCATATCGATAAAATCGACAACAATAATACCGCCCATGTCGCGTAATTGCAATTGACGGGCAATTTCTGTTGCGGCTATCATATTTACTTCTAATGCAGTTTCAGCTTGTGAATTCGCTTTGTTAGATCGATTTCCACTATTTACATCAATTACGTGTAATGCTTCGGTATGTTCTATAACCAAATAAGCGCCTTTGCGCATAGAAACAGTTTTTCCAAATAAGGATTTGATCTGTTTCTCTATACCATAATAATCGAAAATAGGTACTCTCGCATTGTGCAATTTAGCGATCGATTCTTTTTCAGGTGCAATTCTGCGCAAATAATCACACACTTCTTCGTGTAAATTCGCATCATTGGTTACAATACTAGTAAAAGAATCATTAAAAATATCTCTCAAAATCGAAGAAGCGCGATTCATTTCAGACAATACCTTGCTTGGGGCTTTTGCCTGCTGGATCTGTTTGCACATGTTCACCCATCTTTGCATGGTGTTCTGCAAATCTTTATCGAGTTCAGCTACTTTTATATCCTGTGCCACAGTTCTGAGAATCACCCCAAAACCTTTCGGCACTATACTTTTAGCCAATCTTTTTAACCGATCTTTTTCTTTGTTGCTGCTTATTTTTTGAGAAACAGATATTCTATTTGAGAAGGGTACTAACACTAAGTACCTTCCGGCGATTGACAATTCTGAGCTTATTCTTGGACCTTTTGTCGAAATAGGTTCTTTAACAATTTGAACCAATAATTCTTGTCCGCCTTTAATCACTTCATCTATTTTTCCGCCTTTGTCAATATCTTTTTCGAAACGGAAGTTTTTAAGCGTAAAATCTTTTAATTTCCCTGTGCGTACTAATTTAGTGAATTTTGATAAGGACAGAAGTTGAGGACCTAAATCATGATAATGTAAAAAAGCATCTTTTTCGCTTTTTACATCCACGAAGGCCGCATTTAGTCCGGTTAGGGTTTTCTTTACTTTTGCCAAGAAAATATCTCCTACCGAAAAATTATTGTCTGTTACCTCATTGTGTAATTCAACTAATTTTCCATCTTTTAATAGGGCAAAATCAATATCCGAGGAATTCGATCTAATGATTAATTCTGTTTTCACTCTATACAAATTTATACCCATGGCAAAATATGTGTATTTTACCTTGAGATGATTATTAAATACGTTTTATTGTTTACCGTTCGAAGTTTTTTCAAACTTCTTATTTCAATGAACTTATGAGTAAATGTCGCAAAAAAGAAGTAGGTGAACAAGTCACCTACCTATTTATTTTTTCTTTTTATGACGATTTTGTCTGCTTCTTTTCTTACGCTTGTGCGTTGAGATTTTACTACGTTTTCTTTTTTTTCCGCTTGGCATAATTACAAGTTTTTTTTATTACTATTTTACTTCAACGCTGTTCTTCACAGTTTCTACAAAAACCTTAGCTGGTTTAAATGCTGGAATATTATGCGCAGGAATTTTTATCGTCGTGTTTTTAGAAATATTTCTTCCGGTTTTCTCTGCTCTTTCTTTTACAATAAAACTGCCAAATCCTCTTAAGTAAACATTTTCACCTTTGCTTAACGAACCCTTGATTTCTGCCATTAAATCTTCAACAACTCTTAAAACATCACCTTTTTCAATTCCTGAATTATCCGCAATGCTGGCAACGATCTCTGCTTTAGTCATTCTTTATTATTATTAAAATTATTTATACTCATTATTCGGGCGGCAAAGATATAATAATAAATCAATTTTAAAAAGCTAAATCCTTAAAATTTAATAAGATATATTTGCAGTCCTTTATGCAATAGCCATTTTTTAATGAATATAAGTAACCTGTTAATTTTCTGGTATTTAAACAACAAAAGAGATTTGCCATGGCGTCAAAGTAAAGACCCCTATATCATTTGGTTATCTGAGGTTATTTTGCAACAAACCAGGATCGCACAAGGAACAGATTATTTTATTCAATTTTCACATCAGTTCCCAAATGTCCATGCACTTGCCTCAGCAAGTGAAGACGAAGTGCTGAAATTATGGCAGGGTTTGGGGTACTATTCGAGAGCCAGAAACCTGCATCACACGGCAAAGTTCATCGTCAACCATTTTAATGGTGTTTTCCCAAATACCTATGAAGATCTGAAGAAATTAAAGGGTATTGGTGACTATACAGCCTCAGCCATTTCATCGATCTGCTTTAATGAGGTTCGAGCTGTGGTCGACGGAAATGTGTATAGAGTTTTGTCGAGGTATTTCCATATAGATACCGCAATCAATTCCACTTCAGGTGTAAAAGAATTCAAAGAAATCGCACAAAAGATCATCTCTAAGAAAGATCCCGGATTACACAATGAAGCCCTTATGGAACTTGGAGCTTTGATCTGTACCCCCAAAAATCCAAAATGTGAACTTTGTCCCTTGTCGGAATCGTGTTTAGCAATCAAAAAAAATAAGGTAGACTCACTACCTTATAAACTCAAAAAAACCAAAACCAAGATCCGATATTTTAATTTTATTGTGTTTAATATCGACAATCAGAAAACTGTTCTTGAACAAAGAAAAGAGAAAGATATCTGGCAACATTTATATCAATTCCCGCTCATTGAATCGAATAAAGAATTAGGGCATGAATCTATTATTGAATCAGTGATTTTAAACGGGTTTGATCATGACGAATCATTTCAACTGAAATTATTCAATCAAAATAATATTGTTCACCTACTTACCCACCAGAAAATTCTTGCGAAATTCTGGATCATTCACACAAAAAGCAATCACAAAAACGCTGTAGAATGGAATAATGTAAGTAATTTTGCAGTACCCGTAATTATCTCTAATTTTTTAGAGAAATTTCGTTGAGTAAAAAATTATTTATATTTGATTTAAAATAGGATTTTATGGCAAACTCTTTAAACAAAGCAATGTTGATCGGTCATTTGGGCGATGATGTGAAAATACATTATTTTGACAAAGGAAATTGTTTGGCAAGATTCCCTATTGCTACCAACGAAACCTTTGTAAATAAACAAAGTGGTGAAAGGATAACAAATACAGAATGGCACAATGTTGTTGTTCGAAATAAACTTGCAGAACTTTGTGAAAAATATTTGAGCAAAGGCGATAGGGTTTATGTTGAAGGGAGAATCAAAACTCGAAGCTACGAACAAGACGGTCAGAAAAAATATTCTACTGAAATTCATGCAACAGAAATGACCTTTCTCACAACTAAAAAAGACCTTTCAGGAGGTACAAGTACTGCGACTCCAACTCATCAAAATCAAGCTACCCAACAAAGTAGTTTCACCGCAAATGACGAAGAAGATGATTTACCCTTTTGATTTGTTGATTATTAACTAAATTTTATTGAATTTGGACCCCGAACCGCGGATTTTTCTTTTTTTATCGAATATCGACTGGCAAGTCGTTTTTAGCATATTAACGCTCGTCGCATTGCTTTTTTCTTCTGCGATTATATCTGGTTCAGAAGTAGCCTTCTTTTCTTTATCTAAAACAGACCTGTCTGAGGAGAAGACAAAAAAAGGAAATATGAAATTAGTTGCTGAACTTTTAAGTAATCCGGCTAAATTATTGGCTACTATATTGATCTCTAATAATTTTATCAACATTCTTTTTGTGTTAATTTTCGCTTTTACCGGTGATTATTTTTTTGGATCAATAAGCAATTCCATTGTAAAATTCTTTCTGGAAATTATTCTAGTCACATTTCTTCTACTTTTGTTTGGCGAGGTTCTACCCAAAATCTACGCCAATCGCAATGCGGTTCATTTTGCAGCATTGATGGCAAAACCCCTCAAGATTTTAAATTCGTTTTTCACTTTTCTGAGTTTTCCGCTTATTAATCTGACCAATTTTATAGAGCAAAGACTCACCAAAAAGAACAGTGAATTTAATGTTGAAGTTTTATCTCAGGCACTTGAATTAACTTCAAAAACAGCAACCACTAAAGAAGAAAAAAAGATTCTTCAGGGTATTGTTACCTTTGGTAATACCGAAACTTCAGAAGTCATGTGTCCCAGGATGGATATTTTTGCGATTCCCATAGAAGAGGAATTTTTGGACGTTATGAAAAAAATTATAGACAACGGCCATTCTAGAATTCCTGTTTACGAGGATAATATAGATAATATTGTTGGTGTATTATATATAAAAGATTTGATTCCTCATCTTAATAAAAAGACCTTTAAATGGCAAAAGCTACTTAGAAAACCCTTTTTCGTGCCCGAAAATAAGAAGTTAGATGATTTGTTAAGAGAGTTTCAGGAAATGAAAAATCATTTGGCTGTAGTTGTTGATGAATACGGTGGAACTTGCGGGATTATTACCTTAGAAGATATTATTGAAGAAATTGTAGGAGACATTAGTGACGAATTTGATGAACAAGATGCACAATACACTAAAATTGATTCCAATAATTATTTATTTGAGGGTAGAGTTTCTCTCAAAGATTTTTTCAAGATAACAAAAATAAATCCTGATATTTTTGAGTCGTATATGGAAGATGCAGAAACAATTGCCGGCTTAATTCTTGAAGTTACCGGCAGATATCCTAAAAGGAAAGAAAAAATCAACATCGGACCCTATGTCATCTCTATAGAATCTATGGATTTAAAGCGAATTAAGCAGGTAAAGGTAACTTTACCGGATGCATCAAAATCAGTTTAGTATGAAACGATTTCTCCTTTATTTCAGCATTTTCACTTTTGTTGCAGTTTTGTCGTGTAATGAGGATGTACTGCCTAAACCTAAGGCGCAGTTAAGATTACAATACCCTGAGTCTATTTATAAATTTCTCTCCACAGATTGCCCATATACATTTGAATATTCCCAGTTTGCAAAGATTGAAATGAATGAAAAATGCTGGACAAATATTTATTATCCGGCACTCAAGGCAAGTATAAATATTACTTATCGACCTATACAAGATAATTTGAAAGAGCTATTTACTGAATCTGAAAAACTCACTTTTAATCATACAATCAAAGCAGATGGAATCAGTTCCATACCTTTTGAAAATAAAGAGCATCATACCTATGGCTCTTTGTTTGAGGTGACAGGAAATGCCGCTTCACCATTACAATTCCATCTCACCGACAGTGTAAAGCATTTTATCACCGGTGCCGTCTATTTTGATGTAACGCCAAATTACGATTCTATTCAACCCGCCATTTCCTATATCGAAAAAGATGTACAGAAAATCATGGAGAGCACTTTGTGGAAAAATTGAACGGATGAAGAAAAACAATTACCTATACTCCAGGGCGGTCAGAATCTGGCTGATCATTGGACTGATCATGTTGCTAGGTCAGGTAGTCTTGGGGGGAATTACCAGACTTACAGGTTCGGGTTTATCTATTACCAAATGGGATGTAGTTACTGGAGTAATACCACCCATGAACGAAAAAGAATGGATTGAGGCTTTTGACCTCTACAAAGAAACTCCTCAGTATCAAAAGATAAACAGCTCTTTTGATTTAGATCAGTTTAAGTACATATATTTTTGGGAGTTTTTTCATAGATTTTGGGTACGTGCACTAGGATTAATCTTCTTATTCCCCTTCCTATATTTTATTTTTTCTAAAAAAATCGATCGTCAACTTATTCATCGTTTAGGGCTGGTCATTTTATTGACATTGCTAACAGCATCAGCCGGATGGATCATGGTGCAAAGTGGCCTAGTCAACAGACCTTGGGTAAATGCCTATAAACTGACTCTACATTTTATATTGGCCAGTTTGACCATCTCGGTACTTGTTTGGATAATTGCCGATGTATATAAATACGGCGGGAAAATTAAGACTGTACCTAAAAAATTTACAATTTGGCTAATTATCTTAACTTTTATTCAATTGATTTTTGCAGGTTTAATGAGTGGCATGAAGGCTGGTTTGTATTATCCCACCTGGCCCGATATGAATGGTCAAATTATTCCAAATGTCCTCATAGAAGGCGAAAATTGGAAGTGGGAAAACCTGACAAATTATGATCGTTATTTATTTGCTCCGGCACTTATCCAATTTATGCATAGAGCGATCGCATATTTACTATTGGCACTCTCCTTTGTTCTTTTTTTTAAATACCATCAAAAATTACCAAAATTGTCAGGTTACTGGATAAGGATCATATTTCTTTTGATCAATATCCAGGTTTTATTGGGTATTTTAACCCTGCTCAACATAAAAGGTGCTGAAATACCTCTTTACTTAGGGGTATCACATCAATTAACAGGATTATTGTTTTTTATTGCTTTACTCTTTTTTTATTATTCTTTACGAAACAAAAAAGCATAAAAAAAGGCTGCCGTGCAACCTTTTTCCTTTTCCCGAGATAAATTTTCCCGTTTTGCTTTGACTAAAGTAAATTAGTGAGCGCCTTCTTTAATGTCAGCTTTTACTGAATCAACAACAGCAGCAGCTTCATCAGCCACTTCGTTTACTGCGTCAACAGTTTTGTCAGCAGCTTCTTCAACAGCTTCTACAGCTTCGTCTTTAGCTTCAGTTACAGCCTCAACTGCATTAGCAGCATCTTCTTGAGCTCCTTTAGCAGTTTCTTTACAAGACACAGCAATTAAACCAACAATGGCTAATGTTAAAATACCTTTTAATAATTTCATAGTTTAAATATTTAGTTTGTATGTAAAAACGGACAAAACTAGATATATAATCATTATAAAACAAATTTTTCTTAAAATTATCTTAACTAGTTGTTTTACTGTATTTTATACACATTTCTGAAATTTTGACTGAACGGATAAGTACATCAAAATACGAATAAAACAGCAATTTGCCGGGAACATGTCGGGAAAGAATTG
>CAZWAN010000011.1:0-53074 GCA_964631875.1 uncultured Flavobacteriaceae bacterium
GTAAGTCGAATTTTCTAACGACTTACGACTTATTACTAATGACTAGTTTACCCGATAACTCTCAATCCTCTTAATCATTTCATCCTTGAAATGCCTAATTAAACCCTGTACTGGCCAAGCAGCAGCATCACCCAAAGCACAAATTGTATGACCTTCAATTTGCTTAGTTAATTCATAAAGTTGATCAATTTCTTCCAATTTTGCAAGATGATCCTTTATTGAAGCACTAGAAAAAATAGTTTCAGAGTCGAATATTGATTTATACTTTTCAAAAAAATCCATTGGAATGATTTCAGGGGTTTCTTAGGAATTTCTTTTTTCTATATATTTATGAGATAAGTTAACTTAATAAATTCAATAACATCTTTCATTTATCATAAATTGCTAAATCATTTTATTTACAATTTGCATTATTTCAATCTCAAGTTTTGTTCCCAACTCGAAAATATTTTTAGCTTTTTCAATAATATTTTTGGCAAATTCTTTGTCGTTCAAATCCTTAGAATTAATTCTTACATTTAAAAAAGCTCCCGCGATAGCCGTTTTAGCACATAATGCCCCAACGGCGGCATCTGACAAAGAATTTTGATTTCCAATTTCGACCATTTTTTTCATTACCGAAAGCGATTCTAATGCTGTTTCCATCACTTTAAATGGTATCTCTGTTGCGTATTTTGTGGCATTCTCTATTGCAATCTTTCGATCCTCTTGCTCTTTTGCATTATTCTTTGGAAGTCTTATAGCCTCAATGATTTGATTAAACGCATTGGTGTCTTCATCAACTAAAAAGAGTAATTTGTCTTTAAGTTTTTGACCCTTCACCGCCCAATTCGAAAATTCTTCCCAACGACTATCCCAACCTGGTTTATGAGCAGATAAATTGGCTACCATTGTACCCAAAGAAACACCGAGCACACCAACATAGGCAGAAATTGAACCTCCACCAGGGGCAAAAGATTCACTTGCTGTTTCATCGGAAAAATCCCGAAGTGTTAAGTCGATTAGTTTCTTTTGCGATTTATCTTTTAAAACGTATTCAATAATTTTTTCTTCCGGATTAAATGGTTTTAAATCATCCAGACCCAAAGATTTTATGGCAATTTTGATTTTTTCCCTTTCAGAAATACCGAGTGATCTGTTCTGTTTTTCTAAAAAATAATCAGCGGCGTCGAGCATGGCTTTAAGCGGTATTAAACCAACTAATTCGGAGCCTGTAACTCTAAGCCCTCTTTTTGTTGCAGACTTGCAAGTTTCGTCAAAAGCAATATGAACAGGGGTAATACTAATATTGGTAAGGTTATATGAAATTTGAGCAATGCCATATTCTTCAATATACCATCCTATTCCTTTTACGGCTTTTAATTTTCCAGGAATTCGTTCTGGCTCCCCATTTTTATCTAAAACAGTTTTGCCAGAGATCGGATCACCAAGTTTTTTGACTCGTCCCGCTTCACGTATATCAAATGCAATAGCATTTGCCCTTCTCGCAGAAGTCGAATTGAGATTCACATTGTAAGCGACCAAAAAATCCCTTGCGGAAATGGCAATAGCCCCTGTTTTTTTGACAGATTCATTGAATTCTGCAGGTCCAAAATCAGGTTTCCAAGTTGTATTGGTTAATTTTTCTTTTAATCCCTCGTATTCTCCAGATCTGCAATTGGCTAAATTCTTTCTTTGAGATGATGTTGCGGCATATTCATAAAAATAGCCGGGAATATTTAATTGTTCGCCTACCATTTTACCCAGTTGATGTGCATATGTAGCCGTCTCTTCCATAGAAATTCCTGAAATAGGGATTAAAGGACAGACATCTGTAGCGCCAAATCTTGGGTGTTCACCCTTATGTTTAGACATATCAATTAATTCAGCGGCTTTTTTTATTAATAAAAAGGCCGCTTCTATAACTTTTTCAGGTTCACCTACAAATGTTATGACGGTCCTGTTCGTAGCCTTTCCAGGGTCTACCTCAAGTAACTTAACTCCTTCAATTGTTTCGACGACACTTGCTATAGCATTAATTTTTTGCCTATCGCGCCCTTCACTTATGTTAGGAACACATTCAATGAGTCTTTTTTGCATGATTTATATTTGATCTTCAAAGTTAGTAATTGTGATCGAATCATTTATCCTATCCTAAGGATGTCTTTGTCTATAGTGTAAAATTTAATCCAAGTACAAAATTTCTGCCCGGATTAGGAATTTGATCAATTTTTAGGGCTGACAAATGAGAAATATATTCTTTATCAAGTAAATTATTAATACTAAAATTGACTAGGATTTCCATCTTATTCAATGCAATGTTTCCACCGGATCTAAAATTTAATAAACTATATCCCTCCGTATTAGCTTCAAATTCGTTTGTTCTGGTTTGATCTGCATAAGAATCTAAGTTTAATGCAACATAAATATCATTAAATAATTTATTTCCCTTGAACTCACCTCTAACCGTATTTGACCATTTATTGGCAGGAATCAAAGGTAAATAATCTCCATCTGTTTGTTTTCCAATAACCATTTCAAAATTACTTTCTAAATGCAGCCAATCTAGCGGGTGTGGGTGTAAATGAATGCCAAATTCACCACCATATAATTCTGCATCATTTTGAACGTATTCATATATGGCATATTCTTCTTCAAATTCTCCATTTGGCGAGGCATAAATGTAGTTATTCAAACTATTGTAAAAACCGTTGGCAAAAACTTCAAAATGCTGATTTCCGTATTCTAATGAGAGATCTGTTTGAAAATTTCTTTCACTTTCTAAATTAGGATTACCAATTTCGAATCTGTTAGTGCCATGGTGCACGCCATATGAGGTTAATTCTGCTAAATTTGGTGCTCTAAATCCACTCGCTAAATTTAAACGAGTGACAATTAGGTCAAAGAGTGTGGTTTTGTAGCCCAAGGAAAAGGTGAAGTTTCCAAAACTCTTATCTATCGCATCAATGATTTCAATTTCATCCGAATCATGTGATTCGTCTTCTTCATGATCGTGATGATGAATTTCATAACTATCAGTGCTCAATTTTCGTTGGTCATACCTCAAGCCTGCTTGAAGTAGGCTAATATCATTAATATTGTAAATAGAAGTAGCCAAAAAACCAATATCATTCGTTCTTGCATCTGGTATTAAAATTTCTTCACCGTAGTTTTTGTTCGTTTGCAACATTCCCTGAACCCCGATAATAGTTTCAAATTTTTTGAAATTAGGGAAATAGTACTTAGCGTCATACGTGAAAGTGTGCAATTTCATGTCAAGAGCAGCTTCCAGATGCTCCTCATCTTCATGAGCCTCTGTGTCGTGAATCTCATCTTCGTGTTCTTCAAACTCTTTACGATTATTGATGACATATCCCAAATTTAAATCTATTTTACCCTTATCTAAAAAGAAATGATTGTGGAGACTAATGATATGATTTTGGATATCTTGATAAGGCAGCTCTACCTTTTTTGTTGAGGATTGATCATAAATTCCTTCAGTTATACCAATTTCTGAATCATTGTAATTATAGCGAATTTCTGATACATAATTGCTGAGATTCAGTCCTAATCCTAATTTAAAATCTTTTTCATTGAATCTTGTATTGGTTACCCTGTCGCCATTTGGAATTTCATAATCAGAATGAGTATTATACGTTCCTCTTACCAAGAATTTAAAAATATCTCTTGAGGTTTTAACTCCTGCCGAGGTTGTGCTCCCAAGCGTGTTTGAGAAAAAATTTTGACTAATATTAACTTCTGTATCATCTTGATATGCAAATTTTTCAGGATTAAAATATAACACTCCACCTAAAGCATCAGATCCATATAATAATGAGGCCGGGCCTTTTATAATTTCGACACTTTCTAATCCAGATCCATTTAAACCCAATCCATGTTCATCACCAAATTGCTGATTTTCAAGCCTTACCCCTTGCGTGTAAACCAATACCCTATTTCCGGTAAGTCCTCGAATTACAGGTTTGCCAATTCCGGTCCCAGTCGAAAATTGTTCCACTCCTGGAATATTGGATAAACTTTCTATTAATGTTGGAGCGCCGTTTTTTTGCAGAGATTCTATCGATTTTGATTCAATTTTCATCACATTCTCACTTTGAAGTCGATGAAATGGAGTTGATAAAATAACCTCGTCCATATGAAAGATCGTTGGTTGTAAAGCAACATTAATTTCCACATCCTTATCGGCAGCTTCAACCTTAATATTTTCGGTATCATAACCTAAATAGTTTATTGTCAATTTGTGATTTCCTTTTGGAATGTTTTTCAGCACAAATGAACCATCTGCCAGAGAAGTTGATCCTATATGTAAGAGCTCAATATAAACTTCAGCATTTTCTATTGGTTCACGATTTTCGTTAAGCACATAGCCCTTTAACGATATTTGCCCTTGTATTGAAACGGCAAATACAAAAAAAATTAAAAATAATTTGATTTTCATTTTTTATATAAGTTAATGATTTTTAATAGATTAATTTGATCTTTTTAAAAATTATTAACCGGTGGTCCTCGAAGTGTACTTACATCACAATTTTGTACTACAAATTGTTGAGGAATTAAAAAATGACTGGATTTAAATAAGAAATTAAGAGGTACAACCTCTTGACAGCCTTCGAAATCCTGGATTATATGTTGGATTTGATGAAAACTGGAACAATTATTTTGCGATTTGTGAACATGAAGCTCATTTTTAGCAAAACAAGAGGTGTGCTCATGATTTTGAAAAGTGTGTACAAGCCCTCCAAGTATTGGAGAAAATAGTCCTGCAATAAACAGAAGAGCAATAAGATGTTTTTTCTGTTTTAACACGAGACAAAAATAATGAAAAAGTGAGGATGAAAATACATCCTCACATCAAAACTATTTTTATTTAAGAAACTCCCAATTTTTTCAGGATTTTTTCCATCAAACACCAGTTTGTAAAACTGTATTGTAACAGATTAACACCTACAAATAATGTGAACCAAATCCAATTGAAATTTACAAAATAAGCCAATAAAACACTGATGATAATAAATGTTCCTGCAATTGCTCTGATATATTTTTCCATAATTATATAAATTTTTCTACATTCAACACAGCTAATCTGATTGGATTATTGCTTTCTATTGTTTGGTTGAACTTTTCCAACTCTTTTATAAGCACATCGATTTTTTCTTTGTCTACAAATGAGAAGACCATAATCGATCTGACATTATGACTAGCTCCGGAGAACCAATTCGATTCTAAATTATCTTCAGGATTGTTTTTGAATCCGTCGATATTAAAAACGCTCCAAACTGGAATTGAGGCCTTCCGAAAAAGCTCTACGGCTTTTTTTTCGAACTCCTTTACGGCGGTTAATGCAATTAGTTTGACCATGATTTTATGAATTATATTTTTTTCTTTCCATGAAGTAATATATCAGTGGCACCATCAGCAATGTCAAAACAGTTGAGAATATGGTTCCACCAAGCATTGAAATGGCTAGTCCTTGGAAAATTGGGTCGAACAACATCACAAAAGCACCAATGACCACTGTTCCTGCCGTTAAAAGAATTGGTGTTGTTCTTACCGCACCAGCTTCTATTACCGCTTGTTTGAGCGGAATATTTTCTTCCAATCTCAAGTTTATAAAATCGACCAATAGTACAGAGTTTCGAACCATAATTCCCGCCAAAGCGATTAAACCAATCATAGAGGTTGCTGTAAAATAGGCGTCAAAAACCCAATGGCCCAAAATAATCCCGACCAATGAAAGTGGAAGAGCGACAAGCATGACTATAGGCGATTTAAAACTTTGGAACCAACCTACCAGTAACATATAAATTATAATTATCACTACGGCAAATGCTGCCCCCAAGTCTCTAAATACTTCAAAAGTAATTTGCCATTCTCCGTCCCATTTTACGGTGTATTCGTTTTCGTGCTCGGGCTGTTGGTTCCATTCTTCTTGCAGAGAATAACCTTCCGGCATTTCTATTTTATCCAGATTGTCAGAAAAGTCGAGGAGGGCATACACCGGGCTTTCTAATTTACCTGCCATCTCACCAGTTACATAAACTACTCTTCGCTGGTTTTTGCGCATAATACTTTTCTCGATAGTATCTTTTCTAACATGAACCAGATCACTTACGGGAACGGCCATTTTGTTAGCTGACATCACCTTTACAGCTAATAAATCATCGATATTGGTTTTCTCATTCTCCTTCATTTGCAGTACAATACCAATATCTTTACTCGCTTCTTCATTATAAATTTTGCTAATAGGCTGTTGACTCAAGGCCATTTGCATTGTGCTGACAATTTGTTGAGGCGCTACTCCGTTAAGCATCGCTTTTTCTTTATCTATCTCAAAACGATATTCCGTTTGATCTGCCTCAATCATCCAATCGACATCAACTACTTCTTGATTTTCACGGAACAGCTTTTTTAGTTGCTCCGCAATTTTGATCTGTTCTTTGTAATCAGGACCATATACTTCAGCGACTAACGTAGATAAAACAGGAGGCCCTGGGGGCACTTCCACTACTTTTACATTTGCCCGGTATTTTTTGGCAATTTCCTGAATTTCGGGACGAAGTATTTTTGTGATGTAGTGACTTTGCTCTTTTCTATCTCCCTTATCGACTAAATTTACCTGAATATCTGATGTATTTGATCCTCTTCGTAAGTCGTAGTGACGAACCAATCCATTAAAAGTAATTGGAGACGCAGTGCCAACATAAGTTTGGTAATCATTTACATAGGTACTTTGTCTCAAATATTGGGCAATTTCTTTTGTGACAACCTGAGTTCTTTCTAAGGTCGTTCCTTCAGGCATATCAATTATTATCTGAAATTCATTTTTGTTGTCAAATGGCAACATTTTAACTGCCACGGATTTTGTCAAAAACATTGACATTGTTCCCAACAACAATATAATATTTATACCAAAAAACAAGAACCTATACAATTTGTTTTCCAACAAGGGATCGATAAACTTTTTGTAATAGATATAAATTTTTGATTGTGTAATATCATGGGCATGATCTTCTTTTTTTGCTCCTTTTTTGTCTTTCTCTCTAAGAAAAATATAACCCAAATAGGGAGTTATAGTCAAAGCAACAAACAGCGAAACGATCATGGCTATAGAGGCTCCAATAGGCATTGGACTCATGTAGGGACCCATTAAACCCGAAACAAAAGCCATTGGAAGAACTGCTGCGATAACAGTAAAAGTGGCTAAAATAGTAGGATTACCTACCTCATTGATGGCATAAATGGCAGCTTGTTTAAAAGGCAGACGTTTCATTTTAAAATGCCGGTGCATGTTTTCTGCAATTATGATCGAATCATCCACAACAATACCGGTAACAAATACAAGAGCGAATAAGGTTATTCGGTTCAGTGTGTAATCCATAAAGTAATAGCTGAACAAGGTCAATGCAAAAGTTACAGGAACCGATAAGAAAACGACCAAGCCTCCCCGCCAACCCATAGCCAACATCACCACCAACGAAACTGAAATAATGGCAATAATCAAATGACTCAATAATTCCGAAACTTTATGTGATGCGGTTTCTCCATAATTTCTGCTAACAGAAACATGCACCTCATCGGGTATTAAGTCTTTTTTGAGTACCTCGATCTTGTCTATAATGACCTCAGAAATTTTCATTGCATCACCCCCTTTTTGCTTAGCTACAGAAAGCGTAATGGCTGGATATTCAGCTGGAAATGCAATTTGATTGTTTGTATTGGCTGATCCAAAGCCATAATTGACATAGGTAACTGGAATTTCTGGACCATCTTTAACCTCGGCAACTTGCTTTAAATAGACCGGACTTTGACCATTTACTCCAACAATTAAATTTTGAACATCAGATAAATTTTTTAAAAAATCACCTGTATGAACTAAAAATTCTTCATCTTTTTCATTAAAGCTACCTGAGTTAGACTGGGCGTTATTCAGTTGAATTTTTTGAGCAACAGATAAAAAATCAACATTTTTTTCGGCCATTTTATCTTTGTCAAGAACAACGCTTATTTCTCTGTCGCGACCACCTATACTTTTTGTGCTCGCCACTCCATTGACTTTTTTGATCTCGTTATTAACTTCTTCTACAATCTGTTTTAACTCGTAATCGTCATAGGTATCGCTCCAAAAAGTTAAGCCTAACACAGGAACATCATCAATGGCCCTTGTTTTTACAAGCGGAAGAGAAACACCTTGCGGCATTTGATCCATATGTTTGATGATTTCATTGTACAATTGCACAAATGACCTTTCAATGTCGGACCCTACATAAAATTGAACGATTACCATGGCTTGCTCTTTCATAGAGGTCGAATAGGTGTATTCAACTCCCGGAATATTGGCAATAACTTTTTCAAGTGGCTTGATTACCTTGGTTTCTATTTCTGAAGGGCTTGCCCCAGGATATTGTAAAAATATATCGGCAATAGGCACTTCAATTTGAGGTTCTTCTTCTCTTGGAATCAAAAATGAACTATAAATTCCAATAAGTAAGAACATGATCATCAATAAAATTGTCAGCTTCGATTCTAAAAAGAAGGCTGCTATTTTTCCTGCAAATCCCTTTTCCATCAGACTACTTAATTTGAATTTTAACTCCGTTGTATAATTTTCCGTCGGCTTCTGTAATATAACTTTCGTCAGCAGAAAGACCCGATAAAACTTCAATCTCATCTCCATATTCTTTACCCAATCTCAACCAACGCAATACTGCCGTATTTGATTGACTTAAGGTGTATACTCCTGACAATTGACCTTTGTATATTAAAATAGATTTAGGAATCGTAATTCTTTCACCAGTGACTCCTTCAAACTGAAATTCAGTGGTTACATCCATTCCGGAAAAAATTCCTTTTTCGGTGTTTGGGATCTCAATTTTAGCTAAATACTGGCCTCCACTATTTTGAGATGATCTGCTTATTTCTCTAACGGATCCATTTAAAAGCTTTTCATTGCTTTTTATTCTCACCCTAACTTTATCTCCGCGATTCACTTTCGTTAAATACATTTCTGGAATTATAGCCGTAGCAACTAAATTAGCCGGGTTTTCTATACCCATCAAAGGATTTCCCGGTAAGGCCATGTTTCCTTCTTTTACGTAAACATCAGTTACCATTCCCGCAAAAGGAGCTGTAATTGTGGTGTAATTGATCATGGCAGATACTTCATTTTCCATTTCTTTTACTGCAGTTACTTGGGCTTTCGCAATTTCATAGGCAGCTTGCATGTCTTCAAATTCTTTAGTTGAAGCGCTTTTTTGCTCATATAATTTTTTAAAGCGATCATAATTGTTTTCGGCTATTTTATAATTTGCTTCGGCTTGTAATAATTTTGCTTTCACTTGAGCTCGTTGGGCTTCCAAATCGGTGTTATTAATTTTAAGTAATAATTGACCTTTATTCACTTTATCACCAATTTTGACATAAATTCTTTCTATATATCCCGTTACTTTGGTGCTTAAATTCGAAAATTGATCTGCTTCGATTTGTCCGCTGGCGGTAAAAAACTGACCCGTAGCATTTGAGTTGGGTTTGGCAATACTTACGTTCACAATGTTTTTGTCAATGGCAACTTCTTTTTTATTGTCGCCACAACTAGATGCGCTAAAAACGATAAGGATTAATATGATTATTTTTTTCATGATTCTTGTTATTTTGTTAAAAAGTTAAGGTATGATAAGGCATAGTTATAGTTGAATAATGCCTGTGAATAATTGAGCTCTTGTTTTTGCAGTTGAGTTTCAGCGTATAATAAATCACTCGTTTTTTCTAATCCTTGAGAAAAACGATTACTCACAATTCTATAAGATTCTTTCGATTGCTCTACGGCTAACTTTGACATTTCTACAGCGTCTCTTGCATCTTTCATTTGTCGATGTGCTTTGTTCAATTCTAATTCGCTTTGGGCCAAATAGTTTTGTTTATATATTTCGTTTTTTTCGAGCATGGCTTTTTCTCTATGGACTTTTCCAAGTGTTTTACCACCGTCAAAAATGTCCCAAGAGAGTTGTAATCCAATCAAATAATTACTGGCATTAAATCCCATAAAATCGTTATCATTCCATTCGTAATGCGCCATTGCACTTGCTTTTGGAACAAATTGATATTGAGATGATTTAAGCATTTGTTCTTGTGCCTCTAAAGTTTGATCTATCGCTAAGAGGTCTTTTCTGCTCGGGCTCATTTCTACAACATGCTGCTCATCATAATTACTCATAACTAATTTTTCTGTAGGTATTAGTACTTCTTTTGATTCTTTTCCTGTTAAGTAATTCAAATAATCTGAAGAATTTAGTACATTACTTTTCGCTATTAACAGATTGTTTTTGATTTCATTATACCTCACTTCAACATTGATGACATCAGCATATTGAACTAGGCCTTGATCGAATTGATTTTTGGTTATTTTCAAATTCTCTTCACCTGTTTCCGCAGCTTTTTCGATTACTTCTTGTTGTTTGTAGGCTAGTTGCAGTTGCATATAGGCTTTTTCGATTTCTAATAGTAAATACTCTTTAGATCTTTCATTTTCAAGTTCAACAGCTTCCAACTTATTTTTAGCAGCCTTTTTCATTTTCCATCCGTCTAAATGAAAGATGGGTTGCATCAATTCTATTTTCGTATTGAAGTTCTCTTGATTTCCCGGATCGTTCAATCTATCAGGATTAAAATCTTCCTCGGCAACAGACTTTTGCAAGAGCTTAAATCCAAAAGCTTGCAGTGGGTTGTTGGTTGAAACACTTGTATTTGATAAAACTAAGGAAGGTAGAAATGCCGCATTTGCTTGTTCTTGTTCGGCCTGAGCAACGGCATAACTCTGTTTGTTCATCTTTAACTCATAATTGTTCTGAATAGCCAAAGATTTTGCTTGCTCAAGACTAATGGGTTCTGCATTTTGAGCGGTTCCATTTTCAAAAGCAAATAGGACTATGAAGATTGAAAATCCAATTAAGAGCTTATCATGGTTAAATTTCATCTGGTTTTTAAATTAAAATTCTCTGCAAAAGTATCTTGCTGGTTACGTAGGCTACGTAACTTACATTACAGAGTTCTAATTTAAAACCACTATGATCGCTAAGCCTATATTTTAATTGGTTTTGCTTCGCATTTTCATGTTCAACATCTCTACGCCTAAAGAAAAAGTAATGGCGAAATACAGGTAACCTTTTGGTATTGCACCAACCTCTTGTCCGAAAACAATGGCATGAGAAAGATGTGCACTTTCTGTAACCAGCATAAATCCGATTAAAATCAAAAAAGAAAGCGCCAACATTTGAATTGTAGGGTGTTTATTTACGAACTTACCAATAGGTATGGCAAAAATCATCATTATTAAAATTGAAATAATTACCGCGACTATCATAATTATCAACGCACCATGAATACCATTGGTCATCCCCACGGCAGTAAGTACCGAATCGAAACTAAATACGATATCAATTAAAACGATTTGAATAATTACGGAAAGCATTGAAGAAGTTCCTTTTTTCTTAGTTTGTTTTATATCTGGGTCTTTTCCTTCTACTTTAGAATGAATTTCATGTGTACTTTTGTACAATAAAAAGATTCCACCCGCAAAAAGAATCATACTCTGACCTGAAACATGGGCTTTTAACCAACTCCAATCTATGTGAAATAATGCATCTTTCATCGCAATGAGATAAGTAACCCCAACCAACAATATGATTCTGAAGACCATGGCGAGTAAAAGACCAATATTCGTAGCCTTTTTTATTTTGTTCTCCGGTAATTTTCCAGCCGTAATAGAGATGAAAATGATATTATCTATACCTAAAATAATTTCTAAAAAGGTAAGTGTGATAAGCGCGCCCCATGTTTCGGGATGAGAGAATATTTCCATGTTTTATGGGTTAATTAATTATTCTTCTAATTTTATAGCAGTGCCCTCTTGTTTGAAATTGGACCCTTTAAAGTAGGCTTTAAAGGTGTATTCTTTATCTTTTACTCCTGTAATTTTTACATGAAAAGGAGTACTGTCTAAAAGACTTTTAGGTTGCTTTTTTAGTAAAATATATTCAAAATCATTTTTCCAATTGATGTAAAAAGTGTCTCTAACTCCCTCTGTTAATTCGATTTGCAAAGAATCGTTTCGCTCGGCGATAGAACTAATATCGCTGTCTTTGAGCACTGTTTTGTATTTTCCTGTTTTAAAAGAATTTATATTTGTCGATTCAGATTTACATCCAGCTAATTGAAGAAAAACAAAACAAAACAAGATAGTTGAGGTTCGCATGATTTAAAATGACAGCCCTGTATAATTACTCGGACTAATATTTTTTAGTTCTTTTTTTAATTCATCAGAAATAACAAGACTATCAATAAAAGCAGCAATCGATTCTTTGTTAATTTTTTGATTAGTTCTTGTCAAGCCTTTAAGTGCTTCGTAGGGGTTTGGGTAACCCTCTCTTCTCAAAATAGTTTGAATTGCCTCAGCTACAACAGCCCAATTTGCCTCTAAATCTGCGGTAAAGGCCTCTTCATTGAGTAATAATTTATCCAACCCTTTATTGGTTGATAAAAATCCTATTAAGGTATGGGCAAAAGGAACTCCAATATTTCTCAAGACCGTTGAATCGGTCAAGTCTCTTTGCAATCGAGAAATGGGTAGTTTAGCAGAAAGATGTTCGAAAATAGCATTCGCAATACCCAAATTTCCTTCACTATTTTCAAAATCTATAGGATTAACCTTGTGTGGCATTGCCGATGATCCCACTTCACCTGCTTTAATCTTTTGTTTGAAGTAATTCATAGAAATGTATTGCCATATATCTCGGTCAAGATCGATTAGAATTGAATTAATTCGTTTCAATCCGTCGAAAAAAGCGGCCATATGGTCATAATGCTCAATTTGTGTAGTAGGGAATGAGTGATGAAGGCCTAATGCATTGACAACAAAATTTTGGCCGAAAACTCGCCAATTTATTTCAGGATATGCAATTTGATGTGCGTTGTAATTACCGGTTGCACCTCCGAATTTGGCGGCAAAAGGAATCTGTAGAATCAGTTTTCTTTGCTGCTTGATGCGCTCTACAAAGACGTAAATTTCTTTGCCCAAAAGAGTAGGGGAAGCAGGCTGCCCATGGGTTTTTGCTAACATCGGTATAGCCTTCCAATCTTCTGCAAGATCTGTCAATTTCAGTTCTAAATTTTCCAATTCCGGAAGGTAAACTTCATAGAAAGCCTCCTTTAACAATAGAGGAATTGCGGTGTTATTAATATCTTGAGAAGTGAGCCCAAAATGAATGAATTCCTTATATTCTTCTAAATGTAAAGTGTCAAATTTTTCTTTGATAAAATATTCAACCGCTTTTACATCATGGTTAGTTACCTTTTCTATTTCTTTGATTTTGAGTGCATCATCAAAACCGAATTGCAGGTAAATTTCACGAAGTTTTTGAAAGTTTTTATGATCAAAATTACTTAATTGTGGAAGTGGTATTTGACAAAGAGTGATAAAATATTCGATTTCCACTTTTACACGGTATTTTATCAATGCCTCCTCTGAAAAATAGGGAGCTAAATTTTCTACTTTGTCACGGTATCTTCCATCTATTGGAGAAATGGCATTTAGGCTGTTTAAAGTCATTTGTTTCTCTAAAAATTAAACCACAAAATTAGTATTTTTAAATGACTTGAATTAATCAGTCATGTCTTATTCTTACCTAATCGTTCTGCTCATTTTCTAATTTTTTCAGAATTTTTCTTGCACGACTAACATATCCTTGAGATTTTGATGAAATGTCTTTTTGTAAAACTTCTTTTAAATTCTCTTTGATCCAAGGGAATTCATTTGAGCAGCTATAAATTGTGTCCATTCCAAATACTTGTGTTGCCGTTTTTCTGTCTGAAATTAACCAATCGAAACACACCTCTATAATTTTTTCTGTCTGCTCTTTTGTCAAAAGAAAATTGGGTTGACTTTTTCTTTCTTTTGCCACAATACTGGAACAAATTTTGGCTAAGGGTCTCAAAGCACTTTCATTTTTTATTGAATTAAGTCTACTGCAAAAAAAATTGAGATGGGGAGTAATTATGGCCGGTTTGGCAAAATACACAAGTTCTAAAGTCCATGCAGCTTGTACATGAAATTCAGCGGATGATTCTAAGGTTAATTGAACTAATTCTTCTATAAACTCCGAGTTGTTCAGTACCTCATTTGCGGCTTTATCTCTAAATTTCCTTTCTGCATTTTTTATTTGAGCTAATATTGATTCAAGTCTGGTCATCTTTATTTTTTTTATCACTTTTTCTAGGTGATAGTTTATAGATCAAATAACCGAAACCAATTAAAAAATGAAGAATGACAATGGCCATTACTGTGTAATACCAAAAATTTGAACTTCCCATAATTGTCAATTCCCATAGAGATTGATATCAAAATTAGGAAAAAATGTTACTTTTAACTGCCCTATGAATGTAACATAGCGAACTTTATTTTTAAAAATGATTATTTGATATGGAAAAAGAAATTAAAATTGTCTTTTCGTTAATTATTTTTTTGATGATTCACCCTGTTTTTTCTCAAGGAGAAGTGAATCAATTAAACAAAAATGGTGAGCGGGAAGGTGTTTGGGAAAAGTATTACGATAATAATCGACTTAGATATAGGGGGACTTTTAAAAACGGTAAAGAAGTTGGTACATTTAAATATTATTCCGCCGCTTCTTCGGATCATCCTGTCATTATCAAAGAATTTGATGCAAATTCAGATATCGCTGGTGTAAAGTTTTATACAGAGGCTGGAGTTTTAGAAAGTGAAGGTCAAATGAATGGTAAGGATAGAGTTGGAAAATGGACTTTTTACCATACTGATGGCAAATCAATAATGAGTGAAGAAAACTATGTAAATGGAAAATTGGAGGGCTCCTATAAAACATATTTTCAAGACGGTTCTCCGACAGAAATTGCAAATTATAAAAATGGTTTACTGGACGGTAATTATAAGAAATATGCGATCAAGGGACATTTAATTTACGATTTTAACTACAAAAACGGCAAACTAAACGGTTTGGCCACCTATTATTCAAGACGAACTGGAGATCTCATAAAAAAGGGTCCATTTAAGGATGATGAGCGCGTGGGTACTTGGGAGAATTATGTGGATGGCGAATTAGTGAGCACAGAACAACCTGCCATTAAGCCAAAAAAGGAAGATTGATTTCATAGCCAACTTTTTATAACGTGCGGATTGTTTTATCTTTGCACGCTCAAACATCAATGGTATGAAAAGAGTGATTGTTGGATTGTCTGGAGGAGTTGATTCAAGCGTTGCAGCCTATTTATTAAAACAGCAAGGTTATGAAGTTATAGGCCTTTTTATGAAAAATTGGCATGATGATTCCGTAACCATATCCAAAGAATGCCCTTGGTTGGAAGATAGTAATGATGCTATGCTTGTGGCAGATAAATTGGGAATTCCTTTTCAAGTGGTAGATCTCAGTGAGGATTATAAGGAGCGAATTGTCGACTACATGTTCAGAGAATACGAACAAGGAAGAACACCCAATCCAGACGTTCTGTGTAATAGAGAAATAAAGTTTGATGTTTTTATGAAAATTGCACTCGATCTTGGCGCAGATTTCGTTGCCACCGGCCATTATTGCAGAAAGGATGTTTTTGAGAAAGGAGGCTTGCCCGTTTATCGTTTGCTTTCAGGTGTAGATGATAATAAGGATCAGTCCTATTTCTTATGTCAGCTTTCTCAGGATCAGTTGGCTAAATCTTTATTTCCCATTGGTGAGTTAAAAAAAGATGAAGTGCGAAAGATCGCTGCTGAACAAGAACTTGTCACAGCTGATAAAAAAGACTCGCAAGGATTATGTTTTATCGGTAAAGTAAGACTTCCTGAATTTTTACAACAAAAATTAAGCCCTAAAGAAGGTGTGATTGTGCAAATCCCCGACGAGGATAAATTTTACGTCACAGCATCATCAGTATTTGAAAATCATGAAGAAAAATTAGCTTTTATGGCTTCAAAGCAAAAGTATAATCTGCATGATGGTAAAGTGGTTGGAAAACATCAAGGAGCACATTATTTTACAAAAGGTCAACGTAAAGGTTTAGCTGTGGGTGGAACCATAGAACCACTTTTTGTAATTGATACGGATGTGGAAAGCAATGTTATTTATGCTGGTGAGGGTAAAAATCATCGAGGTTTATATCGAAAAGTTCTGTTTGTAGAAAAGGATGATATTCATTGGGTAAGAGAAGATCTAAAATTAGAGAACGGTGAATCACTTAAAGTTTTAGCCAGAATTAGATACCGTCAAAAATTGCAAAAAGCAGAGTTATATCAAACTGAAAAAGGGTTGTATGTGTCATTTGAAAATCCTCAATCTGCCATAACAGAAGGGCAGTTTGTAGTTTGGTATTTAAAAGATGAATTAATCGGTTCGGGTGTAATCAATTGAGCTATGTATAGTCGTATAACTTCTTTGTTTGAAATTAAGTACCCTATAATTCAGGCAGGAATGGTTTGGGTAAGCGGTTACAAATTGGCTTCAGCTGTTAGTAATGCTGGCGGATTGGGCTTAATTGGTGCGGGCTCTATGTATCCGGATGTATTACAATATCACCTTCAACAATGTAAAAAAGCTACAAATAAACCATTTGGTGTAAATATTCCACTATTTTATCCTGATTTGGAAGAGATCATAGAAATAGTACTTAAAGAAAAGATCCGGATAGTTTTTACCTCGGCAGGTAATCCAAAATTGCATACACAAAGATTTAAAAATGAAGGAATTACCGTTGTACAAGTAGTGAGTAGTGTAAAGTTTGCCCAAAAATCTGAAGAGGCTGGTGTAGATGCTGTGGTCGCTGAAGGCTTTGAGGCAGGAGGGCACAATGGAAGAGAAGAGTCAACTACTTTTACACTGATCCCAATGGTAAAAGAGCAAATCAAAATTCCATTGATTGCGGCAGGCGGAATCGCAACAGGATCGGGTATGATGGCAGCTATGGCTTTAGGGGCCGAGGGTGTTCAGATTGGAAGTAGATTTGTTGCTTCAGTGGAATCTTCTGCTCATCAGAATTTTAAAAATAAGGTAGTAGAAACAGCTGATGGAGGTACAGATTTGACATTGAAGGAATTGACTCCCGTAAGGTTAATCAAGAATGAATTTTATCAAAATGTTCAAAAGCTATATCAATCAGGCGCCAGTGTTGAGGAATTAAAGAATTTACTCGGAAGGGCAAGAGCCAAAAAAGGAATGTTTGAAGGCGATTTAGTGGAAGGTGAATTAGAAATAGGACAAATTGCCGGGCTTATTCATAACATCAAACCGGCTGGTGAAATAGTTCAAGAGATTATTGACGAATTTGACTTGATCAGAAAAAGAATTTCAAATTTACCTGGCTTCGAATCCTAATTTTGCTGGGATCCTACATTTTTTTGTTTTCTTCGGTATTCATCCAATAATTTCCTATTGAATTCGTGCTCAGCGTGATGCAACTGTAAAATTTTCTTGGAAGTCAGAATGGGTTTTAGATTTTTATAAAGGTCTTTCTTTAAAGAAAGCATTTCTTCTTCATTCTCCAATAAATTTTTTAAATAAACTTCGGCTTCTTTATCTGAAATCGCGTCAAAACCTCCCTTTTGATAAATGTCATTTTTTACAGTTTTATAGCTTTTAATTTTAACCGAATGTACTTTTTCTTCATATTTATTGTATATCGGCCAAAACTTTTCGGCTTCATTTTTACTTAAATTTAATTGTTCTGTTAAATAGGCTGTTTTAAAAGCTTTTAATTTTTCGTGTTTATTTTCCTGACTAAAAACAGCCAAGGGAAATAACAAAACGATAAAAATGGTTAGGGTTCTTATTTTCATGGTTCTTCTTGAATAATAATATCTTCTAAATCTTCTTGTGCCAAATAATCTGCAATTTCACCGTTAAAGTTGAATGAGGTGAGATTGAGTGTTAAGTCATCATAGGTATCCACAATTTCTGTACTTGTCAATACAGCGGCATTGTCATCAAACCAATTTTCCAATTCTTCCAGACTAATTTCAACCTGTGCATCGCTGCTTTTGTCTAATCTTAATAGATTTCCAAGTGCCATGAGGATCAAAAGAGAGGCAGCTATTGCTGCAAATTGAAACATTCTCGATCTCAGTAAATTGGAATAGATCTTTGTTTTTGGTAATTGGACTTCAAAATTCTCAAAATAATTTTCAGGCGTTTTAAAACCACTTTTTTGAGCAGATTTTTTAAGTAAATCTATAGCATGAAATTCGGTCGATTCAAAATAATTTTCAGGAACAACAAATCCTGATTTTTTGGGTAATAAAAATTTTGCTTTGCTTTTTTTCTGAGAAGTTGCAGCCTCAAAATTTTCAAAATAATTCTCAGGAACGCAAAATCCTTGCTTTTTTCCTTTTAATGATTGCAATATGTCAGCTCCAGATTTACTCATTCTTCAAAGAATTTTTCTATTTTTTTTCGAGCTTGATGATAAGTTGCTTTAAGCGCACCTACGGAGGTTTCTAAAATGTCACTCATTTCTTCGTATTTTACTTCGTCAAAGTAGCGCATATTAAAAACTATTTGTTGCTTTTGAGGTAAAAGGGCTATTGCTTTTTGCAACTTGATTTGTAGCTCATCCCCATCAAAATAAGGGTCCTCTTCTAATTGTTCTACCCTTTTCAACTGGAGCATTTCCGGACTCACATTTACCATTCTTGCTTTGGTATTCAAAAAGTTAATGGCCTCATTTGTAGCGATTCTATACATCCAGGAAAAAATTTTACTTTCTCCTTTAAAATTGGCAATACTTTTAAACACTTTTAAAAATGTATTTTGCAATACGTCATCGGCATCGTCATGATTAATCACAATCTTTCGGATATGCCAATACAAACGCTCTTTGTGCGTTTCAACCAGATCTTTAAATGCGAGCTCTTGCGTGTTGTTGTTTTTGAGCCGTTCTACCAATAAAGCTTCTTCCAAAACTACTGTTTCATGTTAAGACCCTAATTTGATCAAAAGGTTTAAACCATCAAAGTTAAAAAATGAAATTTGATTAAAGCGACATACTCACTTTAACATTTAAAATGCGCGGACTCAGATAATTAGGAACGGCAAAAGATTGATTGGAAGAAACGTCAGATACCCAAGTATTGCTAATGGTGTTTTGTGCGTCGAACATATTAAAGACTTCTATACCTGCCGAAAGCGATTTAAAACTTTTTAACCAAGGTTTCTTGCTGGGTGTATTGATGTCTTTGAAAACATAGGATACGCCGAGGTCAGCTCTAAAGTAATCTTTTAATCTATTTTGGTAATCATAGGGATCTGCGTAACTCGGTGAACCACCGGGGACTCCAGTATTATAAACAGTGTTTAAATACATTTTAATATTGGGTATGGCCGGAATATAATCTTGGAAAAGAAGAGCAAATTTTAAACGCTGGTCTGTAGGTCGTGAAATATTTCCTCTATTTTCTATGTTTTCCTCAGTTCGCAAATAACCAAAACTAAACCAGGATTCTGTGCCTTCTACGAACTCTCCATTTAATCTCATTTCAAATCCTGTAGCATAGGCCTTGGCATTATTTTCAGCTCGATAACGTATTCTGACATTGTCTATTGTAAATGGATTTACATCGGTTAATTTTTTATAAAAGGCCTCAGTAGTCAATTTAAAAGTTCTCTTCCACATGTCGAAACTGTAATCATTCCCTAAAACAATGTGAACAGATTTTTGCGCCTTAACCTCCGGATGCACTGTGCCTAACGAATCTCTCATTTCTCTGTAAAAAGGTGGCTGCTGATAAACGCCTCCGGAAATCCTAAACAACATATCTCTTTTCCAATTAGGTTTCCATGTCAGTTGTGCCCTCGGGCTAAAAACGGTTTGATTCTTTTCTGATAGATCTTTACCCGATACAACCCAATGTTGTGCTCGAACGCCTATATTGTACCAAAACCTTTGATCTTGAATAAAAAATTGATCGCTAATTTGAGCAAAACCTAAAATCCTTTTCGTGTTCACCTCGTTATAAGCCCGAACATTTTGAAATGGAACTATTGGCGTATTATAAGGCACATAGGGTTCATCATTTGCGGGATAACGATGTGGTGGTCTTACAGCAAAACCGGCCGAATCAATCATTTGCCATTCTATCACTCTATCTTTAAAATCTTCATTCTGATACTTTAAACCAAATTCTAATAGCCTATTATTCTTTTTGTAATTCAACTTTGCTTGAAAGTTAGAAATTTTTGCTTCCAGTTCATTTCTGGCATGATCTTGCTGAACCCCAATTGATTGAATGAAATCAGTATTTCCAAAATCATCTGAGCCCAAATCTGTGTTAATATTTCCAATACCGTAAGCTGCAATAATATCGTAATATTCTTGCTCGCGTGTATAATAAGTCGACGCGGTCAGATCCAAAGAAACAGTTTGATTGAATGCATATGTTCCCTTTAACGCACCTGAAATAGTCTGGTAATGATCTTCCTCTTTTCCTTCATAATCCACAATTACTGCTATGGGATTTAATATAGTTCCGAAATTTGTTTTTCTGGTAAATGGCGTAAAATTATAATCGTTCAAACTGGCGGTACCCAAAAATTCCATTGAAAACTTGTCAGAAAAACGATAGGTTATAAAAGATTGAATATCTGTAAAAGACGGATTAAAATTTGAGCGTGTGTCATTCTGATCAATAAATAAACTGTTGTTTCTATACCTTGCTCCAACCATTATTTGCATTTTATTATTAAGTGCAAGACCTTCAATAGTTGCTCCAAATCCCAGTAAGCTGGCGTCAAATTGCACTCCGAAGGTTTCAGGTTTACGGTAAGTGATATCTAAAACCGATGACAACTTATCACCGTATTTCGCTTGAAAACCACCGGCGGAGAACTTTACATTTTGAGTCATTTGCGAATTGACTATACTCAGACCTTCTTGCTGTCCTGATCGCACTAAGAAAGGTTTATAAACCTCAATACCGTTTATATAAATAAGGTTTTCATCAAAACTGCCACCCCTTACATTGTATTGAGTACTCAATTCATTGTTGAAATTTACGCCGGGCAAAGTTCTTAAAATACTCTCAACACCTTGATTCGCTCCAGGAATATTTTTGATTGTCTCTGTCTTTACAGTTATATTTCCCTGAACTTCATTGCCACTATCCTTGATAAGAACTTCCTCCATCTCTACAGGTCTCGATTTCAGAACTGGCGAAAAATCTATTACTTCTCCACTTCTCAGTCTAAATTCAAATTCGAATTTTTCATAGGCAAGGTGACTAAAACTTAATTTGACTAAGCTATTCGAAGGAACTGTAATTTCATAAAAACCATCATTATTGGTAACCACACCCTTAGCCCGGTAAAAAACAGATACATTATCTATTGGCTCATTTTTTTCATCAAACACAAAACCTTTTATAACAGCTGTTTGGGCCCAGTTTTCAAAAAAGAATAAAGTAAAGATAGATATAAGTGCAATTTTCGTTTTCAAGTCTAATCCTTTTTTGTGAATGTGGCGTTAAAGGTAGCCGAATTATTCACATTGTCACTTACCTTAAGGACCAAATTATACTCATCCTCATCCCAGGTTCTGTCGTTTACATTGTACGCCAATCTTCCTGTTTTTGGGTCGTATTCAAAGAGTACAAATTTTCCGTTAATTTCACCTCTATATGATTTTATACCCGATTCCTTGTCCGAAATTTTAAAAACGATTGAATTTTGTTTGTTTAGTACCTGCTGATCCTTGAGATTGACTGGCGTAATAATAGGTGGATCTTTGTCCTGCATTAACTTATAGTCGCCTAATTCATTATTTTTTGCAGTGATCCAATCACCTTTTCTATAAGATTTTTGGTAATAGAACTTGTTGTAATTCTTTCTTGCAATATACATCTGTTTGAGATCTTCCTCGCTGTATTTTTTAACGTTAAAAGACATGGTAAAATTACCGTGAATGGCAACAGATGAATTGTGAAAGCTGGCGACACCATCTTTATAGGAATAATCAAAAAAAAGATCTTTGTAAAAAATATCCTTCGGAAAATAGGCTTTTACTAGGCTATCATTGATTTCATTTTGTTTAGCGACTTGAAAATAGTAAGGTGTTATTTTTTCTACATTTTTTTTGACGATAGAATCTTTTTTTCCTATGATTTTTAGCAAAAGATCAGTTTGATTTCCCATAAAATCAAAAGCGGAAATTTTTATCTGATATTCGGTACTGTCTTTAATAAAAAGATAACCATCATTTACTAAATTTTTATAAACACTCAGCTTAGTATTGGGTTCTTTGAAGCATTTAATAATTCGTTGCTTTTTTTGATCATATCTTTCATAGTCGAAAAAATTATTAATATAGCGCGACTCCGAAAATGAAAATGAATTTACCGTATACTGAAACACTTTTTTATTATTAACTTCCAATTGAAGATCATAAATGCCGTTGTTATTAATGGCGCCATCTTGTCTGTCTGTTACATTGACACCCAAACCTATCATCCCATAGGCATAGATCGTATTGGCATCTAGATTACCCATGTTATTGGATTTTATAACGAGATCGATGTTATCGCTGATTTGATTCACATGAGAGGTATCATTCAATGCATAGGCTACGGCATTTTTAAAAATTGGTGATTTGTGGTCAGGTACTTCAATTCCGAAAAGCAAGGGGTTATGTGGGTCTGCTTTGGAATTTCGAATTTCATAGTGCAAATGAGGTCCACCTGAGCTTCCACTATTACCACTATAGGCAATCAATTCACCTTTCCCTACTTTGAGTTCATTTGATTTTGGGTAAAGCTGAACCTCATAGCTTTCTTTGGCGTATTGGTGCTCTTTAACATATTTTTGAATATTGGGTGAAAACTCTTTTAAATGGCCATAAACCGTTGTATACCCGTTGGGATGTGTTACATATAAAGCCTTGCCATAACTCCAATGAGCCACATTGATCCTGGAAACATATCCGTCTGCCGAAGCAACCACTTTTTGTCCTTCAACTTGTTGAGTTTTAATATCCAAACCACCATGAAAATGGTTTGATCTGAGTTCGCCAAATGTACCCGAAAGTACCAATGGTATCTCTAAAGGATTGACGAAATAGTCTTTTGGATAGGTTTGTTGACCAAAACTGTGATACCAAAAAAAGACCATAAAAAAAATGAGGGAGAGTTGTTTAGCCATAATTCGCGCTAAATTAGTAATAAGCAAGTAAAAGAAAAAATATTTATTTATTACGCTGATATGTAGTTAGTTACTTCTATTTTTTTGTTAAATAGATAAAAGTGTTGTATTATTTAAAATGGTATATTAACTTTGTTGCATATGCTAGATTCTTTGGTTTGATGAATAATTTATCACAATCAGTTGATTTACTGGAAGTCAATCTTTCAAAATTACTGTCAAAGTACAGTACTTTACAACAATCATTAGAAGATTTGTTGAAGGAGAAAGAAAATTTACGGTTAAAAATTTCTGAACAAGAAAAGGAAATTTCTGAATTAGAGGAAAAATTAGAAACATCGAGAATTGCAAATGCAATTGTAGGCAGCAAAGAAGATAAGCATGTGACCAAACTGAAAATAAACACCTTGGTTAGAGAAATAGATAAATGTATTGCCCAATTAAGTGAATGAGGATATGACGGACGATAAGCTTAGGATAAAGGTGACAATTGGGGATAGGGTTTATCCGTTGACGATAAAAAATGAGAATGAAGAAGAAGGGGTGCGAAAAGCTGTAAAGAAGATTAATGAACTCGTAAAGAAATTTGAGCAGAATTATGAAATAAGAGATAAACAAGATGTTTTGGCCATGTGTGCACTTCAATTTGCAGCTATGAGTGAAGTGAAAAGTATTCATAAGGGTCAGGATACCGTTTATGTCGAAAATAAATTAGAGGAGCTAAATAAAGTTTTAGCTGATCATTTATAGTAAGTTCTTGAAATACAACAATACTGCCTACATTAGTTATTTGTTTGGAAAACTCAACACGATCAATTTAAAAAGGGTGAGTCAAAAGTGCTAAAGCGCGCCATTTTATGGATACTTGAATACTTTGTTAACCCTAAACTTGTATTAATGGAGTTTTATAAACCCCAGGCTAATGTGGGCTTTTTTTATACTTAATAATCAAAAAATGGAAACAATTATAGTTGGTATTATCGCACTGGGTTTAGGCTTTTTGATCGCCAAGCTCATCGAAAAAAATAGGGCATCTAATACCTTAAAAAACGTAAAAGAACAAGCGGCTACAATTCTGAAGGAAGCCAATATTGAAGCGGAGGGGATCAAGAAGGATAAGATCTTACAGGCCAAAGAAAAGTTCATTGAATTAAAGGCTGAGCATGAAAAAGTGATCATTGCACGTGATAAAAAGATCAATGACGCAGAAAAGAGAATTCGAGATAAAGAATCAATGGTCTCTCAGGAATTAGATAAAAGTAAACGTTTTACAAGATCTTTAGAAGATAAGGAAAAATCGCTTCAACAAAGATTGGAATTTATTGAAAAGAGACAATCAGAAATAGAAAAATTGCATAAAAACCAAGTGTTACAATTGGAAACTATTTCTGGATTATCTGCTGAAGATGCGAAGAAAGAGCTATTGGAAACATTGAAAGATGAGGCAAAATCTGATGCCATGTCTTATATTCAAGATACCTTGGAAGAGGCCAAACTAACTGCCCAGCAAGAATCCAAAAAAGTAATTCTTAATACAATTCAGCGTATAGGCGTAGAGCAAACCATAGATAATTGCGTATCTGTTTTTAACTTAGATAGTGATGAGGTGAAGGGAAGAATTATTGGTAGAGAAGGCCGAAACATTAGAACTCTTGAATCCACAACAGGAGTTGAAATCATTGTCGACGATACACCTGAAGCCATTATTTTATCCTGCTTTGATCCGGTAAGGAGAGAGATTGCCAGATTAGCACTTCATAAACTTGTAACAGATGGCCGTATTCACCCTGCAAGGATTGAGGAGGTAGTAGCCAAAACAGCCAAAGAGGTAGAACAAGAAATCATTGAAATAGGTAAAAGAACCGTGATTGATTTAGGTATAAACGGATTACACCCTGAGTTGATCAAGACAGTAGGTAGAATGAAATATCGTTCAAGTTATGGTCAGAACTTATTGCAACATTCAAGGGAGGTCGCCAATCTTTGTTCGGTGATGGCGGCTGAATTAGGCTTAAATCCAAAAATAGCCAAAAGAGCCGGTCTCTTGCATGATATAGGAAAAGTACCTGATACAGATACAGAACTTCCACACGCAATACTTGGTATGGAATGGGCTGAAAAATATGGAGAAAAACCGGATGTGTGCAACGCCATTGGCGCACACCATGATGAAATTGAAATGAAATCACTTTATGCGCCTATCGTTCAGATCTGTGATGCTATTTCTGGTGCAAGACCTGGTGCTCGCAGACAGGTAGTCGATTCTTATATTCAGCGTTTAAAAGAATTGGAAGATCTAGCTTTTAGTTTCCAGGGGGTTCAAAAGGCTTATGCCATTCAGGCTGGACGTGAATTGAGGGTGATTGTTGAAAGTGAAAGAGTTGATGATGCGAAAGCCGCTGAACTATCTTTTAGTATTTCCCAAAAAATTCAAAATGAAATGACCTATCCCGGGCAGGTCAAAATTACAGTGATAAGAGAAACAAGGGTTGTAAACGTGGCTAAATAGGTTTATTCCAACATCAATTCTATAAAGTCATAATACACTTGTACTCCCTGATAAAGTGATTTAATGGAGATGTTTTCATCGATATTATGAATGGTTTCGACCTCATCTCTTGAAAAGTAGACGGGTATAGTAGCATAGCACGGAATTCCTTTTTCCCTAAAAACACCCAAGTCATTAAGATTAGGCATAATAAGAGAAATGACCTCTGCACCTGCATAATTCAATTTGATCGCTTTTTTAAGATTTTGAAAATAGATGTTTTGCTTACCCGAAGGATAAGTCCTAACACTTTGTTCTATAATTTTAACTGAAATAGAATCGTTCTTTAATCTTTTCCTAATGTCTTTAATAAATTTAACTTCATCTGTTTCTGGCAATAATCTGCAGTCTAAATAAGCTTCAATTGATTTTGGAATTTTGTTATAGGTATTATTATCTGAATATACGTTGGTAAGAGTAAGGGTGTTTGAATAAATCGCAGATAATTCTGGGTGTGCCCTTATTTGCTTTACTAAAAAAGGTTTGAAAAATTTTGGATGCGATAAAACCAATTTTTCTATTCCTTTTTTATGTTCCCCGAGTGATTTTAAAAATTCAATATTGATATCATTAAAAATGATTTTTTGTTTTTTGCTGACAAGATTGTCAAGCGCCTTCACCATGTCTTTATTCGCATAATGATGCGGAGTAATACTGGCATGGCCGGCTGTTTCGATGTTCAGTTTTAGATTTAACCAAAGTGTTCTTTTATGAACGAGTGAAATACCAAAAACATCGTGATTAAATTCGCCACCTAAAATTGAGCTCAATTCCGAAGGGCCTTCACCGATCACTACAACCGGATTAAGATAGTCCAAATAGTTCTGTACTACATAATTAGCACCTCCCTTACATTGATTTTCTTCGCAGGAAACACTCAGAAATGTTACATTATAATTTGTATCGGCCTTATTAATTAATTTATGAGCCTGAAGTACGGCTCCTAATTGCATGACGGCAGCTCCCTTGTTATCTATAGCGCCTCGTCCATAGACATGTCCATTTTCAATTTTTCCTGAATAAGGTCCATATTTGGAAGATTCACCTTCCATAACCACATCTATATGATTGAGAAAGATTATATTAGGTTTTCCTGATTCAAGTGGTTGCAGAGAAGCTGCAAAATTATAATTGCCATTTTCTGTTCCAAAATCGGTTATGAAAAGACCATTCTCTTTACAAACTGTTTTCAAAAAATCTCCTGCTTCTTTTTCTTCCCCGCTAACAGATGGAATTTGAATATATTTCTGAAGTAAAACCTCTAATGAGGTTGTTTCGCTATTTAACTCAAGATAACTATAGGTAGATTTTTGAGAAAAGCCTGAAGAAATTTGAAATACAACTAAAAGAATGAAAAATTGCAATTTCATTTCCAAACTATTTTACTATAAAGTTAATACATTTATAAGGAATCAATTTGAGACCAATTTAATTTTGCTAAATTTAATTTAAATTTTTACTTCTCAGGTATATGGAGCAATTGATTAGTGTAATTTTAGGTATTTCTTTGGCATCGGCCGTTGGTTTTCGAGTTTTTATTCCATTTTTAATCGTTAGTGTTGCCGCCTACTTTGGCTATTTTGAACTTAATGAAAATTGGGAATGGATAGGAGGGATACCTGCGATATTAACATTTGCTGTAGCAACCATTGTCGAAGTATTCGCCTACTTTATTCCCTTTGTAGATAACTTGTTAGATACCATTGCCATTCCTGTTGCGGGGATTGCTGGTTCTGCAATTATGCTTTCTACAATTGGTGAATTTGACCCTTTGATTACCTATTCTCTCGCCATTTTAGCCGGCGGAGGAACAGCCGCTATGGTCAAATCAGTTACTTCAACATCCAGATTAGCTTCTTCAACAGTCACTGCCGGTTTGGGAAATCCGATAGTTTCTGCAACAGAATCGGGCATATCCGGTGTTCTCTCATTGTCTGCCATTTTCGTGCCAATTGTTGCGATTATACTGGTTATTTCAATTCTTCTTTTGATGTATAAACTCTATACCAAAACAAAAAGAGTCATTCGATAAATCTAAATTCTTCTCTTTTTACCACTATTTTTTTGGATATTTGCAGCGTTTTCAAAAATGAAAAATAATTTTGATGAAACCCAATATACCCAAAGGAACTAGAGATTTTGGTCCGGAAGAACTGGCCAAAAGAAACTATTTATTTCAGACTATTTCAAGTGTGTTTTTAAAATTTGGATTTCAGCCTATAGAGACCCCTAGTTTTGAGAATTCATCCACTTTGATGGGTAAATATGGTGAGGAAGGGGATCGACTCATTTTTAAAATTTTGAATTCAGGCGACTATCTTTCTAAAGTCGAAGAACAAATACTTGTGAGCAAGGATCATTCTAAACTAAGCGCAAAAATTTCAGAAAAGGCACTTCGTTATGATTTAACTGTACCTTTTGCTCGCTATGTTGTTCAGCATCAAAATGAAATTACTTTTCCGTTTAAGCGTTATCAAATGCAACCAGTTTGGCGTGCAGATCGTCCACAAAAGGGAAGATTCAGGGAATTTTTTCAATGCGACGCAGATGTCGTTGGGAGTGATAGTTTATGGCAGGAAGTGGAATTTGTACAGTTGTATGACGAAGTTTTTAAAGAACTTAACCTGCCCGTAATTATTAAACTCAACAATAGAAAAATATTGGCAGGTATTGCGGAATTAATTGGGGAATCAGATAAATTAATTGATTTTACTGTAGCACTTGATAAACTGGATAAGATAGGTGTTGATAAAGTGATTGAAGAAATGTCTGGTAAGGGAATTTCGGAAGTCTCGATTGAAAAAATAAGGCCATTATTAACGCTTCAAGGGGATAATATTCAAAAATTGGAACAAATTGATACTTTGTTAAAAAATTCAAGGATCGGACAAAAAGGGGTTGAAGAACTTAAATTTGTCTTACAAAATATTGAAAAATTGGGCTTAGATAGTTCGCAATTAGTGCTTGATATTACTTTGGCGAGGGGTTTGAATTATTATACAGGGGCAATTTTTGAAGTTCAGGCGAAAAATGTAGAAATGGGCTCTGTTGGCGGTGGAGGAAGGTATGATGACTTAACCGGGATTTTTGGTATGAAAGGAATTAGCGGAGTTGGTATCTCATTTGGTTTAGATAGGATTTATTTGGTTTTAGATGAATTAGACTTGTTTAAAAGGGTTTTAATGCCCAAACCAAAGGTTTTATTTGTAAATTTTGGAAATGATGAAGCTATGTATAGTTTAAAGGCTATTAAAAAATTACGCGCTCTTGGCATATCTGCTGAAATATTTCCCGATGCTGATAAGCTTAGAAAGCAATTGAACTATGCCAACAAAAGAGAAATAGAATATGTTGTTATGGCTGGGTTTGAAGAAATTGAAAAAGGAATATATACCCTTAAGAATATGATTCTAGGGGATCAAACGGATTGTACTTTTGATGTTTTGGCTTCGAAACTAGGAAATAAATAAAATTTCCGCATTAAGTTGTATTTTTGCATGCTAAAGCGAAGATTTCCCAATCTTATAATATGATTAAAATGATAGACGAAATAGGAGATGATCACATTTCTACTTCCGCTAAAACGCCCCTGAGAGAGGATGCTTTTGAGCTCAGTAATGCTGAAAAAATAAAATCTATAGAAAAAAATGTTGCAGAGATCCTTTATACATTAGGTATGGATTTATCTGATGATAGTTTAAAGGGAACTCCATTACGTGTAGCCAAGATGTATGTAAAGGAAATTTTTTCGGGTTTAAGTCCTGAAACTATGCCTAAACTATCTACTTTCGATAATAATTATAAGTATGGCGAAATGTTGGTTGAAAAGAATATTACATTGTATTCTACCTGTGAACATCATTTACTGCCGATTATTGGAAGAGCGCATATTGCCTATATTTCAAATGGTAGGGTTATTGGTTTATCGAAAATGAATCGTGTAGTTGAATACTTTGCCAAGAGACCACAAGTTCAAGAAAGATTAAATATGCAAATCGTACAGGCATTGAAGAAGGCCTTAGGAACTGAGGATGTGGCATGTGTAATTGACGCAAAGCATTTGTGCGTTAACTCAAGGGGAATCCAGGATATCGCAAGCAGCACGGTAACCGCGGAATACGGTGGTCAGTTCAAGGAGAATGATATTCTCAGACGTGAATTTCTAGATTATATAAAACTAGATACTACTTTCGAATAATTTTGGAATACAACAATTGAGCAAAACTACTTTGGTCAGACCAGCAGCTCTTTTTCCTTAGGATAAGGATAAATTACGATTAGCGCCGCTACTATAATAATATTTTTTAAAATGTATTGCCCCAATAGGGTAAATGCATAAGGAGGTTTTGTAAAAGATAGATCAGAAAACACAAATAGGGGTGTAAACGTAAAAATCATATGGATTATCGCACATACGATCGTTTGTTTGATGTATAAGTTGAAAATCAATAAAAATCCGACCAGAATTTCCCAAAAGGCGAGTATATAACAACCCCAACTTTCAGGCAAAATGTTTAATGTAAGGCAATCTACGGTTTCAGTGGCAATTGCTTCTGCAGGGCTAAGGTTTGGGAAAAATTTAAGTGCGCCAAACCACAGATATATTATACCAATAGTTATTCTGAGTAAACTAAACTTCTGCTTCTGAATTAATTCGATCATTTTTATTTTTAACTCTGTAACATTTGTTACCGATGATAAAAGTATAAATATTTGCCAATTGAAAAAATAATTTGCAAAAATTTTCACCCTTACAGTTTACTCAAAAAATCAAGTGTGTCTATGCCGTCAGCATAATCAGTTAGTGAAGGTGTTTGCGTTTGGCCAAATGGAACCTGATAGTCTGTATTTTTTCCAACAACACATTGAATTTTTTCTTTGTCTAAACAAAGCTTTTTTTGAAGTTCTTCAACATTATCATAGTATTCATAAAATAATGAACCTATAGGAGAGGAATATCCATCATCTTCTTTCAAGATAAAAAATCCATTTTCGAGTAACGGAAATTTACTCATCAGATAAACTGCTTTGTTATAGGTATAATTGTTTTCATATTTTTTGTACTCCATCAAGTAGGCGTGAGAATAAATCTGCTGAAAAAATGGATCAAAGTTGTAATTTTTCGGAACAAATAATTTTGAAACACTTCTACATCCTAATCCAAAATATCGAAAAATATCTTCACCAAGATTCTTAAGATCTTCTGCAGTTTCTTCTCCACTTAGCACTGCAACCGAATTTCGATTTTTTCTTATGATATGGGGATATTTCCCAAAATAATAATCAAAATAACGAGCCGTGTTATTACTTCCGGTTGCAATAACAGCATCAAATTGATCCATTCTTTCTTTGGTGAAATTAATTTTTCCTTTAAACTCGGGTTCGACAAATTCTAAATATTTTCCGATTTTTGGAAGTAATTCCGAATCGCTTGAAGATTGCTTTACAGTAATTGAATTTCCGGAAATAAGAACGGATAAAAAATCGTGAAAACCCACTAAGGGTATATTTCCGGCAGTGATCACTGCAATTTTTTTGTTTTTGCTTTCATCGATTGAATATTGGGATGTCCAGGTTTTAAGATTTTCGGAGGTTAAAAGAATAGCCCAGTTTTTAAATGCAAAGAGCATGTTTTCTTCGGTAAACCAACCATTGTAATGATGGGCATTTCTAGTTTGGTCTAAAAAATCTTCAAAGAAAAGGTCGTTGCCTATTACAGCATTATTTTTTTCAATCTTGTTTTCTGAAAATTGCGCCAGAAATTTACCTAATTTGCTAAATGCCTCAATTCTCTTTTCTAGTCGCATGAAATATAATTTATGAATGTTATCTTTGTGCTGCAAAAATAATTAAAAAATAGATGGCAATAAAGATTACAGATGAGTGCATCAATTGTGGTGCTTGTGAACCTGAATGTCCGAATAATGCAATTTATGAAGCCTCGGATGAATGGAAATATAATCAAGGAACGAATATAAAAGGAATAGTTATCTTACCGGATGGGAAAGAAGTTGATGCAGACGCATTGCAAGAACCGATAAGTGACGAGTATTATTTTATTGTAACTGACAAATGTACAGAGTGTAAAGGTTTCCATAACGAACCACAATGTGCCGCTGTTTGTCCGGTAGACTGTTGTGTTCCTGATGACGATCACGTTGAAACCGAAGAGGAGCTAATTGCTAAAAAGAAGTTTTTACATCAGGAATAAGCTTATTACGGACAAAAGCTAAACCGATTTTAAAGTATATTTGATTAAAAATAAGAAAAAATGAGTTTTAAAAAACAAGATATATTGAATGCGCTGAATACAATTAGTGCGCCAGGTGAAGGGAAAAGTTTAGTAGAAAGTGAAGCGATCAAAAACATTGTCATTTTTGATAAAGAGGTGATTGTTGATGTAGCAATATCGAACCCTTCTCTTCAAGCAAAGAAAAAGACAGAAGTGGAAATCATGAAAGTAATTCATGATAAAGTTGATCAAAAAATTGATGTTAAGGTTAATGTCATTGTTGAGAATATAAGAGTAGAACGGATTGTGCCGGATAAAAAAATTCCTGGAATCAAGAATATTATCGCGGTTGCATCAGGTAAAGGTGGAGTTGGAAAATCAACTGTAACAGCAAATTTAGCGGTGAGCTTGGCAAAAATGGGATTTTCAGTTGGGATTTTGGATGCAGATGTTTACGGGCCTTCTATGCCGATCATGTTTGATGTGTTGAAGGAGCGACCCTTGGCTGTCAATGTAAATGGTCAATCAAAAATGAAACCAATTGAAAATTACGGAGTGAAGATTTTAAGTTTGGGCTTTTTTACAGAAGCAAATCAAGCCGTAATTTGGCGTGGAGCAATGGCCTCAAAAGCTCTAAATCAAATGATATTTGATGCAGATTGGGGTGAACTTGATTTCATGCTCATAGATCTTCCTCCAGGAACTGGTGATATTCATTTGTCTATTGTGCAGTCGGTTCCCGTAACAGGAGCAGTAATTGTAAGTACCCCACAAGCAGTAGCTTTAGCAGATGCTAAGAAGGGAGTAGCCATGTTCAAACAAGAAAACATCAAGGTTCCGGTTTTGGGAATTGTGGAGAATATGAGTTATTTTACCCCGGAGGAATTGCCCGAAAATAAGTACTACATTTTTGGTCAAAGTGGAGCTAAACATTTGGCAGAAGATTTAGATACGGCATTTCTGGGTGAAATCCCATTGGTTCAGAGCATTAGGGAATCAGGCGATGTAGGTCGTCCGGTGGCACTTCAGACAAATTCGAACTTAGAAGAAGCATTTGCAGAGGTTACTAAGAATATGTTGAGTGAATTAGTAAAAAGAAATGAATCTTTACCACCAACCGAAGTTGTAAGGATTACAACAATGTCTGGTTGCAGCACTAAATAATACAGGAAAAGAAAAAGGAGTATATGAAAGAAGACTTAATTAAGAACATTGAAAAAGCATTAGACGAAATCAGGCCTTATCTGATTGCAGATGGTGGTAATATAAGTTTGGTCGATGTTGTAGACGATGTGGTCAAGGTTCAGTTAGAAGGAGCTTGTTCTGGTTGTAATGTAAACCAGCTTACCCTAAAAAATGGAGTTGAAGCCACCATAAAAAAACATGTTCCTCAAATAAGCAGAGTAGAAGAAATTAGATAATTCTCATTTTAACGAAGGGTTTGGTTTAGGAAGCTAAATGAATATTAACTATATTTGTGAATAACGTAATTATAACCAAAGCATAGTTTCAATTAAACACTTCCTTTTATGCCACGATATCATCGTTTAGGTAAAATCCCGTCAAAAAGACACACTCAATTCAAAAATCCTGATGGGGGCTTGTATCAAGAAGAACTTTTTGGTACTGCCGGGTTTGTAGGGATGTCCTCCTTGATCTATCATCTACATCCTCCAACAGTTGTTACTGAAGTCAAGCAATTAAGAGATCTCACACCAGCCATCGCGATTGAAAAAAATATGCGAGCACTGAGTTTTAAAGGGTTTTCTTTAAAATCCGCTGAGGACTATATTGAAAGCAGAAAAGCCATGTTCGTAAATAATGACCTGCATATCGGTTTAGCTGCGCCTAAGACTTTTTCTAAAGATTACTTTTACAGAAATAGTGATGCAGATGAAATGCTTTTTATTCATTCGGGTTCAGGGGTATTGAGAACCATGTATGGAAAAATTAATTTCGGCTATGGAGATTATTTGATCATTCCAAGAGGAACAACATATCAAATTGATTTTGATACTCAAGAGAATCGTTTGTTATTCATTGAGTCATTTAGCCCAATAGTTACTCCAAAAAGATACCGAAATAATTTCGGTCAGTTATTAGAGCATTCTCCCTATTGCGAACGAGATTTTAGGTTACCGGAAAATCTGGAAACCATTGATAAAAAAGGGAGTTTTAAAGTACTCGCCAAAAAGCAAGGAATTTTATGGGAATATACCCTTACTTATCATCCTTTCGACGTGGTGGGTTGGGATGGATTTAACTACCCCTATGCTTTTTCTATTCACGATTTTGAGCCAATTACCGGCAGAATTCATCAACCTCCTCCAGTGCACCAGCAATGGGAAGGAAATGGTTTTGTTGTTTGTTCCTTCGTACCCAGATTGTATGATTACCATCCTTTGTCAATTCCGGCTCCATACCATCACAGTAATATAGATTCAGAGGAATTGTTGTACTATGTAGATGGCGATTTTATGAGCAGAAATAATATTGAAAGGGGGCAAATTACTTTGCACCCAGGAGGAATTCCACATGGTCCGCATCCAGGCTCAATTGAGCGCAGTATAGGAAAGACAAAAACCGATGAGCTAGCCGTAATGATAGATCCCTTTCATCCTTTAAAAATTACAAAAGCAGCGATGGAAATGGAAGTTGGGGATTATTACAAATCTTGGATTATTTAAAACTTAATAATGATGGAAAGTTTGAAGAATAAGGAAAATACAAACTTCGGTTTGACAAAAATATTTGAAGAAGCAGAAGATTTTCTGCCTTTACTTGGGACTGATTATGTCGAAATGTATGTAGGAAATGCTAAACAGGCTGCACATTTTTATAAAACAGCACTGGGATTTCAATCATTGGCCTATGCCGGGTTGGAAACGGGTTTAAAAGACAGAACCAGTTATGTGTTGGTGCAGGATAAAATCAGATTGGTATTAACCACCCCAATGCCGGGTAAGAATAGGGATATTTTTGAGCATTTAGAAAAACATGGCGACGGAGTAAAAGTAATTGCTCTTTGGGTCGATGATGCTACAAAAGCCTGGGAGGAAACTACAAAAAGAGGAGCAAAATCTTATTTTTCACCTAAGACGGAAGAAGATGAGAACGGAAAAGTTGTCAGATCCGGAATTCACACCTATGGTGATACAGTACATATTTTTGTAGAAAGGAAGAATTTTAAAGGTGTTTTTCTACCTGGTTTTGTAGAATGGAAATCAGAGTATAACCCGACTTCTTGTGGGCTTAAATACATCGATCATATGGTTGGAAATGTAGGTTGGGGAGAAATGAATATTTGGGCCAAATTCTATAATGAGGTGATGGGTTTTGCGAATTTGATCACCTTTGATGATAAAGACATTTCAACGGAATATACAGCCTTGATGAGTAAGGTAATGACAAATGGTAATGGCAGGATAAAATTCCCAATCAATGAGCCTGCAGCCGGAAAGAAAAAATCTCAGATAGAAGAGTATATCGACTTTTATCAAGGGGCAGGTTGTCAGCATGTTGCAGTTGCGACGGATGATATTGTATTTACGGTTAGCCAGATGAAAAAACGTGGAGTGGAGTTCCTGTATGTTCCGGGAACTTATTATGATACGGTTGGGGAAAGGGTAGGAGAGATCGATGAAAAATTGGCTGTTTTAAAGGAACATGGAATTATGGTAGATCGCGATGAAGAAGGTTATTTACTTCAGATCTTTACTAAACCTCTAACCGATAGGCCAACTTTATTTTTTGAAATTATTCAACGAAAAGGCGCACAATCTTTTGGTAAAGGAAATTTTAAAGCTTTATTTGAATCCATAGAAGCTGAGCAGGCTCGAAGAGGAACTTTGTAAATTTTTCATGTTAACTCTTTCCTTTTTTGTGCATTGAAATAATAAACAATGCTCGTAAAAGTTTTTGGCAGTGCCGTATTTGGTGTGGAGGCCACCACAATTACTATTGAAGTTAACGTTGACAAAGGTTATGCCTATCATTTGGTTGGGTTACCTGATAGTGCCATTAAAGAAAGTAGCTATAGAATTTCTGCGGCACTTAAGAATAATGGATACCAACTGCCCGGAAAAAAGATTACTATCAATATGGCTCCAGCTGACCTGAGAAAAGAAGGCTCTGCCTATGACCTTTCCATTGCCATGGGAATTTTGGCAGCCTCTGGACAAATTCAAACCGAAATACTTGAAGACTATATCATTATGGGAGAGCTTTCGCTGGATGGCGGTTTACAGCCTATCAAAGGAGTCTTGCCTATCGCCATTAAAGCGAGAGAGGAGGGTTTTAAAGGTTTTATTTTGCCTAAACAGAACGTGAATGAAGCAGCAATTGTCAATAATTTAGATGTATACGGTGTTGAAAATATTAAAGAAGTAATTGAATTTTTTGAGGGAAAAAGAGCCCTCCTTCCAACGAGAATAGATACTCGAAAAGCATTTTTTGATAATATACAGAATCCTGAATTCGATTTTTCGGACGTCAAAGGTCAAGAAAGTATAAAAAGATGTATGGAAATTGCTGCGGCCGGCGGACATAATATTATTCTTATTGGCCCGCCGGGTTCCGGAAAAACCATGTTAGCCAAAAGACTACCTTCCATTTTACCACCTATGACACTTCAAGAAGCGCTGGAAACGACAAAAATTCATTCAGTGGCAGGCAGGATTTCGGGTGAGACAGGATTAATGTATCAAAGGCCGTTTCGATCTCCACACCATACAATTTCGGATGTCGCATTGGTTGGAGGGGGATCCTATCCGCAACCGGGAGAGATTTCTTTATCACATAATGGTGTGTTGTTTTTGGATGAACTCCCTGAATTTAAACGGACGGTTTTGGAAGTGATGCGACAACCTTTGGAAGATAGGGAAGTAACCATCTCAAGAGCTAAGTTTACCATTACCTATCCTAGCAGTTTTATGTTAGTGGCAAGTATGAATCCCAGCCCGAATGGATATTTTTTAGATCCGGATAATCCAGGTATGAGTAGTCCTCTTGAAATGCAGCGTTACTTGAACAAAATTTCCGGTCCGCTATTAGATCGTATTGATATTCATATAGAAGTCCAACCTGTTCCTTTTGAAAAACTAACGGAAGAGAGAAAGGGAGAGAGTAGCATCATTATTCGGGAGCGGGTGATCAAGGCTAGAGAAATTCAAACAGAAAGATTTAAAGAAAATGAAAAAGTACATTACAACGCCCAAATGAGTGCAAAAATGATCCGTGAATTATGCATGCTAAATTCAGACTCTAAAAGAATCTTGAAGGAAGCAATGGAAAAATTGAATCTGTCCGCAAGAGCTTATGACAGGATTTTAAAAGTAGCACGTACAATTTCCGACCTGGAAGAATCTAGTGAAATCAAAACACATCATATTGGAGAGGCCATACAATACAGAAGTTTAGATAGAGAAGGTTGGTTGAGATAGTTTTTTTATTTGCGATATATTTAAAGTAAGTGTTGGTGAATAACTCTATTGTCATGGAGAATCCTATTCAGCAAACTCCAAAACAGCGTGATCGTCGCGGCACTTATCCTTTCATTTAAACGACTGAAATTAAAGGGTATTTCAACATAATATTCTTCTAAGCATGTTACACTTCAATCTAGGAACTGATGGAGCAGAGTACGTGTAAAATAGTTTTCCAGAGTAGGAAATGTGAAATAAAACTCGTAAATTAGAAAGTTCCGTTCTTTCGGGGGTTTTCAATTATAGAACACTATACCATACGTGATGAAATGGAATAGACTAATTGCTGAACTCAAGCGTAGACGTGTGTTTAAATCCACAATCGCCTATTTGGCCATCTCATGGGTCATTATTCAAATTGCCTCGATTATTTTTCCTGTTTTTGACGCACCTAATTACTCTCTTAAAGCACTTATCTATTTTTTATGTGTAGGCCTAGTTCTTTGGATTGCATTTTCCTGGGTTTACGATATAACTGATCAGGGTATAAAAAAAACAGACGATCTCGAATTCAGTGAAGAAAGTCACAAATTAGCAAATAGAACATTGAATACGGTTATTGCAAGTGCATTAGGGATTGCGGTGACTCTTCTTTTGGGCGTTAGTTTTTGGATGGGATCAACCTTTAATACAAGTAAACAAACGACTAAAAATATAGTAATAGCCGTGTTACCTATCATTTCAAGTTCTGAAACAGGTGAAGATGATTATTTTGCCAATGGTATGACCGAAGCGTTAATTAATGAATTATCAAAAATAGATCAGTTAACAGTGATTAATCAGGCATCTAGTCGAGTATTGGTTTCTGGTTTTCATACTTCAAACAGATTGTTTTCAAATATTATTAACGGTATCGACTATTTTGTAGAGGCTAAAGTAAACCGGCAGGATCGTGTTTTGGATGTTCAAGCGGAACTTAAAGAATCGATCAATGGTGATGTTCTTTGGCGAAAGAATTATACCAGGGATATTTCTGAAGTGCGCATTTTATGGGCGGAAGTAGCAACAGATCTGGCAAGTCAATTGGGTATTGTTGTGAATGAAGCTGATGTACTACTGTGGAATGAAATAAAACCTGTTAACCCAGAAGCCTATGAATTGTATTTAAAGGGTAGGAATTTTTTGAACAAATCGACTCCTGAAGAAATGCAAAAAGGAATGTTTTATCTCCAACAAGCATTGGATGAAAACCCTGCAGATCCGCATGCTTGGGCATGGCTCGCTGAAGCATATGTGGATCTGGGGCACGGTCCAGATCCACCTCAAGAGGTTTATTCAAAGGCTTTAGAAGCGGCAAAAAGAGCCATTCAATTAGATTCGACAATTGCACTGGGCTGGGCAGCACTTTCTCATTATCACACCTATTTTGGACGAGATTGGGCTTTGGCAGAATATGCATTTAAAAGAGCGAATGAACTTGATCCAAATCTGTCGCAAAATCATTACCATAGAGCATGGTTTTTGGCATTATTCGGTAGAATGAACGAAGCAATTGAAGAACACAAACGCGCACAGCAACTAAATCCCTTTGAACCACTCAATACCGGATGGTTGGGAGAACTTTACAGGTTGGTTGGTTTATATGATGAAGGTTTGATAGAGGCTGAAAAAGCCGCTCAAATGGAGGGAGAATATGCTTTAAGTATGTTTATTAAAGGCAGAATATTTATAGATCAAGGCAAGGTTGAAGAAGGATTGGAGAGCTTAAAAGGGGCATGTGAAATACATCCCGGCTGGAAATTTATAGGATATGGCCCAGCCCTTATTCAAACTGGTCATTTGGAGGAGGGAAAAGCAATTATTGAGGAACTTGAAAACAAGAATTTAAATGGGTTCAGAGCACTTTGCTTAGCAATAATGTATGCTGAATTGAAAGATTTTGACAAGACGTTTGAATATTTGAACTATAAAGATCAACATGGCTGGTTTCCCTGGATAAGAATTATGTTCTTAACCGATGATATTAGAATGGACCCGAGGTTCCTAAAAATCATTCGAGACATGAATCTACCCGATCCAACACCTTTGATTTATGAATTTGAAACTTAAAGAATATTTTTTCCTATCGTTTGGATGTAGCTTGGCGTTAGTAATGTGCTGTTCAGCTGAGTAATTTAATTAGAAGCCTTCTCAGAGAGCGTTGTACGGATAATTTTCAATTCGACAAGTCTTTTCAAATAAATTCAACTTATTTTAAAGTATTTCTTTTTTTAAAACCTTTATGTCGAAATACAATTATTGAAAATTATGCCAAGAATTAATCAGACAAATGACCTTATACTGGATTTAATTTTTTAAAATATCCAAGAATAGCGCAAATTTTTGTTCTGTCAAATTTAGATAAAATACATATGGCTTCATTTGTAACTCCATTATAATTAGCATACATTTACTTTTTTTAAATAGATGAAACTAGATATATTGGCATTTGGAGCACATCCGGATGATGTGGAACTAGGTTGTGGAGCCACTTTGGCGAAAGAAATTTCTTTGGGGAAAAGGGTTGGAATTGTGGATTTGACGAGAGGAGAATTAGGAACACGGGGTTCTGCAGAATTAAGAGATGAGGAGGCTAAAGCGGCGGCTAAGATTTTAGGGGTTGAGGTGCGAGAAAATCTTGGCTTTGCTGATGGTTTTTTTCAAAATGACAGAGCAAATCAGATAGAAATCATTAAAATGATCAGGAAATATAAACCTGAAATAGTTTTATGTAACGCTATTGATGACCGACACATAGACCATTCAAGAGGAAGTAAATTGGTTAGTGATGCTTGTTTTTTATCAGGTTTGAGGAAAATTGAAACAGAATTAGAGGGAGGTATGCAGGATTTCTGGAGACCTAAATTGGTTTACCATTATATTCAGTGGAAAAATATTGAACCTGATTTTGTGGTTGAGGTTAACGATTTTATCGAGAAAAAAGTACAAGCAGTCATGGCTTATTCCAGCCAATTTTATAATCCTGATAGCAAAGAACCTATTTCTCCCATAGCTACCAAAAACTTTGAAGAAAGCGTTACCTACAGAGCAAGAGACCTTGGAAGATTAATCAATACAGAGTATGGAGAAGGCTTTACTACAGAGCGATTTGTGGCTGTTACATCTTTAGATAAATTAATATAATTTTTTGTTTGTGTGAAATGAGAAATTAATTACATTTGCACTCACTTTGCAAAAAGCCAAGTATCAAAGACCATGGTGGTTGTAGCTCAGTTGGTTAGAGCGCTAGATTGTGGTTCTAGAGGTCGCCGGTTCGAGACCGGTCTTCCACCCAAATTAAAACGCCCAATTTTGCATTGGGCGTTTATTTTTTAATTAAAAAAAAGAAAGAAAAAATGAAAAATATTTTAGGTGTAATTGCGATATTATTTTTTGTCAATCTGCATGCACAAAATAATGCTGAAGCCATTAAATTGGAGAAACAGATCTTACAAAAAGCAAAGGATTATAGTGATGCGGCCTCTATCAAAAACAGTATCTTAAAGTTGGTTGTACTGGAAGGAGATCAAAGCCAGTACAAGGATAGCCTGGCCCTACTTTATTATGCCGAGAGAAAATATGGGTCTTGTTTTGTGATTACTCAGGAAATTTTAAAAAACAAACCAAATGATGTGAAAACCCTGGAGCTTCAATCTTTTTCTTTAGAAGCAATAGGGGCATATGACAAAGCAGCGGAATCATTTGCAAAACTATTTGCCCAATCAAATGATAATTATCACGGATTCAGTTTGGCAAATTTGCAATACGTTTTAAAGAAATATCCAGAATCATTTGCAACCATTCAGAAAGTTGAAAAACTGAATGACACAGGAAATTATACCGTGAGCTATGCCATTAACCAAAATCATAATCAAGAGGTTGAATTAATAGCGGCTATTCAATATCTTAAAGGATTAAATGCAGCTGAACTAAAACAAAATCCGATTGCTAAAGCAAGTTTTGAAAAAGCAATAACCATTCAGCCTGATTTTGTTTTGGCGAAAGAAGCCTTAGCTAATTTAACAGTAGAAAAACAGTAATATAACGCAAAAAAGGGCATTATTTATTCCTGGTTAAGTATACTTTTTTAGAACTGAAAGGTTGATTTAATTTGAAATTTGAGAAATTAAACAACGCTCAAATTTTTCATAAATTTCTTTTAGTTTTTCTTGATTTTTATGTAATTCTTGTTGAATTGTGTTTCTTGATTCAACAAAATAATCACTCATTTCTTCAAACAATCTTTTGTAATAGGAAATACCTGTATTCAGATTTTCTGCAAATGCGGTAATTATTTTGGCTTGTTTGTCGTTTAAATCAACAAGGGTCTCTTCAACCATATTTTTAAAATAAGTCACATATAAATTTAATTCTTTAATAAAGAAATGAGGCCTATACTTGTTTTGAGTGATATGAGAATTGCCATAAATATGATCGACCATTTCTTTTAAACTCAACTTTCTAGAAAAATAGGCCATATTTGGTCCCGGGCAAATGGAAACCCCTTCACCTTCTGTTTTATGCTCAATACCGTAGGTTAACAAAGAAGATGTTCCCAAACCTACACAGATACAAGATTTTTCGACTATACGTTTTTTCTGTTTCGTAAATTCAATACTTGTTAAATTTTCTTTTTCCAATTCTTTGATCTTTAATCTTTGGTATTGTCTCGATGCCGTACAAATTGGATCATTCGTCAGTTCCTTGTTTAATGCCACATATTGTTTTGGACATGCACTTCCCGGTCTGTCAGCTTCTATTTTAAGTTGTTTTTCAGCATCTTTAGTGTTCCCTTTTAAATTATTGAATGGTATCCCTAACGGAGAAATATTACTCAAATAAAGATCAGATTCTGTTGCTTCTTCCAATCTTTGGATGGTTTCGTCATCAACTGTTGTCGCTTCAGGGACTAAAAGAAATGGCGATCCCCATCCCACTGAATCAACTTCAAAATACTTGATCAAGAACTCCTGTTCTTCATGGGTTCCAACACCGCCTTGAGCAGATATTTTCAATTCAAGATCAACTCTTGGAACAATTTTATTTTTAGAGTTTAGTATTTGAAATAAAATTTCTTGTACAGATTCTGATAGCTCGGTTCTATTATCCTTAAACTCCTGCAGTATTGGCCCTAATAAGAATCCTTGGGTGGCAAAAGCATGTCCTCCACAATTTAGTCCTGATTCAATTCTGTATTCTGAAACCCATATTCCTTTTTTAGCTAAAAATTTACCCTGTATTAAAGCAGATCTGTAATCACTTACTTTTAGAACAACTTTTTTTTTGATGTAACCATTCTCATCAGGGTAAAAATCTTGAAATGACTCTAAATAACTGTATAGTCTGGGATTCATGCCTGCCGATAAAACGACAGAAGAACTGAGCTTACTTTCAGCGAAACCTCTCAGGGCCGCATGCGCATCATTGAATTCCACAGGTAATTTTTGTCCGTTAAAATAATTCTCTTTATCGATTTTGGTCATTATATTCACATCAATACTGCCCATTTTTAGATGTTTGTCCAACCAATTTTGAATATCTTTTTTAGAGTGACGCTTTTTCAATAGCTCGTTAAACTCCATTTTTAGGGTAGATTCATTCGAAAGAAGATCAAAGTAATTTTGTAAATCATTACTTTTTTCTTGGGTAATATTCTTTAGCTCATTGAATTTACGTTCAACCAAATCGTGCATTAAATTTAGATAGGAGGTAATTCGCCTCGCCCTGAAATCTTCAATTTTATCTGTAATTTCTTTATACGGAATTAAGTATTTCTCAGAGTAAAATTTTCTCATTTTTTCAATCAAGATATCGTCTACCAATGAAATGACAGAATCAATGCCGAGATGAGCAACTTTTATAGGAGAGTCAAGTGTAAATCCAATTCCCATGACAGGAATATGAAAATGGTGTGGTTTATACATTCGGTCTTATTTATTCTAAAGAAACAGTAAAGGTGCTACTATTCGATTAGATAAAACCTAACATTTATCACTAAATCCTAATCATAGGAGATAATTTAAATTTTTTCTTTGAGATACTTTCCGGTATAAGATTTTTGATTTTTTACAATAATTTCTGGGGTTCCTTCTGCGACAATAAAACCACCATTTTTTCCACCTTCAAGACCGAGATCTATAATATGATCTGCACATTTGATCAAATCCATATTGTGCTCGATAACAACTACCGAATGACCTTTGTCTATGAGTGCGTTAAATGATTTTAATAATTTATGGATATCGTGAAAATGTAATCCGGTAGTAGGTTCATCAAAAATGAACAGTGTTTTTTTAGCGGAGTTTCCTTTTACCAAGAAAGAGGCTAGTTTTATTCTTTGTGCTTCTCCACCGGAAAGGGTAGAAGAAGCTTGTCCGAGTTGCACATAGCCTAAGCCAACATCAAATAATGGTTTTAATTTTTGAACAATTTTAAGTTGATTGTGTTGGGAGAAGAATTCTATGGCTTCATCAACAGTAGAGGAAAGAATATCAAAAATGTTTTTACCTTCAAAATTGACTTCTAAGATTTCTTTTTTAAATCTTTTGCCTTTGCAGGTTTCACATTCCAGGTGTACATCGGCCATAAATTGCATTTCTATGGTGACCTCACCATCTCCTTTGCAGGTTTCACATCTGCCCCCTTCAACGTTAAAAGAGAAATGATTGGTTTTGTATCCTCTCATTTTTGATAATTTTTGGTTGGCGAAAAGAGATCTTATATCATCAAAGGCTTTGATATATGTTACTGGATTTGAACGACTCGATCTCCCAATAGGGTTTTGATCGACGAATTCAATCATTTTCAAATGATTAAAATTTCCTTCTAATCCAGAAAAATGACCTACTTTTTCACCGTATTGCATCAGTTTTTTCTGCATGGCAGGATAAAGAATATTTCGAACCAAGGTACTTTTGCCACTTCCGGATACTCCAGTAATAATTGTTAATACGTTTAAAGGAATGGAAACATCTATATTCTTGAGGTTATGCTCACGTGCCCCCTTTATTTTTACAAACTTGTCTGAGGTTCTTCTTTTGTTTGGCACCTCAATTTTCATAGCGCCACTAAGGTATTTTGCAGTCAGAGATGAGCTTTTGAGGATCTTGTTAAAATCTCCTTCTGCAACCAGTTCACCTCCGTGGGTTCCGGCTTCGGGACCAATATCTATGATATGATCAGCTGCCTTCATGATATCTTCGTCGTGTTCTACAACCAACACTGTGTTTCCCAGATCTCTTAATTTTTGTAAAACTTTAATAAGATTTGCTGTATCTCGAGAATGTAAACCAATACTAGGTTCATCTAATATATATAAGGACCCGACTAAGCTGCTTCCCAAAGATGTGGCCAGGTTTATTCTCTGGCTTTCTCCACCTGAAAGCGAATTAGAGTTGCGATTAAGCGTTAAATAGGTCAATCCAACATCACATAAAAAATGTAACCTTGATTGAATTTCAACTAATAATCGATTGGCGATTTTAATTTCTTTATCGGTTAAAGATAAATTGTCGAAAATAGTGGCGAGCTCCTCAATGGGTAATTCTACTAATTCAGAAATGGTATGCCGGTCTATTTTGACGTAATTTGCCTCTGGTCTAAGTCTAAGTCCTTTGCAAGCACCACATTTTGTTTTTCCTCTATAGCGAGAAAGCATTACTCGATACTGAATTTTGTAACTCTTTTCTTCAACATGTTTAAAGAATCTATTCAATCCTTTGAAATATTTATTTCCCTCCCATAGCGTTTGCTTTTGTTCATCCGTTAATTCGAAATAAGGTTTGTGTATAGGGAAATCGAATTTATAGGCATTTAAAATAAGTTCTTCCTTATAATCAGAGAATGAGTCACTTTTCCATGGCATAATCGCATCTTCGTATATTGATAAGGCAGAATTGGGAATTACCAAGTCTTCGTCGATTCCGATTACATTTCCATATCCCTCGCATTTCGGACAAGCCCCATAGGGGTTATTAAAACTAAATAGGTGTACATTTGGCTCCAGAAAATCGATCCCATCTAAGTTGAATAAATTAGAAAATGATTTAGATGATCGATCGTTTAAATTTTGAAGAATACAATTTCCCTTGCCTTCATAAAATGCAGTTTGTACAGAATCAGCCATACGAGCATAAAAATGTTCGTCGTTTTGTGTAACTAATCGATCAACTACAAGAAGAATGTTCTTAGCTTTAAAATCTGTTAATTCTTCAATTCTCAAAATGTCACCATTGACCTGTATTCTTGAAAAACCTTGCTGCTGATAAATGGCCAACATTTTATCTAGAGCTTTATTTTTATCTAAAACAATAGGGCATAGGAGGAGTAATTTTGTTTTTTCGGGTAATGATTTTGTGTATTCTATAACATCGTTGACCGTATTTTTCTTTACTTCTTCGCCAGAAATTGGTGAATAAGTGCGTCCGATTCTCGCAAATAGCAACTTTAAATAGTCATAAATTTCTGTCGTTGTTCCTACAGTTGATCTTGGATTAGTGCTATTTACTTTCTGCTCGATTGCAATCGCAGGAGAAATTCCTTTGATGTATTCTACCTTTGGTTTATCCAATTTTCCTAAAAATTGGCGAGCATATGACGATAAACTTTCGACATATTTTCGCTGTCCTTCTGCATACAAAGTATCAAAAGCAAGGCTCGATTTGCCCGATCCGGAGAGTCCGGTGACCACAACAAGCTTATTTCTTGGTATTTTAACATCAATTTTTTTTAGGTTGTGAACTGAAGCCCCTTTAATAAGGATATAATCTCTGAAGTCTATATTTTTCAAGGTTTCTCGAGGATTTGTGTTTAGGAATTAACAAAGATAGTGAGATAGATTTGTTAATAAAAACTGAAAAAATGTTAATTTCGACAAAATATTTTTACAAAAAATTTGTTTATTAACTAAATATGTATTTATATTTGTCCAGAGACTAAGAGAACAGAACTAGTCTCCCCTGTATTTATTAACTTAAAAAAATTTGTGCTTATAGTATAGTTCTACTTTCATAACAATAGCTAATCGAAGTTTATATTAAAATTAACTTCAATAAAAAAAAGGGGAATTATGCAAACACAAAAATTAGACGACAGTGTACTCGTTAAGAGTTACATTGAGGGGAATGAGCGATCGCTCGAAATTCTTATCCTTCGACACAAACAAAGAGTTTTTAGTTTTATTTATTCAAAAGTGCAAGATCGAGATGTTGCAGAGGATATCTTTCAAGATACTTTTGTAAAAATCATCAATACTTTAAAGTTGGGTAAATACAACGAAGAAGGTAAGTTTTTACCATGGTCAATGAGAATTGCGCACAATTTGATCATTGATTACTTCAGAAAAGGCAATAGAATGCCTACTTTCCAAAACACGGATGAATTTGATATTTTCTCTGTATTAGGAGATCCTACGGGAAATGTTGAAAACCATATGATTAAGGATCAAATTCACAGTGATGTGAGAAAATTGGTTGAGCAATTACCTGAAGATCAAAAAGAAGTATTGAAAATGCGTATTTATGGAGAAATGAGTTTTAAAGAAATCTCAGAGCAAACCAGTGTTAGTATCAATACAGCCTTAGGTAGAATGCGATATGCACTTATTAACTTAAGGAAATTGATTGATCAGAATAAGATTATATTGACAAATCAATAAATTTTTAATTTTTTTTTAATCTGATACAATAATGTTGAGTTTTGCCCGTTATAATATAAAATCCCTTAACAAATTAAGTATATGGCAAAACTTTACACACAAAAATTTTTTAAAGAAAAATTAGAACCAAAAAACGAGACAATCTCCTTTTTATTAAACTACTCTAAATCAATTAAAGTAGTGGAGGTGGAAAAAGAAAGCTTAATGTTTCATTTGAATTAATCGAAAGAAAGCCTTAAACATAAAAGTTTGAGGCTTTTTTAATTCAATTATTTTAATAGGTTTTTTCGGCCAATTCTGCTTGTGATCGGATCATTTTCTATACGCCAGCCTCTGGCAGGAGAACGTTCTCTTCCATAAAAAATAATTTGTAAATGCAATTTGTTCCATAGTTCTTTTGGGAATAACCTTTTTGCATCTTTCTCTGTTTGAACAACATTTTTCCCGTTACTTAAATTCCAACGATACATCAATCGGTGGATATGTGTATCAACCGGGAATGCCGGGACTTCAAAAGCCTGACTCATTACAACCGAAGCTGTTTTATGTCCAACACCTGGAAGTTCTTCTAAATCTTTAAAATTTTTAGGAACTTGACCCTTATGTTTTTCTAAAAGAATTTCAGATAATCGATGAATATTTTTAGATTTCATCGGTGAAAGGCCAACGGGTTTTATTATTGATTCTATTTCTGACACAGATAACCTAACCATTTCTTCAGGATTACTTGCTTTGGCAAACAATTTAGGTGTGATAGTATTTACGCGGGCATCAGTACTTTGTGCCGAAAGCAGAACAGCAATGAGTAGGGTATAGGGATCTTTGTGCTTTAAGGGAATGGGCGTTTCCGGGTATAGCTTTTCAAGTGTGTCAATTACAAATTGTACTTTTTCTTTTTTAGTCATTTTTTGTATTTTTAGGCTTAAAATTACGAATAATGTTAGAACTCAAAATTGGCGATAAGGCACCACTGTTCGAAGGTGTTAATCAAAATAATGAAAAGATAAAATCTTTTAATTTTTTGGGAAAAAAGTTAGTTGTATTCTTTTACCCTAAAGCAAGTACTCCTGGATGTACAGCAGAAGCCTGTAATTTAAGAGATAATTATGAACGTTTTTTGGATAAAAATTATGAAGTAATTGGTATTAGTGCAGATTCTGTGAAAAGGCAAAAGAGTTTTAGTGATAAAAATAACCTCAATTACTCTTTAATCGCGGATGAGGATAAAAGGATAATTCAAGCTTTTGGCGTTTGGGGTCCAAAAAAATTTATGGGAAAAGAATATGATGGCATCCATAGGACGACCTTTGTCATTGATGAAAATGGTAATATTGAAAATATTATTACAAAGGTACAAACCAAGAAACATGCAGAACAATTGCTCTAGTTCGCAGCTCCTTTAGTTTTTTCAATTCTTCTTGGATTATAACCGAACAACCTTTTGGTTTTTATGATCTCAGCAACACCAGGAGGGAGCATGTCTTCCCACCCTTTTTTGCCTTGGGCAATCATTTTAAATGCAGTTCTTGAATAAACATCTAAAATTTCCGGATTGTAATTATCGATATCAACGATACGACCATTAAATTTAAAGTATTTATAGAGTTCTTTCATTCTCGGATGAACCCTTAAAGATTCACTTGTAATGATTTCTCCTGTTTCTATATCCATTAATGGATACAAATAAATCTTTAAGTCCTTATAAAATAATTTCCCGAAAGCTTCTAATATACCACCACTTAAATGTCGGTAATATTTTTCGTCAAAAATTTGAATCAAATTATAAACACCCATTGCCAATCCCATTCGAGCTTTTGTGAATTCAGAAAAATACTCAACTAGTTTATAATATTCCTGGAAATTTGTGATCATTACAGTTTGACCTAAGGAGCAAAGTAATTCTGCTCTATCTAAAAAGTCGCGTTCATTGATCTTTCCACCTTCCGAAATTAAGTTGGCAAGGGTCATTTCAAAAATAGTCTGGGTATTTTTTTCATCAACCCGTTTTTCAGCAAAAAAAAGTTGCTTACTTTTTTCAAAAATATCGAGATTAACTTTAGTTACAGGGCGGAAACTCCCTCTAAATGCTAATATATTTTTTTTATAAAGAACCTGAGCCGGTAATAAGTTGTTACCATTTGGATTAAACATGACGGCATTGGTCATACCATTTTTCACCAAATACAAACTCATTAGTCGGTTATCTACGTACATAAAACGAGGTCCCGAAAAGTCAACCATGTCAATCTCAACCGAATCTTTATCAATGTTGTCATAAAAAGACTCGATCATTTCTTTTGGTTTGTCATTGATATAGAAAGCACCATAGATAAGGTTTACACCAAGCATTCCCAGCGTTTCTTGTTGTAAGCGCGAATCTGTTTCTTTAAACCTGCAGTGAATCACAATCTCATTATAATCTTCTAAAGGATCCATCTGAAACTTGATACCTACCCATCCATGCCCTTTAAATTGTTTGGCAAAATCGATGGTAGTTACTGTATTGGCATATGTGAAGAAGATTTTATGGGGATGTTTTTCACGATCAATTCTGTGTTCTATCAGATCAATTTCATGTGCCAGCATTTTCCTCAAGCGAGATTCTGTTACATAACGCTTATCTGGTTCAACACCGTATATAGCATCTGAAAACTCTTTATCATAAGCAGACATGGCCTTCGCAATGGTGCCGGAAGCACCCCCTGCACGGAAAAAATGCCTTACCGTTTCTTGTCCTGCGCCGATTTCTGCAAATGTTCCATAAATATGTTCATTCAAATTAATTTGCAGCGCTTTTTGTTTTAACGTTAACGCATGTTCTAATTCAGTATCACCTTTGAGTGCAGCCATTTTAATTGTCTTTGTGCAAAGATAATTAAGTTTTAGCTATTCTGAAAAACAATGGTGGGTAGCTTTATTTTTTAAGAAATGTCCTACAATGCCTTTATTTCTTGAATTAATTTGTTTAGAACAGGTTTCGCGTTACCAAAGAGCATAGATGCTTTTGGATAGTAAAAGAGTTCATTGTCTATACCTGCATAACCGGGATTCATGCTCCTTTTATTAATAATGATATTTTTAGCGTTAACAACCTCCAAAATAGGCATTCCGTAAATGGGGCTTGATTTATCATTATGAGCCGCCGGATTAACAACATCATTGGCACCTACCACAAACACAACATCTGTATTGCTAAACTCCGGATTGATTTCCTCCATTTCAACTAATTTGTCGTATTCCACATTTGTTTCTGCCAAAAGCACGTTCATATGGCCGGGCATTCTTCCCGCTACTGGATGAATAGCATATTTCACAATAATTCCCTTACTTTCAAGTAATTGTTCCAATTCGTGTATTTCGTGTTGAGCTTGAGCAACTGCCAATCCATAACCAGGTACAATGACAACTTTTTGTGAATAATTCATTAGAATAGCAACGTCACTTGGAGAAACTTCTTTGACACTTTTTTGTGAATCATTCGTTGAAACGCCTTGTGATTTGACATCCCCAAAGGCTCCAAAAATTACGTTTGCCAAAGGTCTGTTCATAGCTTTACACATGGCAAAAGTAAGAATGGTTCCGGCAGACCCTACTAAAATACCTCCCGTTAACAGGGCCATATTATTGTATAAAAATCCTGCAAAGGCCGCTGCCAAACCTGTGAATGAGTTTAAAAGTGAGATGACCACAGGCATATCTGCTCCTCCAATGGGAATGACAAACAAAATACCATATAAAATAGCCATAAAAAACAAAAGATAAACATGCCATCCACCTGTCAACTCCCCTAAACCAATAGCAATCGCGTAACCCGTTAATACCAATAAAAATAGATTATTAAAAATATTATAACCCGGTATTCTGATTGGTTTTTTTAGTGATCCATTAAGTTTAGCATATGCAACGATACTACCAGAAAAGGATATACTACCTATAATCATTCCTAAAATAATGGTCATTAATAATAGTGGTTCTTCCGTAAAATGCGGAAATTCAATGATACCAATTAGCGCGGCACTTGCTCCACCCATCCCATTAAATAAAGAAACCAGTTCCGGCATTTTTGTCATAGCCACTTTTTTTGCAATGAGCCAACCTGTAATAGTTCCTAATAAAATAGCAAGTCCAATTAACGAATAAACAATATTGCTTACATCAGCTTTGTAGAGAAAAATGGTTCCAAAAATAGCTAACGACATCCCAAAGGCAGCTATCAAATTTCCTTTTCGGGCTGTTTGGGGTTTTCCCAATAATTTTAATCCGAGTATAAATGTAACTGAGGCTATGAGGTAAATTACCTCCAAACTGAAAATATATTCCATCACTTTTTCTTTTTAAACATTTCAAGCATCCTGTCTGTCACTACGAAACCGCCTACTACATTTAATGTACCGAGAAAAACTGCCACAAATCCTAAACTCAGGGCTAAATAGTTGGTTGGGTTTGCATTGAGCATTACAAGAATAGCTCCAACAATGATAACACCATGTATGGCGTTTGCCCCTGACATTAGAGGAGTATGCAACACTGAGGGAACGTGACTAATTACTTCCACCCCTACAAAAATCATGAGGATTACGATATAAACCATTTGTAGGTTTTCACTAAAAAAAGTTAAGATATTATCCATGTTCTATTCCATTTTGTTTGATGACACCATTTTTAACAATACAAGTACCACGGGTTATTTCATCTTCAAAATCCCATTTAAATTGAGCATCTTCGGTAAGATGAGAGATGAAATTGTAAATATTCTTTGCAAAAAGATCACTGGCATTGGTAGATACACTTTCCGGGGCAATGGTTGTACCGATGATTTTTACCCCGTTTATGATAACCGTTTTATTGAGTTTGCTCAATTCGCAATTTCCACCTTGTGCAGCGGCAAGATCTATGATAACGGCTCCATTTTTCATTTGCTTTATCTGATCTTTAGAAATTAAGATCGGAGATTTTCTTCCCGGAACCATAGCTGTAGTTATGACAAGATCTGCTTCAAATAATGATTTATTGACAGCTTCTTTTTGTTTCTTTTTGTATTCTTCAGAGGCAACTTTTGCATAACCGTCTGTAGATGTGTCAGTCTTATCGTCTTCCACCATAATGAACTTGGCTCCTAAAGATTCTGCTTGTTCCTTGGTTTCTAGCCTAATATCGGTCGCCTCAACAATTGCACCCAATCTTTTGGCCGTAGCAATTGCCTGTAATCCTGCGACGCCAACGCCAAATATCAACACTCTTGAAGGTGTAATGGTACCTGCTGCGGTCATCATGAGTGGAAAAATTTTTGTCATTTCATAGGCACCTAAAATTACAGCTTTGTAACCTGCTAAATTACTTTGCGAGCTCAAAACGTCCATTTCTTGGGCTCTTGAAATTCTGGGCATTGCATCTAAAGAAAAGGCGGTTGCTCCTCTTTCTGCAATATCATGGATCAGCTTTGTATTTGATTTATGGTATAACTGACTTATTAATATATGATGGTTGTCTATAAGTTTTAGATCTTCTTCATCAAACGGATTTATCTTTATGAGAATATCTGCATCCTTAAAAACTACGGCTCGGCTTTCAACCTTTGCACCACTTTCTTCGTAGTCACTATCTTTAAAAGAAGCATTATGTCCTGCGTCTTTTTCGGCTAGAACATCAAATCCCTTTTCAATTAATTGTTTCGCGATTTTAGGGGAAATGGCTACACGCCTTTCTCCTTTTTTGTTATCTTTTAGAATACCTATTTTCATCATAGATTATCTTATGTTACATCCTGTTAAAGGAATATTTTATCAAAAATTTATTTGTTGGATAAGAATTGGAGATGCACAAATTTTTTCTTTTTCACTTTGCTAAAGATATTGATTAAATCATTATTAAAATTTGATAAATGTCATTTTATTTGACTGATTTTAAAGAATTTTTAAAAATAATCACTAATATTCATTATTCATTTATCTTGCTTTTTTAATAAATTTATTGAACATTTTGAAC